>JAADDJ010000056.1 GCA_013153965.1 Thermotogae bacterium
TAGAAAAAAACAAACGGGGACGACGGGATTTGAACCCGCGACCTCCGGCGTGACAGGCCGGCGTTCTAACCGGGCTGAACTACGTCCCCGTGAGGTGAGTATTATATGGGAGAATGTGGAATGTGTGCGTCAAGGATAGAGAGCACATCCTCCACGCTCAGGTCCATGCAGGGCCTTCCTCCCACCATGCACCTTCCGGAGCCGTTGGTGGAGCAGGGACGACATTTAAGGGGCAGCTCGGCGACCATCACTCCGTCGGGAGGCACGAAGCCGAAGCTTTTCGTCGTCGGTCCCATAACGACGACGGCCGGAACACCCGTGGCGTACGCTATATGGACGGCGGAGCTATCGTTTCCGACCAGCGCCTTCGCTCCGGCCACCACCCCCACGAGCTCCCGAATGTCGGTCCTCCCCCTCAGGTCCAAACCCACGGCGACCTTCGGCTCCCTCTCCGTTCCGACCCACACGGGTGTATATCCGCGGGAGTTGAGACGAACGGCCAAAGCCGAAAAGTTGGAGAAGTCCCACCTCTTGAGGGGGGCGCTACCCTCCGGTGCCAAGACAACGTACCTGTCGGGCAGGCGGTCGGGCCTGCGGCTCACCTTAAGGCTCGGCCTTATGTCGGGAGGCTCCTCGCCGAAGTGGGAGGCTACCGCCCGCAGGTGAAGTCTCGGTATGTACTCGTAGCTTAGAGGAAGACCGAACCACACGTGAAGCCTTCGGCGGAGGCTCCGCTTGGATGTTCTGATGACCCTAACTCCCCGGCGGGTTAGGGCGTGCCCCAACACCAGGGTGAAGGGTTTGACCTGCAGGTCAAACATGACCTCGTAGTCGCGAGCGGACAGCGCCGAGGCGAGATTCAGGGCGTCCGCCAACCCTCTCCTCCTCACGACGATCATATCCGAGACCCGGGGATCCCCCTCGTAAAGGGGGGCGTAGGCCGGGTACGTTATCAGATGTACCTCTCCCTTCGCGCTCAGATAGTCCAAGACCGGGGATATGAGGACCAGATCCCCCAAGGCCGATAGTCTAACGACCAAAAACCTTCTCTTCACGGCTCCGCTCTTGAAACTTCTCGGCGAGCCTCCAGACGAGGATCTTGAGGTAGGCCCATCTTGAATGGCCGCTCAGGACCGTTCTAAAGAGAAATTCCGCCCTCTTCACCTCATCCAGAGCATCCCGCAGGTCCCCGTCGCTTATCCTTTTGGCCACCTCCGAGAGGAAACGCTTAACCGTCTGCGCGTACCTCTTGGCCACGAAGGGCGGAGGAAGGTTGAGTTTCACGTGCGCTATGTTGGTCAGATCCCGCAGAAGTTGGGACAGGACCTTGGCCGGATCTCCGCCGGAGCTTTGAATCTTATCCAGAATCTCCAGAGCCCCCCACCTGTCCCCATCCTGAACCTTCCGGCTGACCTCGTAGGTACGCACGTCCTCCACGTTCCAGAGAAGATTCAGGGCCTCCCGGGTGGGTGTGTCCGAGTAGAGGAGGAGTTTCTTTATCTCCAACTCCGCATCGTGCAGGTCATTCGGAAGGGCGCTTAGGAGTATGGCCTTGAGGTCGGGCCTGCGCTTGAGCGTTGGAATCTCCTCTCCCTCCCTCTTGAAGCGCTTGAGAACCCACAGCTCAAACTCCGACGGCTTGAGGCGTCGCATATTGACCACCAGAACCCTGTCCGACTCGTAGGAGGAGAGACGGTGGGCATCCTCGTAGGTTGATATAACAACCCCGCTCAACCCTTCCAGATGTTTGAGGATGGAGCCTATGATCCGTATCACCGCCTTATCCGTGGGCAGAAATCGGACCCAGACCACGTACCGGTTGAACATGGCGGCCCCCGCGTACTTGACGATCTCCTCCAGAATGTCCTTTAGGGGACGACCGCCGGCCCACACGGTTTTAACGTCCGCCCCCAGACTGTCGGCGTAGGTGCTCACTATAACACGGGCCGGATATTGCTCCGGCCCCGCCAATATCAGGATGTCCTTGGCCAGATTCCTCCTAAGATTCCGAAAGAAGGACAGATGGTCCGTCATCGGAGCAGATCCTCTCCGGCCAGTGCCGCCTTGCACTTGGGACAGATCTCCCCCTCCTCCAACTCCTCCCACCACATCCAGCAGCGGGGGCACTTGTTGCCCTTGGCGTGGCCGACGGTCCACAGGCCGAACTCCCCATCCACCATCTCATCCCCCTTAGGCTCGTCGGTGATCACGAATTGGGAGACGCCGAATATCTCCGGCAGATAGGCCGAGTATCTTCCGAGCAACTCCCGGTACTCCTCCTTGGGCCGCAGCTCTATGCGGGCATCCAAATTCTGGCCGATTATCCTGCGGTCCCGCCTCAGTACCTCAAGGGCCGGATAGACCTCCTCCCGCATGCGCCAGAAGGCGGAGAAGTCGGCCTCAAGGGCAGGGTCTTTAAACTCCTCCGGAAGGTCCTCCCATATGGCCAGGGCCACGCTCTCGGCCTCGTCCCTGAAGGGGGAATGCTCCCAAACTTCCTCGGTCGTGTGGGGGATTATGGGCGAGAAGGCGAGGGTCAGCTCCCGCAGTATGTGGTAGAGGGCGGTCTGGGCAGAGCGGCGGCCTCTCCCCGCCGGGGCCCACGTGTATAAACGATCCTTCAGGGCCTCAAAGTAGAAGGCCGAGAGCTCCACCACGTAGTTGTAGAGTAGGCGATAGAGGCGGTTGAACTCGTAGCGGTCGTACAGGTCCTTAGCCTCACGGGAGACGTCGTAGAGGCGCGATAGGGCCCAGCGGTCCATAGGCAGCATATCGGAGTGGGGTAGGGGAGCGGTGAAGTCGTAAAGGTTGGAGAGGAGATAGCGGAAGGTGTTTCGGATCTTGCGGTACGCATCCACGACCCGCTTGAGTATCTCGTCTCCTATCCTCACATCTTGGGTGTATTCAACCGAGGCCACCCACAGCCTAAGGACGTCCGCCCCGTACTTGTCTATCACGTATGAGGGAGGTATGACGTTGCCCAAGGACTTGGACATGGCTCGCCCCTGCTCGTCAAGGACGAATCCGTGGGTTATCACCTCCCGATAGGGTGGCCTGTCCTCGTGGGCCATACCCACCATTAGGGAGGCGTTGAACCATCCCCTGTGCTGGTCCCAACCCTCCAGATAGACATCGGCCGGATAGCCGATGTTCCTCCCCTTCAGGACGGTTATGCAGGTGGACCCGGAGTCAAACCAAACGTCCAATATGTCGTAGCGCTTATCCAAATCCGATGATCCGCACTCCGGGCAGGTGAAACCCTCGGGAAGGTACTTCTGCAGGGGTTCGGTTAGCCAAGCGTCGCTGTTGCCCGAGCGTATGTCCTCGGCCAAGGAGCGCATCACCTCCGGCACCAACCCCTCCCATCCGCAGCTCCGGCACACCAACGACGGGATGAACACACCCCAAGCCCTCTGTCTTGAGAGCACCCAGTCGGGCCTCTCTTTGACCGAGGCGTAAATGCGGTTTATGCTCTCGGGGGGATGCCACCTCACATCCTCCTTTATGGCCCGCAGAGCCCTGCGACGTAGATCCTTATGGTCCAACGAGAGGAACCACTGGCTGGTCGCCCGGAATATCAGCGGTTTCTTGTATCGCCAGTCGTGAGGATAACTGTGGCGTATCTTCCCCAACTTGACGAAAGTTCCCCTCTCCTTCAAACGCTCTATGGCCCTCTCCCCTCCCTCCTCTATGCTTAAGCCGGCCACGTTGAGGGGATGGGACGTCTGCTCGTCGGCCTCCTTGGTAAAATTACCCACCTCATCCACGGGGGAGAAGACCTCAAGACCGTAGAGGCGGCCCACCTCGTAGTCCTCCTTACCGTGGCCCGGAGCGATATGCACTATGCCCGACCCCTCGTCGGCAGCTACGAAGTCGGCCAGAATACCCGGAGAGGCCCTGTCGGGGAATAGGGGGTGGCTGAACTGCTCATTCTCAAACTCCGACCCCCTCTTGCGTCCCACCTCCTCACCCTCCCATCCGAGGCTCTCGGTTATCCTCTCGGCGGCGTCGGCGGAGAAGACCACCACCTTCCCGTCGGGGAGGCGGAAGAGGACGTACTCCATATGGGGGGAGAAGGCGAAGGCCCTGTTGCCAAAGAGCGTCCAAGGTGTGGTGGTCCATACGAGGATGTAGTAGTCGTTATCCAAGGATTTGGCCAAGAACCACAGGGAGGGGGATTCCTTCTCCCGGTACTCTATCTCGGCCATGGCCAGGGCGCTCTGACTCTCTCTGGACCACGGTAGGGGCATATATCCCCGGTATATGTATCCCTCCTCCGTAAAACGGGCCAAAACTTCCGTCTCCCTCGCCTCTATCTGGGGGTCCATCGTCAGGTATATGTCCTCCCAATCGGTCAGAACACCGAGACGTTTGAATTCCGCCTTCTGAATCTCAACCCACACCTCCGCGTACCTGCGGCTCGTCTCCCGTATCCACCTCTTGACCTCTAAATCCTTAAGTCCCCTCTCGGCCACCAGCTTGCGGGTGCGCTTGACCATATACAGCAAATCCTCTATCTTCTTCTTGAGCTCCTTGGGTAGGTCCTTCTTTATGCGACGCAGGTCGTTGAGGCGCTCGTCGTCCTCCAGAACCGCCTTCTCTATGGGCATTCCGTGATTGTCCCAGCCTAAGACGAAGCTCACCCTAAAGCCCCTTAGAGCCTTGTATCGTACGACGAAATCCTTAAGCGTCTTATTGAGAGCGTGGCCCAGATGAATGTGGCCGTTGGAGTAGGGGGGGCCGTCGTGGAGGATGAACAGGGGGGCTTTCCTCTCCTTTATCCGCTTGAAGATGCCTCTCTCCTCCCATTTGCGTTGAAAGAGAGGTTCCCGCTGGGGGAGACGGCCCCTCATGGGGAAGTCGGTGCGGGGCATGTTGAGGGTATCTTTATAGTCTTTGGCCATGGTGGGAATTATACTCCGGAGGTACGGCCGGACGATTACCTTACGAAATACAGGGGGCTAATCTCCAAATACCACTGGAATACCTTGCCGGTGTCTTTGGGGGTAATATGCGGCTTGTAGAAGAACTTCAA
>JAADDJ010000058.1 GCA_013153965.1 Thermotogae bacterium
GGTTCGAATCCCTCACCCTCCGCTTTCCTCTGTACAATACACCGTTGAAGATAATCGGTCTGTTAGTCGGTATCCTACTGTGGGGAGCGCTGTACCTTTTAACCGTCAGGTCATCGGCGGATAGGGGAAATCGTCCCTTCATCCTCGCGGGCGTACTGCTGGCGTTGGTGGCGTACTTTCTGTCTCCCGTTCTCAAGCCCATGAGGGATATATTCGGCCCGACCATCCTCGTCCCGGCCGTTTGGATGCTCCTCCTGCCCTTCCGTCCTCTGCCGGAATACTACTGGACGTCCCCCTTCCTCCTCCTTCTGGGACTTTACTCAATCCTGTCGGGAAGGACGATTCTGGGCATCCTATCCCTCCTGCTATCCCCCGTACCCCTCATCGTCGGCACGGGGTTGCACCGGAAGGTGGCATCCCTACTCCGCAGGGAGACGGAGGCCAAGGTTGAGGAGGCCGAATCGCCGACACCATCGCGAACGGAGAGGACCGAGGAGGTCCCAGCCTCCTCCGAGACACTCACCGCGGTGGAGAGCAGCGGGGGAAGGGAGAGGCCGGCGGTTGAATCTCCCGTTGAGGTTGAGGATATAGGCCCGCCCGTGGTCGCCACGCCGACGCTTCCCACCAAGGAGGAGAGACCGAAGGAGAAGGAGCCGGAGCCTCCCCAGCGGGGGGAGGATTCCGCTCCCACGGATGAGGAGGTGGAGCGCACCAAGAGGGCCATACTGTCAAAGTTGGCGGAGTTCGGCATACGGGGGGAGATAGTTAAGGTGTCAAGGGGACCGGTTCTGACCCTCTACGAGTTCGTCCCTGCCCCCGGCGTCAAGGTGAGCTCCGTGGTGAGCAGGGAGGATGATCTCCACGTCTCGCTGGGCAAGCCCGTTCGCATAGTCGCCCCTCTGCCCAACGGCCATATAGGGATAGAGGTTCCCAACGACAGACGCAAGGTATTCACCTTCAAGGACGCTGAGCCTTATCTGAAGTTGGGTGGCCCCGTTGATGTGCCCATAGGCGTGGATGTCTCGGGGAAACCCTACGTTTTCAACCTGCACAAGGCCCCCCACGTCCTCATAGGCGGTGCCACCGGGTCCGGTAAGAGCGTCCTACTCACCACCCTCATCCTCGGCCTAATAAAGAAGAATACGCCGGAGACCCTCCGCCTCGTCCTGATAGATCCCAAGATGGTTGAGCTCTCGGCTTTTGAGGGACTGCCCCATCTCCTCTTGCCGGTCGCCAAGATGGTCCCTCAGGCCGTCTCGGCCCTCCGGCTCGTGGTGAATATGATGACCGAGAGGTACGCCCTCATGTCGTCCATAGGTACCAAGGATATAGAGTCCTACAACGGGAAGGCCAAGCGGTTGAAGCTGGAGCCCATGCCCTACGTGGTGGTCGTCGTAGATGAGCTGGCGGATCTCATGATGCTATCTCCCAAGGAGACGGTGGAGTCCATACAGAGGTTGGCGCAGCTGGCCCGAGCCGTCGGGATACACATGGTCGTAGCGACCCAGAGGCCCTCCGTGGATGTGGTTAAACCTGTCATAAAGGCGAACTTTCCCACGCGCATAGCCCTCAAGGTGGCATCGCGCTTTGACTCCCGTACCATACTGGACAGGGATGGCGCCGAGAGGTTGCTCGGTAAGGGAGATATGCTCGTCCTGACCCCCGACAGGCCGGATCCCGTGCGAGTTCATGGGTACTACACGTCCCCCAAGGATGTCCGTCAGGCCCTCATATCTTGGATAACGTACAGGCTGTCGCGGGAGTGGAGGACTCCGTACGTCCTCACGGAGCGATTCGTGCGTCAGGCGAGCGAGGATGGGGTACTCTCGGCCCTCTTCAGGAGCGATGAGCCGGCCCACGAGCAGAGGATGGGCCGTCTGAAGGAGCTCTTCTCCAAGATCTTCAACAGGGACGAGGAGGAGGCGGGTAGGGTACTCAAGGAGACCTTGGAGGGATACTATCCGTACTCCTACGAGGAGGAGGAGGGAGGAGGTGAGGTGAATCTTCGCAAGTTGGACCCCCTCATCCTCAAGGCCGCCGAGGTCTTCGTTCAGGAGGGGTACGCCTCCACGAGCCTTCTCCAGAGGAGGCTTGAGATAGGTTATCCGAGGGCGGCCAAGATAGTGGACCAGCTGGAGAGGCTCGGCTTCCTGTCAAAGGCCGAGGGGAAATCCCGCCCGCGCAAGGTGATGATGAGCGTGGATGAGCTGCGCAGGATAATAAAGCCTTAGGTGCGGAATTAGAATTCCAACCATGGATGATCTTCTGTGTCTGAAGGCCGTTCGGGACCGGAAGAGGCTCCGTCTGGAGGTTGAGAGGCTGAAAGGCGCCTTGGCCCAGATGCTTCGCGAGCATGAGGCCTACAGGAGGATAAGCGAGGGACGGGTCCGCGAGGCCGAGGCGCGGGGTAGGGAGTCGCTTCTGAAGGAGCTCTTCGTACTTTTGGAGGATGTGGATAGGCTCTTAGGCGTACTCTCCGAGGAGGAGATCCCGGACAACGTCAAGGAGGGGGCGTTGAGCATAGCCAGAAAGATGGAGCACACCCTCCGGATGCTCGGCGTGGAGAAGCTGGTCCCCAAGGTGGGGGAGCCGTTTGACCCCTCGTACATGGAGGCCTTGAACGTGATCAAGTCCGAGGGGCTGTCAAAGGGGAGTGTGGGGGCCGTCTATGAGCCCGGATGGAGGTATCGGGGAAAGCTCCTCAAACCCGCCCGGGTGGCCGTCGTCTCTTAGGTGCGCAGGTGGGCACGCAGGTACCGCATGAATATGGGGTCAATCTCCCTCTTTGACCGTCTCTCCGGGTCGTAGGCCACCTGAACCGTCCTCGCCCTCGCGCATAGGACTCCGTCGCCGTTATAGACCTCGTACCCTATAGTAAAGCTCGTCCGACCGATGCTCTCCACCCACGCCACCACCTCCACCTCGTCAAGCAGATGGAGGGGATGGAGATAGTCTATCTCCGCTCTCGCTATCACGAAGTGGAAGTTCCCGTACTTCCTGTAGTACTCGTTGAACATCTCCACCCGGGCATGCTCAATGTAGGACAGATAGACGGCGTTATTGACGTGCCCCAGAGTGTCTATGTCGCGGTACATGACGACGAGACGGGTGCGCACCATCCCCCTATTCTACTACCGGTGGGGGAGGAGTCTGCCCGTCAGGAGTTTGAGAATGTCCAGACCCATCACCAGAATAGCCAAGGTTATCAGGATGCTCAACCCCACCATGAGTATCCAGAAGTGGGCCTTCTCCGGTATCCTTCTGCCCCTTATCCGGAAGTACATCTCATCTACGATGAAGAAGAGGATGTGGCCACCGTCAAGGCCGGGGATGGGGAGGAGATTTATGACCGCCAGCTGGAGGGTTATCAGGGCGAGCAGGAGGAAGTACCTGTCAATTCCCTGCTGGGCGGTCGTCGCCATCGCCGCCCCTATGGTTATGGGTCCCCCCACCGCCTCCTCCACCTTGACCTGACGATTTACCATCTTCTTAACGGCATCCACGAGGAGAACGGAGAATCGCAGGGTCAGTCTGGCCGTCTCCCGCAGGAGCTCCGGCGGCGAGAAGGGATAGGTCCTGTAGGCCACGACGACGCCTATCCTTCCCACATCCCCATCCCTCCTCACGCCCACCTTCAGATGGAGGGTCCTTCCCCCCCTGCGGACGCCGAGGATGACGGTATCCCCATCCCCCTTGGGACTCACGTACTCCACGAGCTGCTGCCAAGTGTATATCCGTAGGGTATCCACCGATACGATGGTATCGCCCACCTTCAGGCCCGCCTCGGCGGCCGGATAGCCCTCCCTCACCTCTCCCACTACGGGCGGAATCCTCATCTCAAGGCTATCGGGGGGTATGGCTCTCTTGACCGTAATCTCAAGGTTTCTGCCATCCCGCAGGAGCGAGACCTCCTTGTCGCCTTGGGAGGATATCAGATTCAGGAATCGCTCCCCGCTACGGAGGAACTCCCCGTTGAGGGTCAGGACGGAGTCCAGGTCCTCAAACTCCACGACGTGGGACCTCCATATGCGGGTGGTCATCACGCTGACCTTCCCCGTGGAGGCGAGTGCGACGGCTATGAGTATGGGTCCGAGGATGAAGGAGAAGAGGGGACCGGCGAAGGCGATCCAGAGCCGCTGCCAGAGGGGACGGTCGTAGAACTCCCGCGGTATGCCCGCGGCCCCCTCGTCGGAGAATCGCACGTATCCGCCGAAGGGTATTGCCGACACGCGGAAATCTATACCTTTGAATTTAAAGCCCCACAGACGATGTCCGAAGCCTATGGAGAAGACCTCAACCTTCACGCCCACGGACAGGGCCGCCAGCAGGTGTCCCAGCTCGTGCCACACTATCAGAAGGCTGAAACCGAAGAGGACGGCGACTATTGAAATGAGACCCTCAAACACGGCCGCCATTGTAAGGTCGTTTTGCATTTTGGCACTTTCGCCTTTACAATGGATGGTCGGATAGACCCGGGGAGAGCCATGGCCAAGAGAAGAGCCGCAGATATAGAGAACGCCTTGAGGGAGATTCTGCAGAGGCGGGCGAATGGGCAACTCTCGGCTATTGAACTCTACAGGGAGCTATTGGGACTGCTGCAGGATATAACCGAGGCGCTGATGGCCGAGGCCGAGGACGATATGAGCGATGAGGCCATAAGGGAGCAGCTTCCCCTCATCCTGACCGTTCTGAGGGAGCAGATAGAGAACCTCAAGGACAGGGAAGGTTAGTTGCCCGTCGCCTCCTCCAAGAGACGCTCCGCCGTCTCCCTCACTTTGCGTGGGTCAACTTTGCCCCTGTACCTGCGCATCACCTGCCCCACGAAGAATCCGACGACCCCCCTCTGCCCCTTGGCAAACTTCTCAACCTCCTTGGGATTGTTGGCTATCAGCTCCCGTAGGAATGGCTCCACGTCAATCTCCTCCACCTGCGGGGCCTCCTCCACGAGGCGGCTGAAGGGCACTCCCTCCACTATGTGCCTCTCTATCGCCTCCTTCAGATAATCCCGGAGGAATCTCCCCTCCCGGTAAGCCTTTAGCAGTCCCTTGAATCCCTCCCAATCGTAGTCCTTGAGGTCTTTGCCCGCCTTGAAGAGCTTGCCCAAGACGACGTTCAGAAGGAGGTCCGCCGCCAGCTTCGGCTCCCCCTCCTTTATACGCTCGTAGGCGGAGGCTATATCGGGCGAGTATGCTATCACCTCGGCCATGTGGGAGGGTATCCCCTCCGCCTCGTACCTGCTCTGCCTCTCCCAAGGCATCTCAACCAGAAGGCCCTCGGCCTCCCGAACTATTCCCTCATCCACCCGCAGGGGAGGGATGTCGGGCTCGGGGAAATATCTGTAATCGCTCTCACTCTCCTTGACCCGCATGGGCTCCGTCCTCTTGCCGTTCCACATCCTCGTCTCGTGTATGATCTTCCCTCCCTGCGAGAGTATCCGGCTCTGGCGCTCTATCTCGTACCTTATGGCATCGGCCACGGCCTTGAAGGAGTTCAGATTCTTTATCTCCACCTTGGTACCGAGCCGCTCCGGATCCGGAGATACCGACACATTCACATCCACCCGCATCTGGCCCTTCTCCATGTGCGCGTCGGATATGCCGAGGTATCTGACGACAGCCTGGAGGGCCGTCAGGTACCTGCGGGCCTCCTCCGGAGAGGTTATGTCGGGGGCGGAAACTATCTCCAGAAGGGGGATTCCGGCCCTGTTGAAGTCAAGTAGTACGCTGCCCTCGTCGGTGTGGAGAGATTTGGCCGTCTCCTCCTCCAGATTCATCCTCTCTATGCGCACACCGAGAAGGTTGGCATTCCTCACTATGGGGACCGAGTACTGGGTTATCTGGTACCCCTTGGGGAGGTCCGGGTAGAAGTAGTTCTTCCGGTAGAAGTGAGATATCTGGGCCACCTCCCCGCGTAGAGCGAGTCCCAGAGCGACGGCGAATACTACGGCTCTCCTGTTGGGAACGGGTAGAGTCCCCGGATGCCCCATGCATATCGGACAGACGGCCACGTTCGGCTCATCCCACTCTCCGACCGGGCAGGAGCAGAACATCTTGCTTCTCGTTCCCAGCTCAACATGCACCTCCAGACCTACCGTCGGGTAGAACTTCATCGGGTGGTGAGTATAACGGCGTTATCCATCCGCCACCAACTCCATAAGGACATCCTCACCCACCACCTCGGCCGACTCAACCGAGAACTTTAGGGCCTCCCCCACGGGTAGGGCCTTCGCGAGGGGCCCGAAGTCCCCACCCAGAAACTTCGGGGCGATGAAGAGGTGTATCCTGTCCAGAGGCCCCTCCGTCAGGAGGGTGGTGGCCACCTCCCTCCCCCCCTCAACCAAGACCGACGTTATGCCCCGCTCCCGCAGTATCTCCAGAGCCTCGGCGAAGGCCCCCGAGAAGGGTATTATCTCAACCCCCTCCGGCCGGCATTCGGGCTCCCGTACCGATAGGAGGAGTGTGGGCGCATCTCCTCCAAAGACTCGCGCGTCGCACGGGAGCTTGCCGGAGCGGGATAGGACGACCCTGAGGGGTTGTCTCTCCGTGAATACGTGCCTGACGGTGAGGAGGGGATCATCCGCCCGGACGGTTCCGGCCCCGACGAGGATGGCATCGTGGTACGAGCGCATCAGATGAACCCTCTCCCGGGCCGCCTCCGAGGTTATCCATCGTGAGCGTCCCCATCGGTCGGCTATGCGGCCGTCGGCCGTGAGGGCCAACTTCAAGGCGACGAAAGGTCTCCCTCTCTCGTGGAAGGTGAAGAAGATTTCATTCTGGCGACGCACCTCTTCCTCCAGAACTCCGACCACGACCTCAACGCCGGCTTCCCGCAGCCGCCTGACACCTCCGCCCCTCACCTTGGGGTTGGGATCCAGCGCGCCCACGACGACCCTCGCTATGCCCGCCTCCAGTATGGCCTCCGTGCATGGGGGTTGGTGGCCGTGGAAGTTGTGGGGCTCAAGCGTGACGTACATGGTGGCGCCACGGGCCGAATCCCCGGCATCCCTTATAGCCCTTACCTCCGCATGCTCCTCCCCGTACCGGCGATGGTATCCCACGCCCACCACCCGCTTCCCCTTGACGATCACGGCCCCCACCATGGGATTGGGGGATACGAATCCCCTCCCCAGCTCGGCCAGCTCCAGCGCCATCCTCATGAAATCCTCATCCCTCATCGGGGGAAATTCTAAGCGAAGCCGGAGGGTGCCGACCTTAGAATTGGAAACTTCAGCGATGAGGAAGTCGGCGAAGAAGGGGAAAGGGAAGAAGTCGGATACGCCTCTGCTTGAGCAGTACAAGCGCATAAAGGCCCAACATCCGGAGGAGATCCTCCTCTTCCATCTGGGCGACTTTTACGAGACCTTCTATGAGGATGCGGAGAAAGTCTCCAAGGTCCTCGGCATAGTGCTCACCGCCAGGCCGATGGGTAAGGGGATAAGGGTGCCCATGGCCGGAATCCCCGTACGGGCGGCGGAGACGTACATAAACCGCCTCCTCAAGGCGGGCTACAAGGTGGCCATATGCGACCAGACCGATGAGAAGGAGGGGCGAACCCTCCTCAAGCGGGTCGTCACGGAGGTGATAACCCCGGGGACCGTCCTGTCGGAGGGGATACTTCCGGAGGATACCAACAACTACCTCGTCGCTTACGTATCCGCCTTGAGTGAGGGGGCGGCGGCCATGGTGGACCTATCAACGGGCGATGTCCTATACATACACGGGGACGAGAGGGAGGTGAAGGACGAGCTCGGGCGACTGAATGTGGCGGAGTTGATACTGCCCAGAGGATACAGCCCCCCTCTGGAGATCAAGGCTATAACGGAGAGGGATAGGGACGTCTTCACATCGCAAAGGGGAGCGGAGTTGCTGCGCGAGGTGTATGGGGAGGTTCCGGAGGTCCCTCCCATAGTCATGAGTGCCTTCGGGGCCCTCCTATCTTACCTGAAGGAGAAGCGCCCGAACGCCATAGCCCACCTGCAGAGGCCCGTCAGGTACGATACGGGGCGCTACATCCCTCTGGACGAGCGCACCAGCGAGACCTTGGACCTCTTCGGTGAGCGCTCCCTTTACGCCCTGCTTAACCGTTGCCGGACCCCCATGGGCAAGCGGCTCCTGCGCTTCTCAATCTCCCACCCCTACAGGCGCCGACAGGATATATTGGAGCGTCAGAGGCGGGTGGAGACCTTCTTCAACAACCGCACGCTGGCCATGGAGATAGGTAGGCTCCTCGCGGACGTGAGGGACCTTGAGAGGGACACGGCCCGAGCCTCCTCCGGAAAACTCTCACCCCGCAATCTCCTACGGTTAGCCCGCTCCCTCATGGGAGCCACGGCCGCAGCGTCCAAGATGAAGGCCATGCCGCCCGAAAACCTCGCCACCTTGCGGAAGCTGGCCGAGTACATAACCGACTCGCTGGTGGATGAGCCGCCGACCGACCTATCGTCCGGTGGCATCATAAGGGACGGGATAGACGCCACCTTGGATGATCTCCGGAGGATCCAGCGTGAGGGGAGTGAGCTCCTGAAGGCTCTGGAGGAGAAGGAGAGGAAACGCACGGGGATTCAGAGCCTGAAGGTGGGGTACGTCTCCGCCTTCGGATACTACTACGAGGTTCCCCGCAGCCAGAGGAGGAAGGTTCCCGAGGACTTCGTACCCATCCAATCCCTAAAGAACTCCGAAAGGTACAAGACGGCGGAGCTGCAGGATTTGGAGATGCGGATACTGTCGGCCAAGGATAGGGCCATCTCCTTGGAGAGGGAGCTGTACAGGGGCATCCTACGCCGGGTGGTCGCCCACTCCCACCTCATAAAGGCCTTGAGCGGGATCGTGGCCGAGATGGACGTGGCTTTGGCCCTATCCGACGTGGCCAACGATTACGATTACGTCAAGCCCGAGATACATACGGGCTACGCTCTGGAGATAGAGGGCGGGAGGCATCCGATGGTGGAGGCCTTCTTGGACAGGGCCTTCGTACCCAACGACACCTCTCTGGACGAGGGTAGGTTCTTCGCCCTGATAACGGGCCCCAACATGGGGGGCAAATCAACCTACCTGCGGCAGGTGGGCCTGATAGTCCTGATGGCCCACATGGGGGGATTCGTGCCCGCCAACCGCGCGAGGATACCCCTCACCGACAGGATATTCACCCGTATAGGCGCGTCGGACGATCTCTCGCGGGGTATATCCACCTTCATGGCGGAGATGAACGAGGTCTCCCACATCCTCCGACACGCCACCCGCAGGAGTCTGCTCCTGCTTGACGAGATAGGCAGGGGAACCAGCACGCACGACGGATTGGCCATAGCGTGGGCGGTCTCCGAGTACATCCTATCAAAGATAGGTGCCAAGACCCTCTTCGCCACCCACTACCACGAGCTATCCCGTCTCGCATCGGATGACCCGAGGGCCTTCAATCTCAAGGCGGCCGTGAAGGAGGAGGAAGGGGAGGTGATATTCCTCTACAGGATAGTTCCCGGGAGTGCGGATCGCAGCTACGGTCTCTACGTGGCCCGTCTGGCCGGCCTGCCGGATATGGTGATTGAGAGGGCGGAGGAATTGCAGAGGAGATTTGAGCGGGAATTTCTGCTGCGCACGTCGGGGAACGGGGGAGACGTGGAGGAGTTCCTGCGCTCCTTAAACGTTGATTCCCTCTCGCCGCGCGAGGCTCTGGACATCCTCTACGAGCTCAAGCGTAGGGTGGAGGGGTCTTAGAATCTGAACACCGGATATCTCCTCTCGTCGGGTATGTGGTTTATAGCCACCGATAGGGCGAAGGTGAGGACGTCCCTCGTTTGGATGGGGTCTATTATGCCATCGTCCCAGAGGCGGGCCGTGGAGTAGTACGCGCTGGCCACCCTCTCGTACTCGGCTATTATCCTCTGGCGCAGCTCTCGGCGCTCCTCCTCGGTTAGATCCTTGCCCTGGCGCTTGTACTTGCGCTCGGTGATTATCTCCATCACCGTGGCGGCCTGCTCCGCCCCCATGACGGATATGCGGGCCGTCGGATACATGAAGAGGAAGCGGGGGTCGTAAGCCCGTCCCGCCATGGCGTAATTTCCGGCCCCATGGGAGCCTCCGACGATCAAAGTTATCTTGGGGACCGTGGCCGTGGATACGGCCTGAACCATCTTCGCTCCGTGCTTGGTTATACCCTCCCGCTCGTACTTGCTTCCCACCATGAAGCCGGTTATGTTCTGGAGGAAGATGAGGGGGATACGCCTCTGATCCGCCAGCATAATGAAGTGGGCCCCCTTGAGGGCGGATTCGGAGAATAGGACCCCGTTGTTGGCCAGTATGCCCACGGGTATGCCGTTTATGTGGGCGAAGCCGGTTATGAGGGTGGTTCCGTACCCGGCCTTGAACTCGTGGAAACGACTCCCATCCACTATCCGGGCTATGATCTCCCGCATATCAAAGGGTTTTCGGGGGTCCTTGGGAAGGATGCCGTATATCTCCTCCGGGTCGTACAGGGGCTCCTCCGGCTCTTGAAGCTCAAGTGGAATCCGTTTCCTCCAGTTGAGGTTGCGGAATATGGACCTGAGGATCTCTATGGCGTGCTCGTCGCTCTCGGCCAGGTGGTCCGTAACTCCGGAGACCGTGGAGTGCATGACGCCGCCGCCGAGGGTCTGCTCATCCACCTCCTCACCGGTGGCCGCCTTCACCAGAGGGGGACCGGCGAGGTATATGGTACCCGTACCCTTGACTATGACGTTCTCGTCGCTCATGGCGGGTACGTAGGCTCCCCCGGCCGTGCACATCCCCATCACGGCCGATATTTGGGGGATCCCCAGAGAGGACATGACGGCCTGATTGTAGAAGATGCGGCCGAAGTGGAATCTGTCGGGAAAGACCTCCGCCTGCATGGGCAAAAACACCCCTCCCGAATCCACCAAATAGACTATGGGGAGACGATTCTGCAGGGCTATCTCTTGGGCCCTTATGTGCTTCTTTATGGTCTCGGGGAAGTAGGTCCCTCCCTTCACGGTGGCGTCGTTCGCCACTATCACCGCCTCCTTCCCCTCAACTATGCCTATACCCGTGATTATCCCCGCCTGCGGGACCTCGTTGTCGTACATCCCGTAGGCCGCCAAGGGGGAGAGCTCCAAGAAGGGGGTATCGGGGTCTATGAGTTTCTGGATCCTCTCGCGGGCCAAGAGTTTTCCCCGCTGACGGTGAAGTTTCACGGCCTTCTCCGGTCGGCGATGTCTAACCTCCTCAAGTATCCTACGAAACTCCTCCACCTTGGCCCGGTTGTACTCGTAATTTTCCTTGAACTCGGCGGAGTTGGTGTCTATACGGCTGCGTATGACCATGGAGGATATTGTAGGGGGGAAATCTTAGGCTGCAACCCGGACGAATATAGAGAGACGGCACGGATAGAATGCCCCTTTATGCTCGCGTACGCCTTCCCCGGCCAAGGCTCCCAGTATCCCGGGATGGGCAAGTCCCTCCTTGAGGCGTATCCGGAGGTTGAGGATGTACTTCGTAGGGCCGACGGAATACTCGGCAGACCCATAAGTCGCCTCCTGTTTGATGCCACCGAGGAGGAGCTTCGCAGAACCCGCAACACCCATCCGGCCATATTCCTGTACTCGGCGGCCCTGTACGAGGCCGTCAGGTCCGTGAGACCCCCCGACGTGGTTCTCGGGCACAGTTTGGGGGAGTTCGCCGCGCTCTATGCGGCGGGTGTCCTTGACTTTAGGAGCGCCCTGAATCTGGTGGTTGAGAGGGGAAGGATAATTGAGGAGAATACCCGGAGGGAGGGGAGCATGGTCGCCCTGATAGGTGAGAACGTGCTACGTTTTGCCGAGGAGGTTCTCAACGCCATCCGCTCAAAGACCCTCGTGATAGCAAATTACAACTCCCCCAGACAGGTGGTCATATCCGGCTACAAGGTTGAGGTGGATAGGGCTCTGGAGATGCTTCACAGGAAGGCTCGGCGTCTCGGGGCCCATCTGCGGGCCATACGCCTCCGGATAAGCTTCGCCTCCCACTCTCCGGCGGTTGAGGAGGCGTCGGAGAGGTTCGCCTCCCTCTTGGATGGGGTGAAGTTCGGACGGCCCCGAGTTCCCGTAATACTCGGGACCACCGGCAAGGCTACGATGGACGAGGAGGAGATAAGGGCGGCCCTGCGGGTCCAGCTCCACTCCTCCGTGAGATTCGTTGATATGATAGACGAGGCTCTGCGAATAGGGGTGAGGGAGGTCTGGGAGGTGGGTCCGGGAAAGGTCTTGAGCTCCCTCATCAGGCAGATAACGGACCGCGTGAGGGTACGCCCTCTGGATCCGAGCAATCAGCGCTAAATTTATCTTTATTGTATTTTCTCTTTTTTCAACCATTTCAGAAGTTCTATCGAAGGTAGAACTACCAAATTCGGATTCACAGCCTTAGCCATCTGCTCTAGAAGTTTGTCATCAGATACAATTATTACTTTTACCTTCAGACCAAGTATACTTTTTTCAGATGCTTCTAAGGCAACGGCTATAATCCAAGGATCTGCCCATACCTTCATTCGAAGTTCTTTAAACACATGATCTCTCCAGCGATGAATAATAAGTGAAATTACCTTGCTTTTATAAATTTCTACCTGTTTTTCACTAAGCGGTATAATATTATCCCTAAAATTTTTTACAACTACCTCCTGCCATTCTCCGTACATTTCGCGTATAACCTCCCGCGGAATAACTGGATGCAGGCTTTTTAAGCGAGTTATCAATCTTTTTGCCATTTCCTCACTTTCAATGTCTATTTGCTTCATAAACTCCCAAAGGAAAGTTGTATCCAGAATATAAACGTCCGTCATACAGTTACAAGCCTCCTCACATTCCTTAAGTCCTTATCTCTTAAGCACCATCCAGCCGTACCTCCACTCACCTTACCGTACTTAACAAGATTGTAAATAATGGCCGGTAGAACTTCTCCATACCATTTCCGAATGTTATATACATATTTACCGCCTCTTCCCGTGAGCTTCTTTTCTTCAATCTCAGGTCTATTAGAATTCCAATCCTCATACTCCTTCCAACTTAGTATTCCGGCACGAATGAGGCGGATAAATACTACATCTTGACTCACGTGGTAATTTTCGGCTATCTTTTTTAATCTTTGTGAGAGAGGCAAATGATTCCAAAGACGCCATTCGCGGAGCGCCACATCAATAGGTAATAGAAACTCTCCCGCAAACTCGTTGCATAGGGCCTCTACGTTTTCCTCCGCTTGCTCCTGCGAAGGGCATATGTCTATGCTATCACTCATCAAAACATGACAGAGCTCATGCGCAAGGGTGAAGAGCTGTCTTACGGGCCTATCCTTCGTATTTATCCCTATTATGGGTACCCTTCCACCCACGGCAAAGCCTCCTATGCTCCCCGCATCCATCGGTACTAACAGAACGTATATCCCCATTCTTTCAAACTCCTCTCTCAATGCTTTTACGGGATCTTCTACGTTCCGTTGTACCTCCTCCGTGAATTTTATATGCTTTCTTATGTTCCGAGCGACCTCCCTTACATTGTTTCTTGTAATCTTTATTTTCGGCAGTTGCCCACCGTATCCCTCTGCCTCTAAAATTTCCTGTATTACCTCTGCTCTTCGTATCCATAATCTATCGCTGTATGGTATCTCACGGCTGTAGAGACGATGATCATACCGAGTCTTGCGTGGGGGCACTAAAGACATCTCGGGTAGAAGTAACATTGCCACACTTACAGTGTATCTGTCCGCTATCTCCTCTATTTGCCTCGGTGTTAATTCCGCACCCTTCCTCTCCCACTCTTCAAGCTTGCTTTTCATCTTTTCCCCATCCCAACCAAAAATTGCCTTTAACTTTTCTGCTGCCTCCTCTATACTTCCCTCAAAATACTCCTCCCGTATCTTCCTCAAAATCTCCCCCTCAACCCTTATTTTGATCCTTTTTTTACTCACACTTCTTTTATTCTAAAGTTGGCATCCACGTCTAAGACGTGGAGCAATAAAATGGAAGAATAGGCTATAGCTGTTGTAAGTGCTGAGTTTATTTCACTTTACGAAACGATAGAATTGCCGGCCAATTCCCACCATAGTTGAGATATTCACCAGTATAATTCCTGGTTATGCGAGAGTACGAAGTGGCTCTTGTCCTGAGCCCCCAGCAGAGCGACGAGGAGCAGGCTGGGTCCATAGAGAAGGTCAAGGCTTTCATCACCGAGAACGGTGGTGAGATAGTGGGTGAGGAGGATTGGGGTATAAGGGAGCTGGCGTACCCCATAAAGAAGCAAACGCACGGTCGGTACTACTTCATACACTTCAAGGCTCCGCCCAACGTGGCCTATGATCTCAACGAGCATATGAGGCTGATGCGCACCTTCTTGAGGTACATGGTCGTTAGGAGGGATGAGGAATGAGGGAAGATCGCACCTTGAGGATACCCAACATAAACTTCGTAATCCTCTCGGGTAGGCTCGTCTCCGACGCGGAGATAAGGAACACCTCCGATGGTAGGAACTTCATAAAGTTCCGCCTCGCCTCCGACAACCCCTACAGGAGCGGGGGAGAGTGGAAGAGCAACACCGTCTTCATAGACGTCCTGTACTCGGTGGGGCGGAACGATCTCAACGAGCAGCTGGTGCGGAGATTGACGAAGGGAACCCCCGTTGTCGTTGAGGGGAAACTGCGCTACAGGGAGTGGGAGAGCGAGGGGAAGAAGTTCAACACCTACGAGATAAGGGCCTACAGGGTGCAGATCCTTGAGAGGGCCGCCACTCGGGAGGAGAGTGTTGACCTCTCGGAGTACGAGCCTCCTTCCGATGAGGATATAGGACTCCCGCCGGGCGACATGCCCTTTTAGAAAAAGGAGGTAGAAACATGGCAAGGAAGAGGAAGGAAAGGACGTTTGACTACAAGGATGTGGAGACCTTAAAGCGGTACATATCGCCTACGGGCAAGATCCTGCCCCGTAGATATACGAGGCTCACGGCCAAGGAGCAACGCCGTCTGGCCCGTGCCATAAAGCGCGCGCGCATGTTGGCCCTTCTGCCCTTCATCAAGGAGTACATCGTATGAAGCTCGTGAATGTTCTGCTGCTGAAGGATGTACCCAAGCTGGGAAAGGCCGGGGACGTCGTGCGAGTCCGTTGGGGATACGCCAAGAACTATCTCATTCCCAGAGGTCTGGCGGTTGAGGCCACACCCTCCGTCCTCAAGCAGTGGGAGAACCGGCAGAGGATGAAGGAGATATCCCTCAAGAAGCGCAAGGCCAAGATGGAGCAGGTGGCCAAGAGGCTCGCGGGGGAGAGGCTCCAGTTCGTCCTCAAGACCAACGAGGAGGGCAAACCCTTCGGCTCCGTATCCGCCAAGGACGTGGCCGATAAACTCCGTGAGATGGGCTACGAGGTGGAGAAGTCGCAGGTGCTCCTTGAGGAGGCCATAGGAGAGTTCGGCACCCACGAGGTTGAGATAAAGCTCCACCCCGAAGTCGTGGCCAAGGTGAAGGTGAAGGTTGACCCCGAGGAGTGATGAAGAATCTCATAGAGGTTGAAGTCAAGAACGTCGTCCTCCTACAGAGTGAGGAGGGGATGGCCATAGCCGTCGTTCTGAAGGAGAAGAGCGGGAGTCGCCTCCTCCCGATAATAATCGGACCGTTTGAGGCGAAGGCCATAAGCATGGCCCTCAACGGTGAGACCTTCTCCCGCCCCCTGACGCACGACCTGATGCACGAGATTCTCTCGGTCTTAGGCGTCAAGGTGGATAAGGTGATAATAAACGATTTGGTTGATGGCACCTACTACGCCCGGATCATCCTATCCCACGACGGGAAGACCTACAGCATAGATTCCCGTCCCTCCGATGCGATAGCCCTCGCCCTGAGGGCCGGGGCTCCCATATTCGTGAGCTCCAGCGTGATGGACACCGCGTCGGAGTACTTCCCGGACTTTGAGGGCGACGAACCCGAGTGGGAGGGGGGCGGGGATCTGGGGGGGTAGCATGCTCTTCATGCTCGCGCTCCTCCCCAACGACCTTGAGATACTCTACGCGGCCGTTGATAGCGCATGCGGGGGGAGGTGTCGCCTCTCCCCCCAAACCGTCTTCGTGGGACAGGGCATCCCCAAGGTCCTCTTTGACTATCTGAAGATGAGATACACGGACACCACCTTGACCTGCACCACCTACGTGAATATAACCGACGGTAGGGTCGTGTATCGTAGATCCCTCTGGAGGGTCAATCGTATAGCCTCCTTCCGGGCCCTCATAAAGGGGTGCGCCTACGAGGGGGAGGTCGTCGGGAAATACTCGGACTTCGTCATGCCCTACGAGTTGGACGAGGTGAAGGTCCCCGAGATCTCTCCTCCGACCACACCATCCGGCGGTTTGGTGGAGGTTCTGGTGTCGGCCGCGGTGGTCTTCGGGGTTCTCTACGCCTTCTACACCATAGAGGGTAGGTGAGCCATGATGTTCAAATACACGGCGAAGATAACCCTGTCGCTGGAGGGGGATTACGTTCTTGAGATCCCCGCCATAAGGAGCATACATATAAGGAGTGCGAGCCTGCCCGACGTCATTCAGAGGGGGGAGTACGAGTTGCGAAGGTATCTGGAGGAGCAGCTGCGGCATGGTGAGAACATCCCCGACGATGTACCCGAGATTCTCATAAAGACGGACGATATAAGCGAGGTGGTGGTTTTGAAGTTGGTGGTATTCGTGGATGAGAGCGGCTTCATAAAGGCATGAGATTCGTCGTTCTGGGGGATGCGTCCGCCTACCACACCCACAGATGGGTGGATTCGCTCAGGGAGGCGGGGCACGACGTTCTCGCCCTCTCGCTGGAGCCATCGGTGAAGGAGGGGATGGAGAGGATTCGGGTCGTATCGCCCCCCAAGTTGAAGTACCTGATGGCCATAGGCGAAGTCAGGAGACGCTCGGCCAGATTCTCCCCGCACGTCCTGTTCGCCCACTTTCTCCCCAACTACGGTCTGATAGGCTCATTCGTGCATGCCCCGCTGAAGGTCTTGGCCCTCTGGGGGTCGGATATCCTCCACTGGGCCTTCAAGAGTCCCATCCACAGGGCGGCGGCCCGACGAATAGTGCGCTCCTACGATATGGTCCTTGTGGATGCGAATTTCGTGCGGGATATCCTTCTGAGGGAGTTCGGCTATCCGGAGGATAGGGTTGAGGTTATACCCTTCGGTGTGGAGCGAAGGGTGAGGGAGATGGGTATGGTGGAGTTGCCGGAGAGCCCCTTGCACTTCGTATCCATACGCCGACACGAGGACCTCTTCAATCATGGGGAGGTTATGAAATTCCTTCGGCTCGTAGCTGACAGGTATCCCGTGAGGATAACCTACCTGCAGACCGGCAGCAGGACGGAGGAGTTGAAAGCTCTCGCCCGCAGATTGAATCTCAACGTGAATTTCACGGGCATTCTTCCCTATTCGGAGTACCTCCGCGTCCTCCGCTCCGCCCACTTCTGCATATCCATCCCCGACAGGGACGCCTCGTCCGTGTCCCTGCTGGAGTGCATGGCCCTCGGCGGTGTGCCCGTAGTCTCGGACATACCGGCCAACAGGGAGTGGGTGGGGGAGGATGGGGGGATAGTGGCACCTCCGAAGGCGGAGGCCCTGTTCGGGGCCTTCACCGAGAGGTACGATCACGGTTGGTGGTCCGAGGCGAGAGCGAGAAATCGGCGCCTCATCCTTCAGAGGTGCGATTGGGAGAGGAATCTGAGACGCTTCCTAAAGAGGATTGAAGATAATCTCGGAAGTTGAGGGCGGGGGGGGGAAACCCCCGCCCGCCTTATCACTGTCCGAAGAGTTTAAGGAGCAGTCCGCCGTACTGGTGTATCAGGGTACCGAAGACCAGAGAGACGATGGACATGAGCTTTATGAGGATGTTCATGGAAGGTCCCGTGGTATCCTTGAAGGGATCCCCCACGGTGTCGCCCACGACGGCGGCCTTGTGGGCGTCGGAGCCCTTACCGCCGAAGTGGCCGGCCTCTATGTACTTCTTGGCGTTGTCCCAAGCACCTCCGGCGTTGGCCATGAATATGGCTATGAGGGCTCCCACGAGGAGGGCCGCCCCGAGGAAGAAGCCCAAGGCCTCGGGACCGAGGAGGAATCCCACGACTATAGGAGCCAGAACGGCCGAAACGCCGGGAAGTATCATCTCCTTTATGGCCGCCTGCGTGACTATGTCTATCGCCCTATCGTACTGGGGACGGGCGTTGGGGTCGCTGAGCAGGTTCAACTCCTTGAACTGGCGACGTACCTCGGCCACCATCCTGTTGGCGGCCCGTCCTACGGCCTTCAGGGTCATGGCCGCGATGAGTGCCGGCATCGCAGCGCCGAGAAAGGCTCCGGCCACGCTCTCAACCTTGGAGAAGTCCAGCACGGCGAGACCCACGGTTTCCTTGTAGGCCACCAGAAGGGCCAGAGCCGCCAGGGCGGCCGAGCCTATGGCGAAGCCCTTACCTATGGCCGCCGTGGTGTTGCCGAGGGCGTCCAAGCGGTCCGTTATGGCACGGACGTCCTCACCGAGATGGGACATCTCGGTTATGCCTCCGGCGTTGTCGGCTATGGGCCCGTAGGAGTCGGTGGTCATCACTATTCCGACAGTCGCCAGCATACCCACGGCCGCCAGAGCCACGCCGTATATGCCGAGGCCGGGAGCGCTCCAGAGCTCGGCGGAGAAGTACCCGAAGAGGACGGCGGCGGCGATGGTTATGAAGGGAAGAACCACGGACTCGTACCCCACGGCCACACCGTTGATGATTACGGTGGCGGGGCCGAATTCGGCGGACTCCGCTATGAACTTTATGGGCTTACCGGATGTGTAGTACTCGCTCTCAAATCCTATAAGGAGACCCGCAACCAGTCCTCCTACCACCGCCAGCCAAGTCCCCACGCTGCCGACGACTATCTGATTGACGAAGTACGCGCCTATCACGAAGAGGATGGCGGCGGTTATGGTGGCGTTCCTTATGGCGGTGGCCGGGTCGGCCTTCTTGAAGAGGTCTATCGCATAGACGGCGAGGAGAGACACGACGAGGCCGAGGGCCGCCAGAATTATGGGTAGGGCCCCGTACTCGTACTTCATACCTGACAGGGCGAAGGAGCCGGCCAAGGCTATGGCCACGGTGGCTACCATGCTACCCACGTAGGACTCGTACAGGTCCGCACCCATTCCGGCCGTGTCTCCAACGTTATCTCCCACGTTATCCGCTATGACCGCAGGGTTTCGGGGGTCGTCCTCGGGTATCCCGGCCTCAACCTTACCGACGAGGTCCGCACCGACGTCGGCCGCCTTGGTGTATATGCCGCCACCCACGCGGGCGAAGAGGGCTACGGAGGAGGCCCCCATACCGAACCCGCTGAGGACGGCCGCATCCTTCGTCAGCCAGTACCAGAAGGCCACGCCCAAGAGACCGAGGGCGGCCACGGTTATACCCATCACCGATCCACCCTTAAAGGCCACGGATAGGGTACTTCCGGCGTCCTTGGTCTTGTAGGCGACGTAGGCGGTGCGCACGTTGGCCAAGGTGGCGGCCGCCATACCGACGAATCCGGCAAGGAGGGAGAAGAGGGCACCCGTGAGATAGGCTACTCCCACCAGAGGCTTTATGGCGAACGTCAGGACCAGAAAGACGACGATGACGAATATACCGATGTATATGTACTCCCTACGGAGGAATACGAAGGCTCCCCTACGTATAGCCTCCGCGTACTCAACCATCCGGCCTTCGCCGGCGGGGAGGCTCTTTATGTAGAAGTAGGTAAGTATGGCCGCCACGAAACCCAAAATTCCGAGGGCTATGGCGCTCAAAATCAAAGTCTCCCACATAGGGGGCGATTCTACCGCCGAAGCGTATCCATTTCCCAATTCCGTGCGTGGATGGTGTGGCCACAAAATTTTGCAGCAGTAGATTCATAATTTGGAAAGCCGAATGATAAATTTTGAGTCTGCGTGGAGAAACCGTTTCCGAAGGTCCCCAAACCCTCCCCCCCTTTCGGGCATACACTTTGTAGGTTAAAGGAGGTTAATATGAGGAGGTTGCTATTATTTTCGTCGCTCACTTTGGCGCTCTTCGCTTCCGGCGAAGTGATGTGCGACAGGTTGTTGCCGAAATTTCCCGAATCAAAGTGTGAATGCACGCCATGCGATATCGGAGCCAAACATGCTATAGCCAGAGGGGTATATCTGGAAGTCCTGTGGTGCTCGCCCGATAGCCATACCTACGTGGTGGATACCTTCAAGGATGTAAAGACGGCGATCTCCATAGATGCTGGAACATGTGGAGCCACGGTCCTGCAAGAACCCCTCGTTGCGGACACAACCGTATGCCTCGCCGACACCTGCGCGCACATCGTAGGTTTGGACGTCTTCAGGCCGATACATCTGTACTCGGCCGACGACTCCCTACCACCGGATGAGGGATTCTACCTGAAGGTGGTGCGCATTGATACGTCCGTCTATCTGATAGGCATGGATGTGGGCGGAAGGAGGATGCACATATCCCCCGACCTACACGCGGACATCGCTCCCGATACGGGAGGATACGCCGATACGGTTCTGGCGGTCGTTTCCACCGACCCCTCG
>JAADDJ010000028.1 GCA_013153965.1 Thermotogae bacterium
TTACGCCCGTAGGGGATTCGGCGTTCCTGTACGGCAGAGGGGAGGGAAGGGGTTTAGTGAGAAGGTCAAGGCTGTGATGAACCACTGCCGGTGAGGGGATGGTTTCACTTGGAGGCCATTTGCCCTCATAGTGATACCGATTAACGCTTATAAGCCCCGAATACCTCCTCAACGGCCTCAATCACGTAGGGGTAGAAGTCCTTCGGAGGTATCTCAAGCCCCGTCTCCCTCTTCAGGGAGGTCATAACCGACGAAGGAAGGCCGCAGGGATTTATCAGCAGGAAGTAGGAGAGGTCAATCGTGAGATTGAGGGCGAACCCGTGCATCGTCGCTCCCCTCTTCAGAGCCAAACCTATGGATGCTATCTTCCTCCCATCAACCCACACGCCCGCATGAGGCCCCTCGGTGAAGTTTAGCGCGGCCACACGATTCAGCGACCTCTTAACGACCTCCTCAAGGGCCTCAACCGTCCTCTTGGCGCTCTCCGTGCGAAGGATGAAGTATGCCACCAGCTGGCCGGGACCGTGGAAGGTGGCATCTCCCCCCCTATCCACCCGGAAGACCTCCACACCCCGACGCTCCAGCTCCTCCTCTGGAACGAGAAGATTCTCCGGCTTGGCGGATTTACCGAGAGTTATGACAGGCGGATGCTCCAGAAGTAGCACCCTCTCCTCGCCGCCCGATACCACCTCCGCGTGGAGACGCCTCTGGAGCTCCCAAGCCTCCGAGTAGGGGACCGTACCGAGCCACTCCACCCTCATACCTGCCTCCCGAAGTACTCCCGGAGCAACCTCCTGACCTCGTGGGCGAGCGGTCCCCGCCTGACCCTCAACCGGTGGTTGAGACGATCATCAAGGGGGATCTGATAGAGCGAGTACGTGCCTCCGAACTTCGGATTCTCAACGGCGAAGACTATCTCCCGAAGGCGGGCCAAAACGGCCGCCCCGCTGCACATCACGCACGGCTCCATCGTCACGTAAAGGGTGGCACCCTCAACCTCATCCGGATGGACCGAGAGCATGGCGAGAATTTCGGCGTGGTGTAGGGGATGCGCTCCCGTCCTATTGTGGGCCTTGGATATGAGGCGGCCTCCTTTCACCAGAACCGCCCCAACCGGAACTTCCCCTTCGGACAGAGCCCTGCGGGCCTCGCAGACGGCGAGGGCCATCCAGAAGGTATCCTCCCTACTCACCCCGCTCTTGAACCTTTACGACGGTGTATTTGCTCACCGGGGCGATACGCACGGACTTATCGTAGGTGATCCAGTAGAAGGTGTCGTTCTTCACCGTGCCGGTGAGGAAACGCTTATCACCGAAATCCACCCTGTAGATGGGCTCCCCATCCTTGAAGTACCTTATATCCTTGAGTGTAAGAACCCACACCGTATCCCCGCCCTTGACACCGACGGAGACCACACGGTTCATTATCACGGCCCTACCGCCGCCGCGGGGGATTATCTGCGGGTCGCCGAGCCTGACACCCTTGAGCAGTTTCCCATCGTTGAGACCGTATATCCACATGGAGTCCAAAGCCTCGGAGATTATCACCACCTTATCGCCCTCAACGACGAGGATGTACTTCTTGAAGTTGGGCTTGGAAGCCATCTTGCGGAAGGCGTCGTAGAACTCCTTGAGGGAGGAGAAGCTGGGGAAGGCCTTCTCTATATCGCCCGTCCGGTCGCACACGGTGAAGTGCAGGGGTGGAGCCACCGGCTTACCGACGAACTTACCCTTCTCGGAGACGAAGGTGTACCAATCGGTGTATATGGTGTCGGGGAGGTCCACGGCGGCTACCTCCTGCCCATTCTTGACCTTCAGGAGTTTGAAATCGCGCACGTTCCTCCTGCCTCTCAACCTCACCTGCTCAACGAAGGCCCAAATACCCCCATCGGGATCCGGATATATGTCCTTGACGACCCTATTGTCCAAGGAGAACTCCCAAAGTTTCTGTCCTACCGGCATGGAAATGGAGAGTAATCTGACCTGACGTGTTCTACCGCTACTCATGAGAATGACCATTTCGTTGGGGTTCTTGCGATCAAAGACCACCTTCAATGGGAAAAAGCCTCTCATGTACTCGGAAGGCTCGGGAATATTTATTAGATCCCCGGGGCCCGCTTGGGGGACGCATCCGGAGACCAGAAGAACTATCAATCCCAACCTCAAAAAGCGGGGCATACTTGATATTATAAAGGTGCAGGTGGTCCTCCTATCGCTTAAAGAGGCATTTCCTAAAAAGCTTGCAAAATCCCGTCCCAAATGCACCCGGATGCTACTTAATCATTTTTAAACTGCCGGGCTTAGAATGAACGCACGAGGTTATGCGTAAGTTTATTCTCTGGGGAACACTGCTTTCAATGATAGGCCTCATGGTATTCGGAAGCGCCACGGCCGCGTTGGGAGCCTGCCTCGGATGTCCCGACTGGCCTCTGTGCTACGGTAGTCTCCTGCCGCCCGAACACAGCGTGGCCATGCTGGAGTATATCCACAGACTCTTGGCCGCCCTCACGTCCGTCTTCGTCGTGGCTACCTTATTTTTGGCCGTGAAGCGCTACCGGGGGACCTTCCTCTTTGAGGCCGCCGTATGGTTGAACATCTTCCTCCTCGCCCAGATTCTCATCGGAGGGCTCACGGTTATCCTGAAGATGCCCTTCTGGGTGTCCATGTCCCACGCCTTCTTCGGTCTTCTGACGGTCTTGGCCTCCGCCCTCCTCCTCAAGTGGGACGATTTCCCTCCGAAGAGATTCATCCTCTCGGGCGATGAAGATGGCAGGCTGTCCTTCATTCTCTTTATCCTGATGTTCGTTCAGATAATGTTGGGTACGACCGTCCGCAAGGCGATGGCGGGATTCGCCTGCGGTCAGGATATGTTTCTCTGTCTCGGGGAGCCTTGGACCGGCAAGGTCCTGATACAGGTGGTCCATAGACTCTTCGGATACGTCCTCTTGGGCGTGTCCCTCTACTTCACCTTCAGGGGTAGGAGTAGGGGATGGTTCGCCCTCGTGTCCCTGCTTATCCTGCTGACGGGAGTATTCGGAGCCCTGTCGGCCTACAGCATGTTGAGTCCCACCATGGTCACCACCCACTACGCCCTCAGCCTCCTGCTTCTGGTTATGCTCTTCTGGAGGTCGCTGGGATGAGCCGCCTGCGGGACTACATAATCATGATAAAACCCTTCCAGACCCTCATGCTCATATTTACGGGGGTCGTCGGATATCTAACGGCCGCCAGTTTCAACTTCTCACAGCTTCTGAATCTCATCGGCAGCATGTTTCTCACCATATCGGGAGCCACCCTCCTCAACATGTGGTACGACGCCGATATTGATGCCCTCATGTCCCGTACGAAGGGACGTCCCATACCGGCGGGTAGGGTACCTAAGGGTGAGGTGCTGGTCGTGGGGCTTCTCCTCTCTCTGGCCGGTCTCATCTGGGCTTTCGCCATGAGCCATCTCTACGGCATCGTATCCGCTCTGGGCTTCACCTTCAACGTCGTCGTATATACCGTATGGACGAAGAGACGCACGCCCTGGTCAATACTGTGGGGAGGGATAGCGGGGGCCATGCCCATCCTCGGGGGTAGGGTTCTGGCGACGGGAGCGGTTGATGCTCTGGGCCTCCTAATGGCCTCCGTCGTCCTCTTCTGGATCCCCATCCACAACATTCCCTTTGAGGTCAGGTACAGGGAGGATTACCGCCGGGCCGGCGTGCCGGTCCTCCCCAACGTGTATGGTGTGAAGTTCTCCATGGTTCTGGTTCCCATATTCGTGGTATTGTCCTACGTTCTCATGCTCCTGTGCGCATCCCTTCTGGAGGCCCCGCCGCTAACCTTTATCGTCATCACCTTGGCCTTCATCTTCTTCTTCGCCATATCCCTTCTGAACGTTCAGCATCCGGATGATCACAGGGCCTTCATCCTCTTCAAACTCGCCTCCTCCTACATGTTCTTGAGTATGGTGGCCATGCTACTGGCCTAAGGCCCGGGTTATCCGCACCTCCCGGTATTGCCCCTCCTCCTTTATCTGGATGAGGAGTTCATTCCCACGCCTTATGGTGTATATCTGGCCGGCCGCCGCGCTGTCGGTCCCATCCGCCCTGCCGAGGTAGAAGGCCACCACCGAATCGTAGGGATCCCGCGTCCTTAGGACGTAGGAGATGACCTTGGAGTTGGGAGACTCGGCGCTTATCAATCCCACCACCTCCGCCTCGGGGTACTTGGGAACTCCCGCCAGAGCGGCGTCGTACCGGGCCGCCTTATCAACTTCAACCTTGGAGCATGACGCCAGCAGGACGAGGAGGGTCAGGAGACTAATCCTCATCCCGCCTTCCCTTGCCCCTACTGTCCCAGATTCTCGGCTCCCTACCGCTCAGGAGACGCTTTATGTTTCCGTAGTGCCTCACCCATATGAAGGCCACCACCAGACCGGAGACGGCGACGAAGAGTAGGGAGGAGCGGTTGGGGTCAAAGAACAGGATCCACAGGAAGACGGCCAGAGAGCCGAGAAGGGAGCCGAGGGACACCCAGCCCGTGAGAAGAACCGTCGTTATCCAGACGACGAAACCTATCAGAACTCCCACGGGGGTTATGGCGGCGAATGCCCCCACCGCTGTGGCCACCCCCTTGCCGCCTTTGAATCCGAGGAAGGGAGTGAAGATGTGGCCGAGTATGGGGGCCAAGGCCATGACCAGAGCCAGTTCAACGTTGTAGGGGACGAGAAGACGCACGATGAAGACGGGTATGAAACCCTTCAGGGCGTCAAGGAGGAAGACGAGGGTACCCCACTTGAGGCCGAGAACCCTCGCCACGTTCGTGGCCCCCACGTTCCCGCTGCCGTACTTGCGGATGTCTATGCCCGCGACCAACTTGGCCACGATGTAGGCCCAAGGTATGCTGCCGAAGAGGAAACCTCCGACGAACATCAGGCCAAAAACGTAGGGTTGGATATGGGCCGGTATGCTATCCCACATTCAGAACCTCCCTGTACCACTTTAGGGTCCTTCTCAAACCCTCCTCAAACGGGACCTTCGGCTCCCATCCGAGGAGCCTCTTCGCCTTGGTTATATCGGGTTTCCGGCGCTTCGGATCATCCTGGGGTAGGGGGAGGAAGGAGAAGTTCTCCTCCAGACCGAGGAGCCTGACGACCAGCTTGGCGACGTCAATCACCCTCCACTCCTCCGGGTTGCCCAGATTCACTACCTCCCCGTCAAGTCCCTCGTAGGTCAGAAGGCGGAAGAGACCCTCAACCATGTCCGAAACGTAGCAGAAGCTCCGGGTCTGGGAGCCGTCCCCGTATATGGTGAGGGGTTTGCCCAGAAGGGCTTGAGAGGCGAAGTTGGAGATTATCCGTCCATCGGCCACGTCCATATAGGGGCCGTAGGTGTTGAATATTCTGGCTATGCGAACCGGGACCCCCTCGTAGCGATGATAGGCCATCGTTATGGCCTCCGCAAACCTCTTACCCTCGTCATACACGCTGCGGGGTCCCACGGGATTGACGTTTCCCCAGTAGGTCTCCGGCTGGGGATGCACCAGAGGGTCCCCATAGACCTCCGACGTAGATGCCAGAAGGAAGGTGGCGCCGCTCCTCTTGGCCAGATCCAGCAGATTCTTAACGCCTATGGAATTTACAAGCATCGTATCCAGTGGCAACGACAGGTACTTCTGGGGGCTCGCCGGCGAGGCCAGATTGATTATGTAATCGTAGTCTCCCTCCGGAACGGCCTCGGTGATGTCCATCTCGTGGAAGGTGAATCGGGGATCCCCCCGGAACCGCTCAACGTTCTCCCTCTTGCCGGTTGAGAAGTTATCAACGCTAACCACCTCCCACCCACGCTTGAGGAGATATTCGGTCATATGGGTGCCGATAAAACCGGCCCCACCGGCGATGAGAACTTTGGGCATAGGGTCCCATTATAAAGGGGTACTTCCCCTCCCCCTTTAGAAGCTGAAGTTCTTGACCGAGTAGAGGGCCACGCTCCACTTGGGGGAATCGTCGTCCATCAGGGCACCGAAGGAGAGGCCGGCGAAGTAAGTGTCGGTCCAGCGGAAGACCAGGTGCCCGTCGGCGAAGAGGCTGTTTCCGTTCTTCAGGTCCAGCGCCGGACTCTGGAACAGTCCGACGTCAAACATCGGCATCATCACCCAATCCTCATTCAGTTTGTGATTGAAGCCGAAGCGGAGAAGCTGGGAGGATGTATTCTGAGGATAGGTCCATGGGATCCCCCTGAACGAGTAGGTTATGGGGGTGGAAACGCCGAAGAAGGGGGAGCGCTCGGGATCAAGCGTGAGGCCCTGCGCCCTCAATCGCACGAATCGGCGACTGAAGGAGTGGGAGAGGAGACCGACGAACCACCTGCCGCCCTCAAAGTAGGTGTGGAATATGTAGGCCCCCTCGTAGTTTTCGTCCATGCGCATCCCCGTAGCCTCAAGCGAGAGCCTTAGGAAGGGCAGCTCAAGGTTGAGGGATGTGCCGAGGTATCCGAGGCGCGTGGTGTCATATATGCCGTAGAGTGTGAGGGCGAAGTTCCCCATATCCACGGCCGTTCGGAATCCGACCCCCAGATTCCCCAGCACCTTGTAGAGGAGCAGATTGACCCAGATCTCGCGTCCGTAGAAGATCTCCAGAAACGGATTCCCGCCCAGATAGTCGCCGAAGACCACGCCGTTCTCCCAGAAGAGCGGTCCCAAACCGAACTTCACGTCCAGACCGTTGTCGTACGCCTTCTCCACGTAGAGCTCCTTGATCCTGACCGAGGGGGAGAGGAGGTCATAGTCGTTGAAAGATATCACGGAGAGCCTCCCGTAGAAGCCCTCATCGTACTGCATCTGGAGGGCGGCTTCACCCCTGTAGTAGGCCCTGTCCTTGCCCCACCAAACTCCCAGTATCCCCTCAAGGTTGTAGAACTTGGCCTTCTTGCCTACCACCTCCTCCACTATACCGAAGTCTCCACCCTCCGCTTGAGCGAAGATAAACCACAACATAGCCTAAAATTTTACGGCGGGCCAAGAGGCCCATTTCCGCAGTATAATATCGCCGTTTATGGCTCTCAATCTCTCGGCTATAGAAGGAGGAGACGTTTTAATAATAAAGCTCAAGGGGGATCTGGATACTTACACGGCTCAGGATTTCTTGGAGTTCTTCCAGAGACACCTGAAGGGAGGTAAGAATCGCTTCGTCGTGGATATGTCCGAGGTTGATTTCGTCAGCTCATCCGGATGGGGCGCCCTATCCTCGGCCTACAAGAAGAGCCGTGAGAAGGGAGGGAACCTCGTCCTCTACGGTTTGAGGGGACAGGTCAAGAGGGTGTATCGCATCATGGGATTTCGGGTGATCTTGAAGGCGTACGACGACCTTCGGGAGGCAATACGTAAGGCCCTAAGTAATCGGTGATATGGCACTGCGGATTGATACGGAAACCGTTGAGGGGCATCCGGAGGTCATAGTGCTCCACCTGGAGGGGGATCTGGACACCTTCACCTCCGAGCACTTTCGGGAGAGGTTCGGCGACCTGCTCAAAAGGTACCGCCTCTTCGTGATAAACATGGAGAAGGTTGATTTCGTCAGCTCCATGGGATGGGGCGCCCTCCTGCAGGCCATATACCGAGCCCGACGCAAGGGTGGGGATCTGGTCCTCGTGAATCTCAAGCCGCAGGTCTATAGGATCTACAAGATAATGGGCTTTCAGACCCTATTCAAACACTTTGACGACCTGGACGATGCGGTCAGATTCCTGATAAAGTGCCGCTATCCCCACAACATATGAAAGAGGACGCCGAAGAGGATGCCCATGAGGGCGCCGGTCAGAACCTCCTTGGGCGTGTGGCCCAGAAGCTCTTTAAGCTCAACTTGGGAGACCGGATGTCCCTTCATCATCTCGTCCAATATGACGTTTAGGACCCGAGCCTGCTCACCGGCGGCCTTGCGCACCCCGGCGGCATCGTACATGGTTATCAGGCTGAAGAAGGCCACGACTCCGAATAGGGGACTTCCGAACCCCTCCTTCAGCCCGACCATGGTGGTCAGGGCCATGACGGAGGCCGAATGGGCCGATGGCATGCCGCCCGTACCCACGAGACGAGACAGGTCAAACTTCCCCGTTCGGATGGCCACGCTTACGAACTTTATGAGCTGGGCTATCACCGACGTTAGGAGGGCTCCCCAGAGTATGTAGTTGGAGAGTAGGTCCTTCATCTCCGGGACAGGAGGTAAGAGAGGATGAGAAGAATCCCAAAGAGGAGAGCGACGGCCCACCAACCCACGTAGGAGGCTAAGGCGATCAGGATGCCGGCTGTGATGACTCCGAGGGTGATGCTTAGCAGGGCGGTCGCGAACGGTACGTCAAAGACTTCCGCCACAACGCTCCCCATCCACGCTCCCGTCCCGGGCATAGGGATGGCCACGAAGAGGAATACTCCCAGAGCTTTCAGCCTCTGAACGGATATGCCCTTGCGCCGTGCCCTGTCGTACAGCCAGTTGAAGAATCTCCTCGTCAGCCACCACCGGCGGGAGAGGACGTTCAGAGGTCTTAGGAGGATCAGGAGGAAGGGGACGGGCAGAAGATTGCCGGCGATGGCTATGAGCAGAGCCTTCCACACCGGCATGCCGTAGTAGAATACCCCCAAAGGTATGGCTCCCCTAAGCTCAAGGATGGGCATGGCGGCCGTCCAGAAGACGGCCGCCTCGGGGGGTAAGCTCTTTGTGAAGGCCAACAGGTCACTCAATTTTCTCCACTACCACCTTGGTGTATTCCTGCACGTGCCTGTACATCCTCCTGTAGTTGGTCTTCCGGTGCATCTTGAAGACGAGGAGGGGTTTCTTCACGTGTCCCACGACACGAAGTACGGCCTTGTGGTTGCCGAACTCCACGCCGCCGTCCCCCTTGTAGAGGATCACGGGGGCCTCCAAGGTGTCCCCCACCTTCGCCTCCACCTTGGGAACCGTTATCTGCTGTCCCTCATCAACGGGTATCTGAAAACCTTTGAACTTTATCACGGCCTTCATCTTCTCTACCTCCTTTTATTTGCTGAGACGTTGGATGGCCGAGCGGGCCCGTTTGTTGGTCTTATCGTATCGGAGGACCAGCTTCCAGTACCTCAAAGCCTCCTTCTTGTTCCCCGCCTTCTCGTACGCCAAGGCCTTGCTCTCAAGCTCCGCAAGCTGAAGGTACCGCTTGGCCGTCACGTTGCGGGGATTCTCGTTGAGAAGGTCCGTGGCCAACCGTTTCACCGTCTTGAGATCCCCCTTCCTGTAAGCTGCTATCATCTGCCGCTGTTTGTCTATGGTCTGGGAGGATGTGAGGCTTATGGTGGGCTTCGGGGCGCTGAGGTCCACCTTCACGGAGGGGAGGGATACCGATACGCCCGTCTCAAGCGATTGGCTCTTCTTGAGGGTTATGGTGCCACCCTTCAGGGTCGGTTTGGTCTCCTCCTTCGGCTTCTGGGCGACGGTCTTCTTCTGGCGCTTCACCTCCTCCCTCTTCTTGGCGAAGGTGCGCTTTATCTCCTCCATCTTCACGGGCCTTCTGGATGTGCGCAGGGACTGGATGGTGGCCTTGAGGGCCAATATATCCTCATTCTCCGGATCTATAGATAGGGCCACGTCAAGGGCCTTTAGGGCTTCGTCGTACCGTCCCTTCTCCATGAGGGCTCGGGCCATATTCACGTTCTCCTCAACGGCTATCCGGTTGAGCAGGGGAGCATAGACGGCCGTAAATTGGGGCCTGTCTCCGAGGATGGGGGCGACCGAGTCCAGCTTCGCCAGAGCCTCCTGCAGCTTTCCCTCCTCTATGAGCTTCTTCGCCTCCACCACCTTGCTCCACGCCGCCATCAGGCTATCGGCCTTGTGTATGTAGTCTTTGGCCTGAACCAACCCCTTATCTATCCGCAGGGCCCTGTTGGCGTACTCCTTCACCAGCCGGTAATTCTCCTTGATCTTGGAGGGGTCCCCCTCGTTCTCCGCGGCCATGTAGGTGGAGACGGCCAGACTCAAACTTGACTGGGCCTCATTCTTCCGCTGGTTCATGTACAGGAAGGAAGCCACGCCGACCAGAAGGAGGGCCAGAAGGCCCACGGCGCCGAAGACGACGGGGCCGACCTTCCCTCTACCCGCCATCAGCTCGGTCTCGGGTTTCTCGGCGGGATTCACGTACAGGAGGGTCATGCGTCCCACCTTCAGTATGTCCCCGCTCTTGAGCTTGACGCGCCCCTTGGGGATCTTGCCGTTTATCTCGGTGGGGTTGGTCGTGCTCAGATTCTCAACCTCCACCGAGTCCCCGAGGAAGTATATCTTCAGGTGCTCCCGGGAGGTGTGGGGGTCATCCACCTTGTACTCAACTCCCGGTGCCCTCCCGAGGATGCCCGAGGATACTATCTCTATGACGGTGCCCGAGTTGGGACCCGCCAGCACCTTGAAGTAGGGAGGCTCCTCGGCGTCCAAGAATTGGGTGGGTTGGCTCGTCCCCTCCTCGGGCTCCGGGGCATCCAGCACCACCATCTTGACCTTCCCGAGGAAATCTATCTCGGTTCCGGGGGTTAGCTCGGCCTCCTTCACGTTCTCCATGCCATCCACCTTCACCCCCTTGCCCGAGACCTTGAGGACGTAGGTGTCCCCCTTGCGGTCTATTACGGCGAATTCGGGAGGGGCCCCTATTACGAAGAGGTCGCTCTTGGCCGACCCCCCGATAACGAAAGGAACCTTCCGGATGGTTATCTGTTTCTCCCTATCCCCTATCTTTATGAGGACTTTGAGCATACGTTCTATTCTAAGTCCGCAACGAGATTCTCTATCTTGCGGATGAGATTTGAGAGCTCGCCCTTCAGGGCTTCGTTTATGACCCGCTTACGATCCTCCGCTTCGGCTATCTGGGACTTGAGGAGGTTGAGCCTCTCCTTCAACTTCAACTCCTCTACCCTGGCACTCTGGAGGATCTCCTCCGCCTGCGACTGGGCGGCCTTAAGGAGCTCGGCCGCCTCACGCTTCTTCTGCTCCACTATCCTGTCGCCGGTCTCCTTGGCCATGCGCAGCAGCTCGGTGGCGAGTTTGTCCTCGGGTATGGAATCCCAATCCAGAGCGGCGGGAGCCGATTCGCTCGCCTCCTTCAACTTCCTCTTGAGCTCCTCATTCTCCTTGGACAGTCTCTCCAACTGGCTCTCCAAAAGCTCAATCCTCTCCTGATACTCCTTGATCGCCTCGTCGGAGGTCGCACCACCTTGAAGCTCCTCCACCTTCTTCTCCAACTCCTCAACCTGCTTGGCTATGCGACTTAGGAAGTTACGCACCTCCGTAGGGTCGTAGCCTTTCTTGCCGAGGCCTCCGACCATGGAGAACTCTTGGCTGCGAATGGTTGAAGCGAGAGACTTTTTCGGACCCCTCTTTTGAATCTTCACCATGCCACTATTGTAAGGGAGAAGGGTGGGTCGGTCGCCCCGGGTAGGGACACTTCTGTCGGAGGGGACATACGTCGCAGCGGGGGTTTTGGGGTTTGCAGATGGCCTGGCCGAAGGCGACCAGGTATCTATTCACTTCCCCCCACATATCCTTCGGAAGGCTCTCCATCAGAAACCTCTCCACATCCTCGGGTCTCTTGGCGTCCGGCAGCAGTCTCCATCTCTCGGTTATTATGCGGAAGACGTGGGTATCCACGCCGACGGCGGGCTTGCCGAAGGCGTTGTAGAGCACAATGTTTGCCACCTTTCTGCCGACTCCCCTGAATTTGAGAAGCTCGTCCAAAGTGTCCGGGACTCTCCCGCCGTACTCGTTGGCTATACGGCAGGCGGCCTCCTTGACGTTCCTCGCCTTCTGGCGGTAGAATCCGAGCGGACGGAGTATCCTCTCAATCTCCTCTAAGGGCATGGCGCACAGCGCTTGGGGTGTGGGAGCCTTGGAGAGAAGTTCCGCGGCGACCCGGTGGGTCATCTCGTCCTTGGACCTGACGCTCAACATGGTCGTTATAAGGGCGTGGAAGGGGGAGCGGCCCTTAACTTTCTTCATGAGTTTGATGGGAGCCTCCTCCTCGCCGAAGCTGTCGTAGAGCCTCGCGACCACATCAACGAACTTGCGAAGTTTCTCCCGGGGGTCCTTCATCGCACCACCACGCGTTGAAATCCCGTCCCGCATCGGCGGAAATATACGCCTCTCTTGGGATGTTCAACCCTGCGACCCGCCACGTCGTAGAGGGGACCCACGCTACAATCTTGGGGATGGGCGACGACTTCGTAAGAGCCCAAGGGTAGGCTATCGCCGGTGGCCTCTCTCCATCGGGCCGCCAGATACTGGAGGAACTGGTCCGCCAGATAGGGGCTCCATATGATCACCACGACCTCGTCGCTTCTGGTAAATCCGTTGTATGTCCAGTTGGCGGAGCCGAATTCCACGGCCCTCATATCCCTTATGGCGAGTTTGTCGTGGAATGTGTATGAGGCCAGATACGGATACACGTATGTAGGTGGTCCCCAGGTGCGCATGGTCTGGCTCTCGGAGTAGGGACTGTTCCAATCCTCGTAGTCAAACAGTCCGAAGACGTACCGGCCGGCGTTGTGTAGGGTCCTGTACGCGTCCCTTATCTCGTCGTGGGTGAAGGCGTTTATCCCAAAGTGTATCTGGCGGGATGTCGCCAGTATGAACCTTCTGAAGGCCTCTTCGGCCGTATCGGCCGGCGGGAACCAAACGCCCATGCTCTCGGCGGGGAAGTAGTTTGGGGTGTTGGCCGTCTTCTCCACGCCGAACCTCGCCTCCGCCGGATTCGGATAATCTCCGGATCCCCCCCACATCTCGTTGAACTCCGTCAGGAAGGCTTGGGATACGTTGGAGGACCGTATGGCCGTGAAGTTATTCACCTGCAGGGTGTCCGCATATACGGTGAAGTTGTAGGAGCCGACCAGCACCAGGTCGTTGTCGGTGTCGGCATCCCTGTTGTCTATCACCAGAGCCTTCATGTGCATGTAGCCGTAGTCGGAGCGAGAGGCGTCCGATAGGGTGGGTATCCCGGCATCCCTCAACTGGTCCATATAGTAGTTGTCGTTCTCGGATTCGTATATCACCCGAACTTTCACCCCCCGGGCATGGGCGTCTATGAGGGCGTCCGTTATGGTCTGGGAGGATAGGTTGTATATCCACACGTCGGCGTTGTACCTCGCCTTGGCCAAGAATGAGGCGACGACGAAGCTTAGGGTATCGTTCCCGTAATTCTTGACTATGCGCGAGACGGTCGTATCAGTACTCCGATTGAAGAAGGGGCTGTAGAGCCGCAGGGCTATGGGGATAACGTCGTCGTCGTCCCTCGGCACCACCCTGTAGGCATCGTCGTACTGCTCCAGTACTCCCCGGAGCCGGAGAGTATCCCCGACGAAGGGGAAGTACCTTAGGGTATCCCTGTTGAGAGCTTTAACGGTCGCCCCATCCCGCACCAGTAGGTATTCCCCTCTTCGGTTCAGCCAGGCGTCGGCCACTCTACCCTCAACCTCAACCAGTACCCCCTCAAGGCTCTCGGCCACCTCGGGGAGGGTTATAACGAGTGGCGGAGGAAGGGTCCCGGTGCCGACGACGCTCACGTAGGAGAGAACTATTTCCGTGTTGTTCCTGTACTCCTGAACGGTTCCGGAGACCACCACGCTGTCGCCCCTCTCAACCGACGGCATGGACACCCCCGCATACACGAATATTCCCGACCACGGGCCGGTGCCTTCCTGCACGTAGAAACCTCGCAGGTCCGGAAGGACGGCCGTTATGACCCCCGATACGCTGACGCTGCTCCCCACGTAGGGGGAATCGCCGGAGGGGTCGGTGGTGTATTGGATATCCCGTATGCTCAAGGCTAAGAGAGCTATCACCCTTCTATTCTACCGCAGGTTGTAGTTGCGGTTCCATGCCGGCAAACTATATAATACACGCGTTCCCGATTGGACGCTATGAGAAAGGGAATACTCGTATTGGCAACGGCACTGGCTATTCAACCGTTGATGGCGGAATTCACCCGCGTGGGAGCGCTCTCGTTCGGAACCACCCACGTGGCCACCGTCAAGGACAACCTCCTGGTGGCAGCCTCCGGAAATGCGGTGGAGATATACGATGTGTCCGTACCCAACCATCCGGCTGTGTTGAGCCGCATAGACGAAACCGGCGGTGGAGAGATAAAGACCATGGACTTCGCGGGTGATACCCTATTTCTCGCCACCACATCTGGATATGTGAGGGCCTACGACCTGTCGGACCCAGCCTACCCGAGATTGATAGCATCCCGGAGATTTGAGGATGCGGTCTTGGGCGTGAGGGTCAAGGATACTCTGGTACTTCTGGCCAACGGCTACTTCGGATTGCGGATTCTCCGACGATCCGACCTTTCGGAGATAACCCACATGAGCGGCGAGTACGCGACCGGTTTGGATTACGTGGGGGATACCGTCTTCCTGACGGCGGTGTCCTTACCTTTGAAGGTGATAGATGTGAGCGACCCCACGTCCCCCAGCGTGGTATCAACCTCAACCCTCTCGGGATGCGAAGTGGGCCTTTACGTGAAGGTCTTTAAGGATAACTTTTTGGCCGTTCGCTGCGCCGATACTTTAAGCATATACGACATCACGGATGTAGATTCGCTCTCCCACGTGGCCACCATTCCCTACTACATCACCACCAACCCCTACTTTTTGGGGGATACGGTATTCTTCGCATACCTGAAGGATGTGAAGGTGTATGCTCTGGATGATCCCTCCTCGCCGACTCTCGCCTTTGACACCTCGCTGGCATATCCCACCTTGATCTCGTACGTGGTGGCTAAGGATTCATCCATGTACGTATTCACGGACTACCCCCGCCGGGCGATGTACGTCCTCTCATCTACGGTGGAGGAGTTATACCTCCCGGGACGGGCCACATCCATGACCAAGGTGGGGAGTTTTGTCTTCACGTACGCCCACGGTCTGACCGCCTCCTTTGTGGCGGACCCCTCCCGTCCTTCCTTGCTGTACTACGAGCCCATATCCATGGCCCTCCCGGCGGTGGGATATGTAGATGCTTACGGACCGAATCTGTACGTGGTCGGGGCCTACAATCTCCAGAAGTACGACGTGAGCGATCCCTTCTCGCCGGAGCTCCGCCTCTCCACGCCTCTACCCTTCAAGCCATACTGTTTGGATGCCATCGCCCCCGACACCCTGCTGATATGCGGCTCCTCCCACCTGTACCTTTACGATGGTGCCCTCTCGGATTCAATCCGCATGGCGGCTTGGGATGCCGCCGCCGCGGGGGATGTGGCGGTGGTGGTGAGCCTCTACACCCTCTACGTGGTCGGTCTCTCACCCTTCCAGATCTTGGGAAGCATACCTACGCCCAGCAACACTAGGGGAGCAGTGACGGTTGATGGGAATTTGGCGTACTTCGTGCAGGAGGACGGGGATTCCTTGACCCTTTGGGTGGTTGATATAGGGGATCCCACGTCGCCTGTGATCCTATCCTCCGTAAAGATTGAGGCTCTCCCCCTCTATTGGTTATACGCTCTACCCATGGGTATATACAAGGCGTCCCATTACGTATTCGTGAGCGCCGTGAATGTGGGGATAGCAGTAATTGACGTTTCGGATCCCACCTCTCCCCGTGTGGTTGATAAACTTCCGGCCGAAGGCTACGGTGTGGATATTCTGGTTGATGGCGGGTACATATACTACCTTGACAACATATCGGGCCTCATCGTGTATAGGTATCCTTTGGCCACGTCGGTTGAGGAGAGACCGAAGGACGTCTCCTCCGTCCCCTTCCGTCTGGAGGGACGTCTTCTCAGGGCGAGTGTGCCCGTGAGGATATATGACTTCTCCGGAAGGTTGGTGGGAGCGGGGAAGATGCATCGCTTTACAACGCCGGGGGTTTTCTTCGTGGTGGCGGAGGGCGAGACCTACCGGGTGGTGGTCAGGTAGAGAGACGGAGAATAGGGGATGGGCTCGCGGGGCGAAGAGCAGCGCGGGCCGTTCCCGAAAGTCGCTTAAGCCCGCTTAGTAGGTAGGGGCTCAAGGGGGCACATATTCGTCTATAGAATACCGAGGTGGGCAAGCGTTTTCTGTGGGGATTTTCGTTGCCCGTCTCCATCTACCTTGCGGTTAGCGTATGGTTCATTCTAAAGTTAGCATCCTTAACGCACGGCCATAATTTTTACACGATAGATGACGCCTATATTCATATGGCCATATCCAAGAATTTTGCCCTATACGGGGTATATGGCATAACGAAGTATTATTTCTCCAACGCGTCCTCATCGCCCCTATGGACATTCATGATCTCCGGAATGTTTAAAATTCTCGGTTTAAAGATATGGATTCCTCTACTCCTCGCATCCGCATTCGCCATTCTGGATATCTTCCTTATCTACAGAATTTTCAAAGAGAGGAGGGTACCCTTGGCGGTCGCTTCAATAACCTCCTTACTGCTTATATTCTTAACATCCATGTGGGGATTAACCTTCACCGGATTGGAGCACCTGTTGCAGATAGGCTTAATGCTTATGATATTGTACATTTCAACGGATGCCATATTCAAGGACAGAAGGTTCAAACATATCGTTATTTTATCAGCCTTAGCGTCCATAGTTCGTCCGGAGACGTGGGCTCTTATAGTGGGAGTTGCCTTTTTATTCCTAATCAGCGGCAGATGGAAGAAATCTATCCTGTATTTGGGGCTATCCTTTTTGCCCGTTGTCGCGTTCGGAATATGGAGCGTCTCGCACGGTAATGGATTCTTTCCGAATACGTACTACCTGAAGGGGATGAAGGGGAAGGGATTCACGGACCTTATATTTTACGTTCCCAAATTGACCCACATTTCGGCGCAAGCTTCTTTGGTGCTATCCGTCGCGTATCTCCTGATATTCACCAGACCCCGAAGGTCCTTGAGGAATTTTATAATTATAAGTTTGGTGGGGTTTGCCATCGTACTGTTGCTGGGGATGTTCAATAATTTGCCCGCTTTCATAAGCGGGGGTATATTCGTGGATAGATACTATCTTACCGACTTAACCGCCCTTGTGTTTGCCGTAGCTTTGTTGTTATCCAAAATTGTTGCCATTCTGCTGCCTTTAGATTACAAAAGAAGGAACTTAAATTGGAGCGCTGAAGATACGATGTCCTATTTACTGTTCATAGTTTTGATAGCCCACTTTCATAGGGGTGGATTCGGATGGTTTTTCAGATATGAGGCCTATCTGATATTTTTAACCATCGCCATTTTGCCCATATTGATGAGGAGGGTAGGCGTTTTATCGTTATGGCATCGTCTGGGGCTGTTGGTAATATCAATTCCCTTGGTAATAAGGGGTTTTACGGTTTTGAAGGATATAGTGCCGGCGGTGCAGATAACTTATCTGAAGAACTATAACCTCGCCGTTTTCGTTAAGAAGCACTTTAATGGCATAGGTATAGCGTTGGATGATATAGGGTATGTATCCTTCCTTTCGGAGGCGAAGGTCGTAGATTTTGTCGGATTGGGAACCTACGACGTGGCACGGGCCATATATGAGGGTAAATTTAATACCTCTACGATGAGGGCTCTCGCGAAAAAGTATGATATTAAGCTGGCGATTCTAAGACCTTCATGGTATGTGAAATACGGAGGATTGCCGGGCGAATGGCTGGTCGTGGGGACGTGGAAGGTCCCGGATATATACTATCCGGGAAGCAACTTTCTAACTGTTATGGCCGTGGATAGTAATTATACGGATACGCTTATCCGATACCTTCAGGAGGCCTCTTCGTATCTACCTCCGGAGGTTGATATACGGATACTTCCTCCTACGCCGCTGGGTAAGCTGATGCGCTAACCTGCCGGCAATCGGCGGTCCGGTTAATCTGACATGCGATTGGGGCGACGGAGAAGGACGTATCCAAGGAGGAGAGCCCCGATGAGGGATAGGAGAGGCACGATAGCATGGCCGAAGGCCACGAAGGGGGTTCTGTGGGAGTATAGTGGAACCTCGGCCACTATGACACCCCGCCGATACAGGCCCAACTCCTTGAGCGGACGACCCTCGGCGTCTATGACGGCGGATATGCCGGTTTTGGCCGCCCGGACCATCGCTCTTCCGGTCTCAATGCTCCGGAATATTCCGAGATGGTAATGCTCCAGTGGGCCTATGCTGTTGCCAAACCATCCGTCGCTCGTCGCCACCACCAGCAGATTCGCTCCTCTCTCGGCGAGAGCGCGGGCTATGTGGGGGAATATGGACTCGTAGCATATCATGACGCCTATCTTCACGCCGTCCCACTCTATGGGATGGTACCCGACGCCTCTCCGATAGTTCCCCTGACCGAGATTTATGCTACGAAGAAACGCCGGAAGATACTCGTAAAAGGGGAGGTTTTCGCCGAAGGGTACCAGCTGGACCTTATCGTACTTGCCTACCACTCTTCCCGCCGTATCCACCAGCAGCACCCGATTGTAGAATCGTAGGCCCGCATCGCTTCTCTCTATACCGGCGGTTCCGAAGAGTAGGGGGGCTTTGAGGGTTTTAACGATCCTCATGACCAGCTTCTGCGACCTTTCGGAGAATCTATACACCCCCGGGAAGGCGGATTCCGAGGCCACCACGAGATCCACCCTCCGGCCCTTTAGCGCCATCAGGAGACTGTCGTAGGCCCGCTCAACCTCCTGCCATTCCTTGGGGTCGTAGGAGAAGCGGGGAAGCACGTTGGGTTGAAGCACGGCGACCTTCAGGTGGCCGTAGGGAGGGGGAGGGGAATAAAGGATACCCCAGAGGAGACCGGCCCCCAAGACGAGCGCAGCCCAGAGCCATCGCCGAAGATAGAGGAGGGCTCCCACCAGAACGATGAAGAAGGATACCAGGTATATGCCCCCGATGGCGGCCATGTCCTTGAAGGGAGAGCGGAGGGCGCTCTCGCCCAGCGGGGCCCAAGGGTAGGCGAGATCCATCAGAAGCCTACCTCTAAAGTACTCCAAGGCGACCCACAGACTCGGCGCCAGCATCCAAGTTTCCCATCCGTCTCTGGCCCTTGATATAGCCCATCCCCAGAGTCCGTTCAGGGCGGAGAGGACGACCGTCATCGCCACGACGCCGAGGATGAGGAGATACTTGATCGGGGGAGGGACGGACAGGTTGGTTATCCACAGGGAGTGGTAGGTCCAGTAGGGTGCGGCTATCAGAAAGGCCGCGGTGAAGGGATGCTTGGACCTTTTAACCGCCCACACGTACAGGGCTAAGGCCAGAAAGGGAAGGGTCGGTATAAAAAAAGGGCTGTTCCCCAGTATCAGGAGAACAGCCGCGAGGAAACCTACGAGTACATCACTTCTCGCTGACGATATTTTCAAGGTTCAACTTCTCAAGGGGGAGAAGTTGCCGCTCTTTGATTTCCTTTGCGAACTTCTCAACCTCGGACGCGTCCTTGGGGAAGGTGAAGTTGGGGATGTCCATGCTCATGCCGAGACGGTTGGCCAGTATCTTCTTGGCCTCATCCGGATGCTGCTCTATGTAATCCATGGCCATCCGCAGAGCCTTCTTCATCCTCTCTATGGCCTTCTTTCGCAGGGACACATTAACGGCGGAGGTTATGCCGGTACCGGAGATTACGCCGTCGTCAAATACGACGTTCTCGGCTATTATCCTGTATCCCTCCCTGTTGCGGAAGTATGATAGATACGGCTCGGTCAGATACAGGGCATCCACCCGACGGGTGTCAAGGGATACGTCCAGCTCGTCCAAGGACAGGCCAATTATCTCAACCGGTGAGGTCGTAGTGTCGGTCGTATCCTTGGGCAGGAGGCTCGGCAGGACGGCGTCCAAGATGACGTTGTGGCGGGTGTTTTGGTAGTACCCTATGCGCTTCTTCGCCAAGTCCTCAACGGACTTTATGGTCGTATCCTTCACCACTATGCCGTCTCCGTTCCCCTTGACGTAGTACATGAGACGCACCAACTTCATATCCCCGCCCGTCTTCATGAGCATGTAGGTGAAATCTATACCGAAGGAGGCGTACAGGCTTCCGCTGATGGTGTTTTCAAATTCGTCAAGAACCTTGGGGACCTCGTTCGGTTTGTACTTGATCCCCACATCTTTGAAGAACCCCTTCTCCTCGGCGACCCAAAACGGCAGACTGGAGGGATCCAGAACCGTGGCCACCTTCACCTCTATCTCTCCGGCCTCTTTCCCCGGCTGTACGAGGATCACCACGAGGATGGCTGCGAGGATGAGATTAACCACGGTAATAATGAGGTTCTGCGTCCGTAGACTCATAGCCACTATTCTAAGCCCGCATCCCGAGCTTCACGCAGACGATTATAAGCGGCTTTCCACCCTTAGAATTCGTTGAGTAAAGGAGGATAAAATGTCAAGGGATATAGAAATGCTGCTGGAAATTTTGAAGAAAGTGGAAGAGGTGGGGGATTCTTTACCGAAAGCGGCGGAGATAGCTTCGGCCACGTTTCCCGTGATTCGGGAGAGCCTCCAAGGTCGTGATTGGACGCGTCGCTGGAAGAATCCGCTGAATGCCGATGATA
>JAADDJ010000054.1 GCA_013153965.1 Thermotogae bacterium
CGATCCCGGAACCGGTGTGATGCGCCACGCCGATGCCGGATACGAGAAGGCCATAGAGTTCGCCAAGAGGATGGGGATAAAGATTCCGATGCTATGAGACGTTCATCTTGAGATCCTTAGTCGTAGATGCAGGGAACACACGGGTAAAGGCGGGGATCTTCGCGAACGGTAGGTTGATCTTGCGCGCCTCCTCCTCATACGATTTGCTTCCCAGCTTGGGCAGATATTTAAGCGACGTGGGATACGACGGAGCCATAGTCATATCCGTGGCCTACGAGCTGAACGATTACATACTGCGCCACATCAGAGGGGGCATCCTCCTCGTACCCGAGCGTCTCTCCATCCCCACACGCTACTCCCTAAAGACGCTCGGAGCCGACAGGCTCGCCTCCGCCTATCCGTTCGTAGCGCGGGGAGAGAGCGCGATAGTCGTCGTATGCGGCTCCGCCGTGACGGTGAATGTGGTGAAGGATGGGGTATTTCACGGAGGCCCCATATTCCCATCCTTTGATAGGCTCCGGCGGGCCTACCTATCCCTCTCCATGATGGGTAGAAGGTTGCATCCCGACAGTCTCAACGCCATAGAGAGCGGCATAAGGTACGCCATACTCGGGGGCGTTCGGGAGGTGATGAGGGATGTTGAGCGCCGATACGGCATAAGGAGGAAGTACCTGACCGGCGGTTGCGCCCACAGGATGAAGGTGGGAGGAAAGATAGTCCCCGACCTGATCCTGCTGGGAGGTCGTATGATATTGGAGGATCTGATTCAGTAGAGCCACGTCCCGAAGAGGATAGCCTCCACGAAGGGGAAGGCGTAGTGGCCCGCGCCGAGGGGCCCGAGAAGGGTACTTCCCATCAGGGCGATGGCCAGCAGACGCTCGCTCCGCGTCGTTTCCACGTCCCTGTTGCCGAGGATGAAGGCGGCGTACAGGAACATCACCATAACCACGAGGGACGTCCATCGGGGATAATCGTACCCGAAGATGAACAGGGCCACTCCCGAGAGGGGGGCGAAGAGGACGATACCCCTAACGTACCGGCCAACCACCCGGAGATATATCAAGGTGTAGGCCGAGAGGATGAGGATGGGAAGGAGAAAATCCCAAGGTCGCCTCGGAGCCTCCGAGAGGATGTATTGCAGATTGTACCTTAGGGTCTCAAGCGTTCCGAGACTCAAGATGCCCAGAGCCTTGCGACCCACGTCGCTTAAGGGCAGATTCAGATGGTGAGAAGATGGAGAGCCCCAAAGCATCAACGCTCCGAGGAGGAAGGCGGAGAGTAGGAGCGACAGGTAGGTCTCCCTCCTCCTACCCATCAGAAATTGGGCCGCGAGCACCGTCGGAAGACCGTATAGAGCGTACGCCTCATGGATGAGAATTGCCAGAAGGTTCAGCAGAGGGATGAGCATCGCGCATCTACGCCTCCTCAGGATGTAAAGGGAGAGGGCCAGTATGAGGAGGTTGAAGTGGTCGTACCGCCCCAAATCGTAGCCGAGATGAAGGGCGGTGGCCGGTGAGAGGAGAAAGAGCAGGAGGATGTCCCACCGCGAGCGCAGGCGGTAAAGGAGAATGCCCGTGCCGAGCGCCGCGGCGAATGTGCCCCAGAGGGCGAGGACCTTCGGGGGAAGGCCCGTTAGGGAGACCACCGTACCGATGAGACCCCTCCTTACGAATCCTCCCGTGTAGGAGAGGGAGTAGTATGCCATCACCCAGTCGCCGACCGACGAGTATATGGAGCCGAATCGCAATACGAAGGGAAAAGTCGGCAGCAGGAGCAGGAGGGCGTAGGCGGCGACGAATAGGAGAAAACGGATGCGCAAGAGGGTATTTTAGACCGTACCCGCATAGAATTCCCGGGATGCTTCACCTCGTCTCGCTGGTAATAAACGAGGTGATGTACGACCCCCTCGGGGCGGAGTCTTCGGCAGGCCTTTACAACGAGGCCGTTGAAATTTACAACGAGGATACCCTGAACGAGGTCTGTTTGGACGGGTGGAGGTTGGGGGACACCTACGACCTGGACCCTCTGGAGGTGTTCCCCGACAGCACCATCCTTGAGGTCTGCCCCGGATGCGTCCTATCAACCTGCGTACCTCCGGGAGGGTTCGCCGTGGTGCTTGACAGAGACTACACGAATCCCTCGTCTCCCGTGCCGACGCCCTACACCTTCCCCTCGGGCACCGTGGTCATGAGCGTATCGGACGCCTCCATAGGCAACGGCCTGTCGCAGGGGGATTCCCTATTTCTGGTATCCGCCGAAGGCGATACCGTGGATGCGGTGGGTGGATTTCCCGAGACTGGGGACGGCAGGTCGGCGGAGAGGAGGTCTCCCCTCATCAACGAATTTCTGCCCAGTCGCTCCCCCTCGGGCCACACCCTCGGATACGGGAACAGCGTATCCTGCCCCTACTCCTTCTCCGTGAATCTTGAAAGCACCTTACGCTTGGCCTCGGAGTACGAGATATCCTTCACCGTGAAGAATACGGGGATAGAGGCGGCCCGATTCGTCGGGAGGGTCCTGTGGAACGGCGAGAGATATTCCGACTACGATACCCTGCTTCCGCCGGACTCCACGGCGCGCATCTCCCTCCGTCTCCCTCTGAATCTTGTTGGGACGAACGAGGTATCGCTGAGTCTTGATACGACCGATTGCGACACGTCGGACAACTTCGCCGTCGCCCACTTCGTGGCCGGCAGGCCTTCGCTGGTGATAAACGAGATAAACTATAAGGGGGTGGAGTGGGTTGAGATTCATAACGCCGGCGATTGGGACATCATCTTGGTGGGAGCCCGCATAAAGGACGCCAGCAGCTTCTCGGATAGCATCCGTGCCCACATTCGCGCGGGAGGTTTTCTCGTGATCACGGGCGACTCCACATTCACGCAGCATTTCCCCACCGTTGAGCCCCTTATCGCGAGCATGCCCCGCCTGAACGACACGTACGACGTGGTGGCCATAGTTGAGGGGAGTGAGATGCTGGACAGTCTGACCTATAGGTCCTCTTGGGGTGGTGGTGAGAATATCTCCCTTGAGAGGATCTCCCCCTTCCTCCCCTCCACCGATTCGTCCAACTGGGGCACCTGCCGGGATCCCATGGGGGGGACGCCCGGAGCGCCCAACAGCCTAAGCACGTCCGTACCGGAGGAGGGGATAAAGCTCCCGGCCGAGATTTTCCGCACCGGCGAGGCCATCCCTCTCGCCTTCGCGTACCCCTTCAAGGTTGACCATCTGAGCGCCATCATATACGACGACTTCGGTCGTATGGTGCGACGGTACGAGTTCGCCCCGAGGAGCACGGTGGGGCAGGTACTGCTGGATACGGAAGGACTTTGGAGAGGGTTGTATTTCCTACATGTGGTGGTGGAGGGGGAGGGGAGGAGCGTCAAGAGGAGGATCAGGTTCGCCCTAAAGTAATCTCGGCGACGAGGCTCACGGCCACGATGAAGGTGAAGGCACCCAGCAGGAGGATCACATATCCCCTGCGTCTCTTGGCCTCGTTGAGAACCTCCGACATGCTCACCACGTAAGCCGAGACGTCCCTACGCTCCGGAAGAAGCAGGCTGGCGATGAAGGCCACGGCCGACGCCATCAGGAAACCGAAGAGGTTCCACCACATCCACGAGACCCCCGGTTGGAATCTCCAGAGGTACAGGTTGAAGAGCACCCCGGCCAGAAGGCCGAGGATGGAGGCCACACCCGAAACTCGCCTCCAGAACATCCCCATCAGGAATACGGAGAGGATGGGACCGTAGAAGGCGGAGCCTATCCGATTCACCAGCTCAATCACCGTCTCCGACGAGGATATGAGGCTGAGGGCGAAGAGAGTTGAGAGGAGCCCCCAGAGAACCGTCAGGACCTTGGACAGGAGGAGCTGACGGGAGGGGGAGAGGTCGTTGAGGCGAGGGAAGAGACGCGCCAGTAGGTCCTCGTAGGTGGCAGCCGAGAGGGCATTCATGGCGCTGTCTATGGAGGACATGGTGGCGGCGAATATGCCGGCCATGAACAGGCCCACCATACCCGGGGGAAAGTGGCGGAGGACGAACTCCGGTACCAGAAAGTCGGCCCGCTTCCCCGCCATCACCTTCAGAAAGTCCGGATCATGCATAAGATAGGCCAGCAGGAGGATACCGACGGCACTGTAGGTTAGAACCAGAGGGAAGCGCAGTAATCCGTTCAGCAGGAGGGCCTTCTGCGCGTCGGCGGCATCCTTGGTCGTCAGAAGTCTTTGGGCCTCACTCTGGTCCGTCCCGTAGTACGAGAGATAGAGGAAGAATCCTCCCAGAAGCATGGGCCAGAGGGCGAAGGTCTGTCCATCCCCCAGACCGGAGGCGTTGATTATGAATACCCGCATCCTCTCGGGGGCCTGCGCGAGGTAATCGGCCACGTCCCATCCCATCATCCCCAGAAGGAGGAGCACCATGAAGAGGGCCGAGAACCAGAGGATACCCAGCTGGAGGATGTCGGAGTATATGTCGGCGGCTATGCCTCCGAGGGTGGTGTATGCCACGGTGATGAGGGCGACGACCACCAGAGTCTCCGCCAGAGGCCAGCCTATGAGCGTGGCCAACACCACGCCCGTGGCGAACAGGATGACACCCGCACCCAGCCCGCGGCTGATGAGGAATATGGCGCTTATCGTGGCTCTGACTCCTCCACCGTATCGCCCCTCAAGGTAATGGTAGATGGTTATGGCCTTCATGCGGTGGTACAGGGGCACCAGAGTGAGCATGAGGAATATCATCGCGAGCGGTACGGCCAGCTCGTACTGCCACCACCTCAAACCTCCACCCTCCTTCAGAGCGATGAAGGCGGGAGCCCCCACTATGCTTATGGCGCTCACCTGCGTGGCCACGAGGGATAGGGCCACCTTCCAAGGCTCCATCCGGCGACCGGCCACGTAGTAATCCCTCCGGTCCCGCTGGCGCCGGGAGAGGAGAAAACCTATCCCTAAAACCAGCAGGATGTATCCGGCCACGACCGCCCAATCCAGAGGGCCCATAGAAGGAATTGTAAAGAAAAAAACCCTCGGATGGCCATAAGCCGGGTTCTGTACTGGGTGGTCATCTATCTGGCTCCGCCGGTTGCCCGACGGAGTCCGGCGCGGCCTACCCGACCCTCAAGGGGTGCGGGCCACACCCCTCCGGCACCGAGGCGCCGGATTCGGGTCTGCTCGGCCTTGCTCCGGGGGGCGGTCGCCAGAGCCACCCCGCCGATGGGCGAGGCGGCCGGGGGGCTTTCACCCCCTCACCCCGCATTACTGCGGAGCCGGTGGGCTCTTACCCCACCCTTTCACCCTTACCCCGCCTGTGAGGCGGGGCGGTCTTGTTTCTGTGGCCCTGCCGTGTGGGGCCTAAACCCCACCCCGGGTATTACCCGGCACCCTGCCCTTTGGAGCCCGGACTTTCCTCCCCCACATCCGTGGAGGCGACCACCGGCCATCCGAGGGGAACAATTATAAGGCGGATCATCTTACGACGAAGGCCCGGGAGAAAATATCCCTGTGCCCCCTGTCGTATCTGACACGCAGGAAGTAAGCCCCGGAGTGGGGCACCTCTATGCGAAGCGTCCTCCCGGACGTCGTACCTTCGGCCACGAGACTGCCGTTTGAGGTATATAGAGAGTACTCTATGCGCTCCGATGGGGCCGTCAGACTCAAGATAACCATCCTCCCCTCAATTCGGAAGTTGGACACCTCAGGTATAGGTTTTACAGGTCTCTCGGAAACGACGAGTTCATCGCTCTCGCCGAGCGGATCGCACAGGGAATCTATTACCGGCGAGGTGTTGTAGTAAATATAGAGGCCGTTGTTCAGGCCGGCCACTATATCGGCCTTATTGTCATCGTTTATCAAACCTACGGCTACACCATACACGGTGTAAGAGCCGGACTCCAGAGCGTAGGGTGTAAAGTTGGGATACGGGGACGAGCCGTCGTTAACGAGGACGACTATGGAAGGAGTCCCCGAGGGATACCCTTTGGACCAGATTATATCCCCATCGCCGTCGCAGTCCAAATCAGCGATGGTAACCTCGCATTCACCGGTTCCGGCCGACGAGCCCGTAGAGTATGCCCGCTCCGTGAATGTGGGATAGAAGCCGCCGTTATTGTACCAGACATATACGGTTGAACCTTCGCACGAGGCCACATCCACCCTATCATCGGCATTTAAATCCGCCGCCCTTACGCCGTGATAGTACCTGTAGGTGGTCGTGACGTTCCTTACGCTGGACCAACTACTTCCGAGGCGTATCTGATAGATCACCTTGCCGATATTTGCGAGGTTCCCCGTACCGCATATCACATCCTGATGACCGTCTCCGTTGAGATCCTCAACTGCGAGTCCCTCAACGCACTGGGTATTCACCGTCGTTCTGGTGGCGGAGGTATAGCTGTATTGGTACAGGTAGCCGTTCTCATCGGTGTAGAGGACTTCCGCTCCGGGACCTGCATCCACATTCCTGACGGCCATGTGATTGGGGAATCCGCCACCGGAGCCTATCATCTGCTCGGTGAAGGACCATCCTCCGTCGTTCCGTAAAGTGTATGCGGCGTTATCCCTCGCCGACGAAAAGACCAGGTCCACTCGGCCATCGCCGTTGAAATCCCCCACCGATATGCCGTAAGGGGTGTTGTGCTGGTTGGATACCTCCTGACACGAGAAGTTCCCCGGCGTAGTTTGGAAGGCAACGTACGCGTATCCGGGCCAACCGCCACCCCACGAATCCGACTCATCCGCCGCCGTGAAGGGAATATCAACCAATCCGTTCCCGTCAATATCATGAACCAGATCGTAGCGATCCGTCACCATCCAAAGATAAGTATCTTTAGGGGCACAGACGTAGGTCCGAGAGAATGACATCGTATGGAGGTGTATGGTAGTATCCGGGGGCAACTCGGCCCTGCGAACGACCGAGTATTCGCTTCCCTTAAAAAGGGTCGCAGGCAAATCCGAAATTACCAAAATCCACATCATAGTGCCAAAATTATAAGGAAGAATCGCTTTTGATTTTTTGCGACCCTCAGCTCAGGCCCAAAATTTCGTCCAATTCCTTGCCGCTGATAGTCTCCTTCTCCAGCAGGGCCTTGGCCACGGCGTGGAGTTTGTCCTCATTCTGACGCAGTATCTCCTCCGCCCTCCTCTCGGCCTTGCTGACGATGTTCTTTATCTCCTCATCTATCAGACGCAGGGTCTCCTCGGATACGGGCGTCTTTAGACCCATATCCTTCCCCAAGAAGACGTGCCTCTCCACCTTGCCGAAGGTGGCCGGTCCCACCTTCTCCGACATCCCCCACTCCGTCACCATCTTCCGCGCTATCTCCGTGGCCCTCTCAAGGTCGTTGGCGGCCCCCGTGGAGTAGTCCCCGAAGATGATCTTCTCGGCCACCCTACCGCCCATCAGCGTGGCCAACAGGTCCTCCAGATACTCCTTGGGGAGGATCTTCTTCTCCTCCTTGGGGAGGGAGAGGGTGACCCCGAGGGCCATGCCGCGTGGGATTATGGAGACCTTATGGACAGGATCCCCGTGGGGGACGAGACGGGATACTATGGCGTGGCCCGCCTCGTGGTACGCCACCCGCCTCTTCTCCTCCTCGCTCAAGGGCGAGCTCTCCCGGGCTACACCCATCATCACCTTCTCCACGGCCTCCTCCAGATCCTTCTGCTCAACCATCTCCTTACCCTTGCGGGCTGCCAACAGGGCCGCCTCGTTTATCAGGTTGGCCAGGTCGGCCCCGGAGAATCCGGGGGTCAGCTCGGCTATACGCCTTAAATCCACGTCGGGGGCCATCCTCACCTTCTTCGCGTGGAGCTTGAGGATCTCGTATCTCCCCTCAAGGTCCGGTCTCTCCACGACCACCATACGGTCAAATCTCCCCGGACGCAGGAGGGCGGGATCCAGTATGTCCGGACGGTTGGTCGCCGCCAGAACTATTATTCCGGTCCCCGCCTCAAACCCGTCCATCTCAACCAACAGCTGATTCAAGGTCTGCTCCCTCTCGTCGTGGCCGCCACCGAGACCCGCGCCCCTCATCCTACCCACGGCGTCTATCTCGTCTATGAAGATTATGGCGGGAGCCAGCTTTTTGGCCTTCTCAAAGAGGTCCCGGACCCTCGCCGCTCCGACCCCCACGAACATCTCCACGAACTCGGAGCCCGATATTGACAGGAAGGGAACGCCGGCCTCACCGGCTACGGCTCTCGCCAACAAGGTTTTACCCGTACCGGGCGGACCCACCAGCAGTATCCCCTTGGGAACGCGGGCACCTATGCGCCGGTACTTGGCCGGATTCTTCAAGTAATCTACTATCTCCTTGAGCTCCTCCTTCGCCTCCTTGGCGTCGGCCACGTCGTCAAACGTCACGTTGGGTCTGTTCTCGGTGTATATCTTGGCTCGGCTCTTCCCGAAGTCAAAGGCTCGTCCCACGCCCCCATTCACCGAGCGGAACATGAAGAACCATAGGGCCAGAAGTATCAGGATCCACGGCAGGTATCCTATCAGGAGGTCCATCCACATCTGCCGCTGCTTGAATATGACGACGACGCCCTCCTCGGCCAGACTCTGGAAGAAGTCCTTATCAACCGCGTTGGGTGGCAGATTCACCTTGAAGCGGCTCACCTGACGATCCCCTATCACCATGGGCTGTTTCAGAACGCCCGAGACCGTCCCATCCGACACCACGAGGGTGTCTATGTTCTCCGAATCAACGAGCTCAAGGAAGGTGTTGTAGGTTATCTCCGTCTCCGGTGAAGGTGGATGTGTGAATAGTTGAATGGCAAACATCCCCGCCAGAAGTAATCCCCCCCAAATCAAAAGGGTAGTCCAGAAGGAACCTCTGTTGTTGTCCATAGAAGCGGTCTATTTTACGGTCGGTTCCTTCTCAATCACCTTGCGACCGAAGGTGTAGAAGAGGGTATGCCCCTGCATCCGGTGGTCCGGGCGGCATCCCACCTCCCTTATATGCCAGTCCCTCATCAGGAGCTCCACCGTCCTTATGCCGAAGAATCCCATCTCGTTCATCGCCCTCCGGGTCTCCTTGACCTGCTCCACGTTGGGCGAGGCCGACACCAGAAATCCTCCTCCCTTGAGCGACCTGTGTGCGTGGGGCACTATGGCCCAAGGCTCCGGCACGTCTATGACGACGATATCCGCGTCCTTCTCCCAGAAACCGCACTGGGCCACATCGCGCACGTGCCATACGACGTTCTCCGGCCGCCCGTACTTGGCCACGTTCTCCCTCGCCACCCTCTGATGGCGACGATTTATATCGTAGGAGTAGAGCTTTCCCGGGGGAACCAGAAGGCGGCTGAAGACGACGGCCATGGCTCCGCTTCCGCTTCCGACCTCAAGTATCTTGGAGTGAGGATGAAAATCGGTGTAGAGGAGGACCAACCCCATGTCCTTTGGGTAGAAGATATTCGTCTTGCGCCTTAGCCGGAGGACGAAGTCCGCGTTGGAGGGTCGTATCACGTAGAATATGCGGCCCGTTGAGGATGTTAGGGCCTGCCCCCAGCGTAGATTCTCCGGCAGGAGGACTATACCCCTGTGGGAATGCACGTACTTTCCCGGCCTGTACTCGCTGAGGTAGTGCGCGTCGGGCCCTCCCCAGAGGAGGATGTACTCGCCTTCCTTAACGTAATGCATCCGCTCTGGAAAGTCTAAGAGGGAAATGGATCTCATAACACCCAGCGGAAGTACGTCTTGGTGAAGTCCCCATCCCACTTGAACTTTATCTCAAACACGTCCCCCACTCTCGGCGTCCATGCGACCGACCAGTTGGTGCAGGTGAAGGAGGAGCATAGCGTCCGGCCGTTGTGCTGAACCTCCAGATAGAACATGAGCAGGTCCCCCACCATCTCCCCTATATCAACGCTCGGCTCCATGGACAGCCCACCGCCGAATGACCACGTGGCCACCACCTTCTCCTCGGCTTCGGGCTTATCCTCTACGGGGAATAGGTCCGCCACGAGGACCCCGTTTAAATGGCGGAGTATATCGGGCTTGACCGTGGGGTCCCGGAGGGCGGCGAGCTTGGTCGTTCCCACCACGAGCCTCCCCCCGTTGGGTAGGACCACCCTCGGGCGGTACGGTAGGTTATCCAGAACGTACAGGGACTCGTCGTAGAGAAGAGGACCGTAGAAATCGTGGATGAGAACATCCACGTCCTCCCGCGGTACGAATCGGAGGGCGTCGGCCTTCACCACCCGCACGTTCCGATACCTCCCGAGCCTCTCCCGCAGGACCTCGTGCGCGTAGGGGTTTCTCTCAACGGCATACACCTTGCGGGCTCCCATCTCCAGAGCCATGAGCGAGAACTCCCCCAGACCCGCCCCCACCTCCACGACCACCCCTCCCTCTATGGCGTCGGAGTACCTATCTAAGAGGGTGCTCCAGACCTTACGGCGCTCCTCGTCGTCGTATATACCCAAGAAGGCGAGGAAGTCGCTCAGGGCGCTGTACTTTCTAAAGGGGAGCTGGTTGAGTATCTCCAAGGGCCCTCACTTCTGAACGAAATCTATACCCAGAAGACGAATGAACTCCCGCATCCACTTGGGGTGGGCCGGCCATGCGGGTGCCGTTATTAAATTTCCATCCACCACTACGTCGTCTATGGGGACCTCAACGTACTCGGCCCCGGCGTTGATTATATCGGGCGAGACTGCGGGATAGCATGTGGCCTTCCTCCCCTTTAGGGCGCCGGGTATGGCCGCGAGGATGAGCGGCCCGTGGCATATGGCGGCGATGGGCTTTCCGGCATCAACGAAGTGCTTGACTATCTCCCTGACCCTCGGATGGAGGCGCACGTACTCGGGGGCCCTGCCGCCGGGGAGGACCAGACCATCGTAATCCTCCGGATTCACGCTGTCAAAGTCCCGGTTGAGGGTGAAGTAGTGGCCCGGCTTCTCGCTGTAGGTTTGCTCTCCCGTAAAGTCATGGACGGCGGTGATTATCCTCTCTCCGGCCTTCTTGTCCGGACATACGGCATCCACCTCCACTCCCACCATCAGGAGCATCTGGAAGGGCACCATAGTCTCGTAATCCTCCGCGTAATCGCCCGCTATCAGAAGAACTCTCTTCGCCATGGTACCTTCATTATATCGCCGAACCAGCATCCTCGCCGCGACGTTGCGGGCATCCTTCTTGCTCCTTCCGTGTCCCTCGGCCAAAAGGAGCCCTCCCTCGTATATCTTCGCGGTGAAGCCGGAGGGTGTGGAGCGGTAGCGCACCCTTATGCGTGCTCCCCTGCGCTTCCATAGGGCCTGCCAGTAGTTCCTGAAGAGCGGGTAGAGCTCCCGCATGAGGGGCCAGATTTCCTCGTCCAGCGCCCCGAAGATCTCGTCCAGTCGCCGATGGAGATAGAGGATCCCCAGCATCGCCTCAAACATGCTCGCGTAGGAGTACTCGCCCTTTGACCCCTCCTCCGCCACCAACCACTCATCAATTCCCAGCCGCTTTGCTATCAGGTATAGGGCCCTGTTGCTCTTGTAGTCGGCGGCTAAGGTGCTTATCTCTTCCTCGTCCAGTCCCTCCCCGAAGAGTCGGGATACTATCCACAGATTCAGGACCGCATCCCCCAATGTGGCGAGGCGGAAGAAATCCTCGTTTCCCATGCTCTTGTGGATGAGGGCCCTGCGTCTGACCTCCTCGGGGAGTTCTAAGAAGAGCTCCAACAGTCCCTTGGACATTCCCCTACGCGGTCGCTCCTCCCTTGGCCACGCTCCTCCACAGACCCACGAAGTATCCCTTCAGGTCCTCAAAGGTGCGCGCGAGCGAGTCAAAGAAGGCTTCTGCCTCATCGTAATCGGCGTCCTTGAGGCGGTTGTATATGTTGGCCACGTTGAGGTTGTAGAGGGGTATCAGGGTGTTGAGGACTTTGAACCTCTGGCGGGGCATACTGTGGAATACGGCCGCGTACCTATATACCGTGCGGGCCCAAGTCTCGTTTGGAATGACGAACTTGTCGGGGTCCGTCTCGTGGGCCAACCTCTCGTATATCTCGTAGTCCTCCGGCTCAAGGATGCTCTCCCAGATCTTCCCGAAGTTTTGGAATCCGAGCTTGAAGTAGTCTATCAGCTCTTGGACGTTTATGTCAAAGGGTTGAGGCTCCTCGCCCACCTCCTCCCCGATTATGGGCACGTCCTCGGAGCCCTTTACGGCCATCCAGAAATCCTCGTATTCGTCCAAGAGCGAGAATATGGTACCCACAACCTGCCGGAACATATCCGACAGGTGCTTGGCCGGGTCCTTCACGTTGTGTATCTTGGCTCCGAGGCGGGTTTGGGCTATGCGGAAGTTTCCGGTTATGGCGTTTATGGTCATCCATATGTCTATGCCGAATCGGGCCACGTCCGTCTCCCAGACCTTCTGCTTGGCGTAGTGCATGGCCAGAGCGGAGGATAGGCCGAAGTCTCCGCCTATGGGTTGCCTTATCCTCTTCCCGAAGAGGGCCCTGACGAGGGGATAGACCACCGTGTTGGTTATGGTGCCATCGTACTTGTACCGCCTGTAGTAGGGGGTTATGTAATCGTAGCCATCCTTGAGGACGGGTTGGAGTATGTTCCTGACCCACTCGGGGGTTATGGAGCGCAGGTCCGCGTCAAACAGGGCCACGGCCTCCGCATCCAAGAAGGTCGCCGCCTCAAACACGGCCCTTAGGGCCGACCCCTTCCCCGGCAGACCCCTGTATATGGCCACTATCTTCTCGTGCTCGTAGTCGGAGACATCCACGGAGCGGGCCACCTCCCTCGTGTCGTCGGTTGAGCCTCCGTCGGAGACGAAGATGAGGCTCCTCTTGTCGGGAAAGTATAGGTGCAGGCCCTGACACACCGTACTTATGACCTTATCTACGGTGTTGGCACTCATGTAGGTGGGTATGCCCACCACTATGTGCGCGCTCTCCAGCATCTCCAGCTTCCTTATGGTGGGCTGTCTCAAAGCGGTTAAGAATCTCATCTCTTCCCCTCCACGTACAAAAGTATCATATCGGCCACGTTCGTTCCCGTCGGACCGGTGCGCACGTGGGTTCCCAACATGCGGTGAAAGTTGTAGGAATCGTTCTCCCGCAGAAAGGCGTCAATATCAAGCCCCATCTCCAACGCCCTCCTCCTATCCTCCTCGCTCACCACGGCCCCGGCCGCATCGGTGGGCCCGTCTATACCGTCCGTTCCGGCGCTCAAGAGGAGTATTCTAAGGTCCTCTCTCATCTCCTTCAGGAAGGCGAGGGCCAGCTCCTGATTCCTCCCCCCCTTGCCCTCTCCCCTCACCGATACGGTGGTCTCACCTCCGAATAGCATCAGGACGGGTGGGGGGAAGGGCTCCCGATGTACGCCCACGTGTCGGGCCAAGGCGTGGAGTACCTTGGCCACCTCACGGGCCTCCCCCTTTATAAGGTCGGTCATCACCCTGACCCGCAGACCCAGACTCCGGGCCGCGTCTTTAACGGCGAGCAGGGCCGTGCGGTTGTTCCCCACGATTATGTGCCGGATTCGCTTGGGCATACTCTTCAGGGTCTCCTCTATCTCACCCGCCACCCCCCGTTTAACCACCAGCCGGACGCTCTCGGGAAGGGCGTCCCATAGGCCGTGCTCCTTCAGTAGGCGCTCAACGTCCTCGTAGGTGGTTGGGTCCGGGAAGAAGGGGCCGGAGCCTATGGACGATAGGTCATCCCCCACGACGTCGGAGAGGACGAGGACGTAGCCTCTGGCCCTCGTAATCTTGGCGAGGCGTCCTCCCTTTACGGCGGATAGGTGCTTACGCACGGCGTTTATCTGGGTTATGTCCATGCCGGACTTCAGAAGCATCTCGGTGGTCCTGCGTAGGTCCTCAAGGGTTATCGGGGGTATAGGTTTCTCCATCAGGGCGGAGGCCCCTCCCGAAAGGAGAAAGAGGAAGCGGTCCTCCGGACCGAGGGAGGATAGGTATCGGAGGAGCTCATCCGTAGCCTCCAGATTGTCCCGCGAGGGTAGGGGGTGGCTTCCGTAGAAGAATCTCACAGGTCCGGGTATCCCCTCCGGTCCTCCCCTCACGCCTATGACAACCCCACCCAGCACCCTGTCCCGCAGGATGCGTAGGGCCTCGTTGGCCATGCGCACCGACGCCTTGCCGGCTCCGAGAATGTGGGCCCCTCCCCGGAAGCGGAATCTGGAGACCTTTATGAAGGGGCCGAATATCCGCAGGTTCTCCCGCATCAGGTTCTCCGGAAGGACGGCGGATACGCCGACCAGAAACAGGTTTATCAGGTCGTCCTTGGTTATCAACCTCAACCTCCAACCTTGAGAAGCGCCGAGAGGATGGCTACGGCGGTACTGAATACTCCGACCAGAGACCACCATCCGAGATTCCGCCTGTAGGTGTAGGCTACGGCGAGATAGACCACCACGGGGGCCGAGGCCCAAACTATGGGACCCACGCGAAGGTCGGCGAGCGAGAGGGCGAGACCTGCGAGCACTATCAGCAGGGGAAGACGGCTCATCTCATAAACTCCATCAATCTCTCAACGTACCGGGCTATCACATCGGCCTCAAAGTTCAACTTCTCTCCCTCGCGCCGTACCCCGAGGGCGGTTATCCGCAGGGTGTGGGGGACGAGACGGATGACGAAGCGGTTCCCGGCGACGGAATTGACCGTCAGGCTCGTTCCATCCAGAGCCACGGAGCCCTTCTCGGCCACGTACCTGGCCAACTCTTCCGGCACCTCCACCTCCCACTCCTTCCCGCCGTCTCCGTAATCGCGCACCTTTGTGAGTCGGGCCACCCCATCCACGTGGCCGAGGACTATATGACCGTCCAACCTATCGCCGACCTTCAAGGCCCTCTCGTAGTTGCTCACGTATCCCGGTTTGAGAACCTCTCCGAATTTGGTGCGTCCGAGGGTCTCGTCCGAGAGGAAGAAGGTGGCGACACCCTCCGCGAACCTCTCCACCGTCAGACAGACTCCGTCAAGCGCGACGGATTGGCCGACCTCCAAGGTCAAACCTTCGGGGAACTTCCACTCCACCCGCATTCCCCTCTCCCCATCCCTGACCCTCACTACCTCGGCTCTCCCTTCCACTATCCCGGAGAACACCTCGTGTATTCTATACCGGTTCAACGCCAGATGTGGCTGGAGAACTTGAGTCCTCCCCTCAAAGCGTTGAGGCCGAAGAGCTTCGCCTTCACATCCAACTCTATCCAAGAGGGCATGGCCCTCACCGACCGGACCGACGAGGGTACCAAAGAGTAGAGAAGAGGGACCAGAGCGGTATCCGCCACCTTCTCCACGAGCATCAGGCGGTCGTAGGTGAGGGGGACGACCTCCACCCTTCCTTCTTTGACCTTGCGGTACATGTTATCCAGAAACGGCGGCAATTTGGCCTTTGAGCCGATGATTACGAGATTGTGGGTGTTGCCTCTGACGAAACTCTCGTTGAGGGCGGTATCGGGAAGGATGGGGGCCCGTCCGTTGGCGTAGGACCACCAGGCGTTCGCGTAGAAGACGGCCACATCCCTACTCCACGGCTCGGATGAGGAGAATACGATGATGAAGGGACGGCTGAAAACATCGCGGAAGAGTACGGGACGACGATAGACGTACCCGCGCATCTTCCTCCAGCGCTTGTACCTCACCAGAACCTCCCCGGAGTACGCGAGGGTGTCGCCGTCTATCACGACCTTTCCCCGAAAGTCCGGTATGACCAGAGATTTCACGTTCTCCGTTTGAAGGTAAAGGGTCCTCCCGGAGCGCCTTAGGGTGAATCCGGCACGATAGAAGGGAGTTTGGGTCTCAAGGAGCCTTATTCCGAAGGCGGAGTCGCTCACGCCGAGGTCGTAGGTGTAGAAGCGGCGGGTTTTGCGTTTGACCTTCAGCCGGTACGCCCATCTCCACAGCTCTGGATCATCCAGAGAGCCGTCCCACCAGTGCCCCCGCTCCTCCCTCCATACGAGACGGTAGATTGCCCCGAGGCGGGAGAGTATATCCGAGGCGAGGAGGGCGTGGAAGGGGGGAACGTTATCGTCCTTGCCGCCCTGAAGGATAACGACGGGAAGATTCAGCAGATTCTCAAAGAGCTGGGTCGTGCGAGCCTGCTGGTACAGTCTCTCCTGAAGGCTCACGAAGGGCGTCTTGCCGAAGAGCCTGTGGCGCTGCAGGTGGGTTGGAATGTAGAGGTCTATGGAGAGCCACGCGGCGGCCGGCATACAGGCCTTCCAGATGGATGGGTAGGACGTGCATAGGTGCCACACTCCGTGGCCTCCCATGGATGTACCCATCAGGTATATGCTCCGCCGATTCACGTTGAACTTTCCGAGGGCATCGTTTAGGGCCTCCAGCGCGTCCATCCTTCCCCAATCCTCCCAGTCAAACCCCCAGCGACGTCTGTTCGTGGGACATACCACTATCTCCCTATCCCGGGGTCTGTGGTTCCGGCAGCGGTTCTCCGCCTTCACGCCGGCACCGTGAAGACTTAGGACCAACCCGTACTTGCGCCGGGGTGAGTATCTCTTGGGGAATTTGACGGCGTAGTATTGAACGGAGGAGTCTATCTCCGAGAGGAATGTGCGCCTCACGTACGGGGCCGATGGGCGTTTCACGGCGAGTTTTATCCGATGGGGCCTCCCGTTCAGATGTATATCCACGGCCGTGGTCCCCGGACGATTCGGCGCCTTCACGTGTATCCTCACCGGGACCTTCAGAAATGAGAGGGGTTGGAGGGCGTAGCTCCTTCCCTGCAGCTTGACCTTGACCGTTTTCAAGGTGGGGTTGGCCAAAGTTATTCCCACGTATCCCTCATAGGCCTCACCCACGAGCAGGTCTGGGAGAGTGAGATCCCCGTAGTATATGAACGGCGTATCCGGGGCCCGCCTGACGTCCAACTTGAAAGGTCTCGCGCCTCCGAGACCTCCGACGGCGAATCTGACCGTATCCCCCGGCTTCAGGAATGCCAACCCCTCGTAGTCGCCGTAGTAGTTCAGGGCGTATCTGTGGTCTTGGAGCCTCAGGCTGCCTATCCTTCGCCCTCTGACCAGATACACCCCCGGGGTATCAACCCTCACCGCCCCCTTCACGTAGTAGAGGAGATTTATACCGGCCAGACCGTGCTCCTCGTTGAGCGAGCGTAGGCGAGCGGTATCAACCTCTATGCGGAAGTATCCGTCGGTGTCGGCCGGTAGGGGTTTCCAGACTATGGGGCCGGGTACCACGGGCGAGCGGTACTCTTCGGCGGGTGGGTGGAGATAATCTACGAAACCCTCGCGCACGCCGGCGAGAAAGGGACCGATGATGAGGACGGTATCCAACATCGTCGTATTTTACGGCGGCTTCCTTCGGGCGATGTTCGGCGGTACAATTTCGCCCATGGATGAGTCCAAGCTCAACTGGAGGCCCCGTCTGCGTCCCCTTCAGATGACGCTACAAGATGGTGCGCTGGTCCTGAGCGACCCTCTGGGGCTCTCCCCGAATCCCGTATCCCTGTCCCCCGCCGCCGCCGTCGTGTTGGGGCTTATGGATGGCAAACGTACCTTGGGCGAGATAGCCGAGGAGTACTCCAAGATAGTCGGTGAGCGGGTGGGTCCGGCGGAGATCCTCACCCTGATAGAGAAGTTGGATGAACTTTACCTTTTGGATAGTCCGAGGTTTGAGGAGGCCTACAGGAAGGCCACGGAGGATTTCCTAAGGAGGGATTCCCGTCCTTACACCATGGCCGGCCTCTCCTATCCCGCGGACCCCATGGCCCTCAGGGAGAAGGTGGCGGCGGCCCGTAGGTTGGACAGCAGCGGTAGGGATCTAACGGCGCGCGGGGTCGTCATCCCCCATATAGATCCCCGGCGGGGTTGGCCCGTGTATGTGGAGGGGTTGAGGGCGATCTTCAGAAATCCGGCGGATTTGATCGTGATTCTGGGTGTGGCCCACTCTCCCATACGCCATCCCGTTCAGGTCCTACCCATGGCTCTGGAAACCCCTTTGGGGAGGTTGGAGGTGGCCGACGACGTCGTCTCAAAGCTGACCGGCTCGGTCTCCTATGATCTCGTCTCCGATCCCCTCGCGTTCGTGAGGGAGCATTCGGTTGAGTTCCCGGCCGTCTTCGTGAAGGCTCTGTTCCCCGAGAGGCGGTTGAGAGTGGTACCCCTCATCGTGTCGGACCTGGGCGACGGGCCCGAGGCCATAGACGAGGCGATGATTAAACTCCGGGAGATTCTGCGGGGCAGGGAGTTCCTTCCCGTCGCCGCCGTGGACCTCTCCCACGTGGGACCCAAGTTCGGAGACGAGTTCTTGGATGAGGACAGGATGCTCCACTACGACGGCGAATTCATGGCATCTTTCTCAACCGGGGTTCCCGAGTCCCTTAAGGCCCTCTACGAGGAGATGGGGAATCCCACCCGCATAGACGCCTACGGTGCCACCTACGCCCTCATGCGTCTAATTGAGGGGGAGGAGGGGGAGTCTCTGGCCTACGACGTATCTCGGGAGGACGAGACATCGTCGGCGGTCAGTTTCATGGCGGGAGTCATCCGGTAGGAACCCTCTTCCCGCTGTGGCAAACACCCCGGGGGTATAATAGCCACCTATGGAACTTGCAACCAAGGAGTACGTGGGCGCGAAGTACATATCGGGCCCACTCATAATCGTTGATAAGGCCAAGGAGTTGCCCTACGGGTCGTTGGTTGAGATCCTCCTACCCGACGGTACGAAGAGGGGAGGTCAGGTCCTTGAGGTATCCGAGGATCTGGCGGTGATTCAGGTCCTTGAGGGTACGTTGGGACTTGATGCCACGTCCATACGGGTGAGACTGGTTGATAACGTGGTGCGGATAGGCGTGTCCAAGGACCTGGTGGGTAGGGTGTTCAACGGAAGGGGTGAGCCCATAGACGGGTTGCCTCCTGTGGTCCCCGAGAAGAGGCTCCCCATAATCGGTGAGGCCATAAACCCCGTGGCTCGCGATAAGCCCTCCGACTTCATCCAGACCGGCATATCCGCGATAGACGGTTTCAACACCCTCGTACGGGGTCAGAAGCTCCCCATATTCTCCGGAGCGGGCCTCCCGGCCAACGAGATAGCCGCGTTCATAATGAGAAACGCCACGGTCCGTGGGGAGGGGGAGCAGTTTCTGGTCGTCTTCGCCGCCATGGGTATAACCCAGCGTGAGTACGCCTTCTTCAAGCAGCAGTTTGAGGAGATGGGAGCCGCCAGCCGACTCATAGCCTTCATAAACCTCGCCGACGACCCGCCGATTGAGCGACTCCTGACCCCGCGCTTCGCCCTCACGGTGGCGGAGTACTTCGCCTTTGACTTAGGGTATCAGGTCCTGGTGATCCTCACGGACATGACCAACTACGCCGAGGCCCTGCGCGAGATAGCCGCCGCTCGCGAGGAGGTCCCCGGAAGACGAGGATATCCCGGCTACATGTACACGGACCTGGCGACCATATACGAGCGTGCCGGGCGAATCAAGGGACGTAAGGGCTCGGTCACGCAGATCCCCATCCTCACGATGCCCGACGACGACATCACCCATCCCATACCCGACCTGACCGGCTACATCACCGAGGGCCAGATAGTGCTCTCGCGAGAGCTCCACGCCGCCGGCGTATTTCCTCCCATAGACCCTCTACCCTCCCTCAGCCGTCTGATGAACCTCGGTATAGGTAAGGGGAAGACGGCGGAGTTCCATCGGAACTGGGCGGACCAGCTCTTCGCAGCGTACGCCCGCGGTAAGGACGTGCGCCGTCTGGTCTCCATAGTAGGTGAGGATGCGATAGACGAGAACGAGCGCATATATCTGCGTTTCGCCGATAGGTTTGAGCAGGAGATGCTCAATCAGGGGAACAGGCCTCGGACCATAGAGGAGACGTTTGAGATAGGCTGGAGATTGCTGGCCATGTTCCCCGAGACGGAGCTGACCCGTATCAAGAGGGAGTACATAGAGAAGTACCTGAGACCCATCAAGGAGAGGCTCCAGCAGAAGGGCTCCTGACGAAGTTGAGGGGGCGGGTACCCGCCCCCTTCACACCATCCTTCGGACTATGGCATCAAAGAGGTAGAGGTATTCGTTCTTTACGGAGATCCTCCCCCCCTTAACATCCAAGAATTCCTCCAGAGCCTTCAGTCGCTCCGCACCGTAGTTCTCAACGTACCAATCCACCGGGAGGCTCCCGGTCCTAAGGCCCAAGAATACGATTTCCATCCTCTCGGCCTCCTCGTCCAGAGGGTCGTACCGCCTCGGAGGGGGAAACTCCCGGATGTAGCGTGATATGGACGGTACGTTGGTGTATCGGAGGCGGCTCTCCTTGATGAAGGAGGAGGCGGAGGGGCCGAAACCCTTGTACCACTCCCGTCTCCAGTATATGCGGTTGTGGAGACTCTCGTAGCCGGGGAGGGCGAAGTTGGAGAGCTCGTACCTGCGGTACCCGAA
>JAADDJ010000049.1 GCA_013153965.1 Thermotogae bacterium
CCATCAGGCAGGCTCCTCACGTACCCTTCGCCGTAAAAGATGGGAGTCAAAGAGGCTATCAGGATCATGACTTTAAAGCCTACCGTTGAGGGCTTTGGATCTTCCGGGACGTTGCACCCGGGCCTGCAAAAGTCAGAATCTCACCGGCTGGACCGGAGCATCTACCTTCCCCCAATAAACCAGCTCGTTGGGGGTGTAGTCCATGGCGAACATCAGGGCCCTCGCTCCGGGCTCTATACGGCCCAAATTCTTGAGCAGAAGGGAGTCGGCGGCCGCGGCCGTATGGGCCGAGAAGGCCTCGTTGGGGAGCATGCCGTAGCCGAAGACGGCCAGAAGTACGGTTAGGAATGGGTTGAGGAATGGGGCCGTACCGGGGTTGTGGTCGGATGAGAGGGCGACCCTGAGGCCGTGCTCCTTCATCATCCCGTAGGGGGCGAAACCCTCACGCAGGAAGAAACCGGTGATGGGACAGAGGGTGGCCATCACGCCCGCCTCGGCCAACGCCTTAACGCCCTCTTCGGTGGTGTGTATCAGGTGATCCGCCGAGACGCAGCCGTACTTGGCCGCCAGATGGGAGGCGAAGGGAGAGAACTCGTCGGCGTGAAGACGGCAGGGTACGCCCTTGCCCCTGTAGAAGGAGAGGATCATCTCCGTCTCCTTCGGGCCGTAGGCCCCCTCGTCGGCGAAGACATCTACGAACTTTATCAGGTCCGCATACTCGTCGTAGCGCTCAAAGAATTCCTTCAGGTACTCCTCAACGTCCATATCCCTCGGTGGCACGTGGAACAGGAGGGTGGGAACGACCACCACGTCCGCCTTAACGGCCACCTCGTGGATGAGTCGCAGCAGACGGACCTCCTGCTCGTACGATATTCCGTATCCGGTCTTTATCTCCACCACCCCGACCCCCTTACTCTGGAGAACTCTGATACGCCTCAGGGTGGCATCTATCAACTCGTCGTCGCTCGCCTTAACGGTGGCTTCCACCGTTGAGAGTATTCCCCCTCCCCGCTTGAGGATCTCCAGATAGGAGGCCCCCGAGAGCCTCATCTCAAGCTCAAACACACGGTTTCCGGCGTATATCAGATGGGTGTGAGCATCAACGAAGGCCGGATAGAGAACCTTGTCCTCAAGTATCACGTACTCGTCCCCTTTCAGGTCCTCGTTTATCTCAACGATCTTGCCGAACTCCACCGCCACATCCACCCCCTTGCGCAGGATATAGCCGTCAAAGACGGCGCGCATGCCCTTGAGAACGGTGCGCATTCCGATAGTATAACGTGGATACCTTAGAAGACTTCCCAGAGGACTTTGGGGGGAAGCTCCATCCGGGAGTACCGAACGATGCGGGAGCGTAGGGTATCCGGCTCCTCGGATATGGCGTAGAAGTACAGGGCCGGACTGCCGACGACCAACGGCTTGACATCCTCCAGATACCAGATCCCCACCTCCTCCCAGCCTATGGGGAAGTGCCGGTGGGCGAAGACGTCCCCGTAGAGTATCCCTATCTCCCCACCCTTCGCCCTCACGAGACTATCAACCCGCTCCCACGTGTATCTTCCCTCAAGGAGCATCTCGGCCGTCTCCCTCGTTGCCAGTCCCCATAGGTCCAAGATGCGGGCCTCCGTGTAGAAGGCCACATTCCCCACATCGTTAAGGACGACCACTCCACCGTCGTAGTATCGGCGCACGAACATGGCCATCTGGTAATCCTGACGGAACTGCTCGTTGGAGGCGGTAGGGACTCCGTGCAGGACCTTCCATCCCCGCAGGAGGAGCGGGAGCATCAGAGCCAGGGCAGCCATCCTTCTGAACCACCCTTCGGGTGGGGATGCGTTGAGCAGCAGGATGAATAGCCCGAGGATGACGGCGTAAGCCTCGTAGCGGTAGAACCATCCCACATTCCCAAATTGCAGTTGGGCCAAGATTATGGCCAGGCCGGCCAGAGCCGCTCCCTTGAACTTACCCCTCTCCAAAGACCACAGGGATGCCACCACTATGGAGTAGAGAGCCGGCTCCTTCAGAGCCGCCCTCACGGCCTTTAGGCCCAAAAAGTCCATAAGTCCGGCCGATGAGGATAGGTTGAAGCGGTACATCTTCGTCAGGACGGACGTGGGCAGGAAGTACCATCCGGCGGATATGCTCCACAGTCCGTAGAGGACCACGGGTATAGCACCTCCCAAGAGCAACGCCGTAGCCCCGAGGGGATCCCTCCTGTAGAGGCGGTATAGGCTGAGGATGAGGACAGCGGCCATCCCCTCGTAGCGGGCCCCGGTCGTCAGAGCGGCGACCGAAAACAGGGCCAGGGGCGACCACCTCCCCACCTTGAGAAGGTCCGCAGTTAGGGCCAGAAGGAGCAGGGTCGCCAGAGCGTGTAGGATGTGCTCCAAACCCGTAAATGTCAGGCCCAACGTGCTGCCCAGAAGGGAGGCACCCAACGAGAACAGGAAGGCCCTGCGGGGAGGCAGGAGGAGGAAGGCCAAGCCTATGAGGAGGAGCGATAGCAGGAGGTTGAGGAGCAACGGCGAGAGCGCATTCACCCCGAACAGGGAGTAGGTCCCCACCAGAAGCCACGGCCAGAGTACCGAGGAGAGCGACGATGTGGTGGCGTAGGGAGTTATTCCCCACACGCCCGATAGGACAAAATTCTTGGCCACGGCCATGTGTATGTACGCGTCGTCTAAAGCGTACTGGAAATGTCCCCCGTTGGCCGTCAGGACAGCCACCACCAGAAGGGAAAACATGAGCAGATGGACCAGTACGGCGGCGAGTAGGTACCTCAAGGGGATATTCTAATCGGAGAGAAACGTCCCGAAAGTCTCGGCCGTCCTATCCACCGAGAGCATGCGCTCTATGACCTTCAGACGTCGGGCTATCTCATCGCGCCTCTCGTACAGGGAGAAGACGTCCCGGGCCACCTTGACAGGGTCTATATGTTGAACGTGCTCCGGATACACCCTCTCACCCAGTATGATGTTGGGCAGACTTATGCATCGGGTCTTCACGAGGAGCCTGCCCAACCACCAGGATACCTCGGACAGGGCGTAGAGGACGACGGCGGGCTTACCCTCAAGGGCGGCCTCCAGAGTGGCCGTGCCCGAAGCCATCACCACCACGTCGCTGGAGGCTATCACCTCCCTACCCTCTCCCCTCACCGTCTCCACCCCCTCCACATCGGGTTTAACGTCCGAGTTTAGGGAGAAGAGTAGCCGGGCGTCGGGCCTCACCCGCCTTATCTCCCGGGCCACACGCTCCATCCTCGGAAGCAGGCGTCTGACCTCATCTCGGCGGGAGCCGGGGAGGAATCCGACGGTAAATCCCTCCCTCCCGTACCGCCCGGAGGCCCTCATATCGGCGGCCGGATGGCCCACGAAAGTCGCCCTAACGCCGTAGGATTGCAGGAAAGGCTCTTCAAAAGGGAGGACTACCATAACGCCGTCCAACCGGGCGAGGTGCCTCACCCTCCATCTCCCCCAAGCCCACACCTGCGGAGCGATGTAGTATATCACCTTCTTGCCGTACTCCTTGAGCTTCATGGCCAGAGGGAGGTTGAAGCCGGGGAAATCCACGGCGAGGAATATGTCGCTCTCAAGGGCCTCCCTCAAAACCAAGGACTTGAGGCGGTTTATCCGTCCGAGCTTGCGAATGGCCTCCTGAAGCCCAACGACGGCCACCTCGGATGGGTCCGCCACCAGCTTCACCCCCTCCCGTCTGAGATTCTCCCCCCCCATTCCGACGAATGTCAATTCCGGGAACCGTCCCTTAAGCCTGCGCACCAGATAGGCCGCATTCTGATCCCCCGACTTCTCGCCCGTGGATATGAATACCCTCACCTGTCCCAACCGCCACCCTCGTCAAAGTCCAAGGAGGGGGCCACGTACTTGGGGCCTAAGGTGGCCTCCTCGGGATCATCCGTGCGGACCAGAACGTACTCTCCGGTGCCGATGGGGTCGTAGAAGTAGTAGGTGTAGCCACCGCCGGTGTAATACACCCACTTCACGTACGGGCGGGAGCCCTCGCTCATATCAACCCGAACAACCTCGTCGGGCTTCCCGCGCTTTATGTATATGCGGCCCATATCCGTGTATCGTCCGAGCCTGTTGGGCGTTGAGAATAGGCTGTCGGCCACCCTCACCCGACGCCGGAACTCCATGTAGAAGGCGTCTCCCCTCTTGGACCAGAACCTCCGCAGGAAGTTTATCCGCTCCCTGATATCCACCAACCTCCGGAAAGTCCGCAACTCCTCGTCTGTGGCGATGTAGTCTATGAAGGATGCTATATCGTCGCCGTACTTGGAGACCATGAAGCTCCGCTTCAGGACGACCTCCTCCCCCAACTTGGGGGAGATGACGCTCACATCTATCTCGTAATCCCCCTCCTTGAGCTCACGGATGGGCAGGGTGAGGGAGATGTTGCGGGATGAGGTGTAGGTTTCGGCGGGTATCCTCATCACCGGTTTCCCATCCCTCCGAATAACCCCCGTCATCACGAAGGGGGAGTCGGAGAGGACCTCCAGGTACAGATTCATGTAGCCGTAGAAGATGCAGGTGAAACACGGACGTATGTAGGTATCGCCTCTCTTGAAGAGGGCGGAAGGGTCGTTCTTTGATATCCGGTAGGCCAGTATCAGGGAGGACGTCTTGAGGCGACCGTACCCCTTCAGACCCGACGTGAAGGATGCACTCTCCTTCCCCACCGTTAGCGTTCCCCTGAGGGTGGTTGTATCCCATCCCACGGCGCTCTCGTAAAAGAGAAAGAAGTCGTTCTTGCCCTTTATCTCGTTGATGAAGCTGTCCCTGAATGGACGTTTCCCCTCGCTGACGAATTCAAGAACCGTCTTCACCTTCCCCTTCACGGGTCTATCCGAGATCACATGTATGGCGCTTATGACGTATCGTACTGAGTCCGTAGCGGGAAACCACACGGGATAAGCCTCCACTCTCAAGAGAGCCATGAGAGATAGCATCGGCAATATTCTAAGGTTGAGAGCTTTCCCCCATATAATAGCCACCTAACTCCGCCTCGGCGGAGGCCCCTTAGGGGGAAGCAGGGGGAGTGCTTGAAGGGAGCAAGTCTCAAATGGCGAATCTCGTACGCTCTCGCGTATCCGTTCTTCCGTTGGTTTTTGGGTGTTGAGGAGTTGGGTAAGGAGAATCTGCCGCGGCGGGGTCCCCTGATAATAGCCTCAAACCACAGGAGCGCTTGGGATCCCCCCGTATTGGGCTTCGCAGCCTATCCGCGGGAGGTGCATTTCATAGCCAAGCGGGAGCTTTTCAACCCCATACTCGGACCGATCATAAGAGCCTACAACGCCCATCCCATAAAGCGCTCGGCCGGGGCGAGGGGCTCCCTGCTGACGGCCTTGGAGCTTCTGGAGAGAGATTTCGCCATAATCATCTTCCCCGAGGGTACCAGAAATCGTACGTCCGAGCCTCTCCTGCCTCTGCGTCGCGGAGTTCAGTGGCTGGCGTACAGACCCGAGGTCCGGGAGCGGGTGAAGGTCGTCCCCACGTGGATAGAGGGGAAACCGGGCGACTTTCTGGTCGTCTTCGGAGAGCCTCTATCTCCCCTTGACGTGGAGGAGGAGGCCTTCCTCGGACTCCTGAGGGAGCGGATGCTGGAGGCGAGGAAGAGGGCTTTGAGCGAAGCGAAGAATAAAAGGAGGTAATGGCCATGGAATTGGAACTTCTCAAGGAGGTTGAAGAGCTTCCGGAGGACCTTCTGAAGGAAGGTTTAGAGAGCATGCAGCTTCCCCAGGAGGGGGAGTTGGTGGAGGGCACGGTCGTCAAGGTTGAGGGCGACCTGGTCTTCATAGACATAGGCGGTAAGTCGGAGGGTGTCGTGCCGCTGTCCGAGTTCGGGGACCGCATACCCAAGATAGGCGAGAAGGTCCTCGTGTATGTGGAGAAGGCGGAGGGGACGAAGGGCGTCAAGCTCTCCAAGTACAAGGCCGACTTTGAGCAGGCTTGGGATAAGATATGGGAGGCCTTCCAGTCGGGAGAGCTCGTGGAAGGCCGCATAACCAAGAGGGTCAAGGGCGGCTTCATGGTGAATATATTCGGCGTGGAGGCCTTCATGCCTCGCTCCCTCTCCGGCGACGTGGGGCGCACGCGCACCCTCTCCGTTGGCAAGACCGTCAGGGTCAAGATAGTCAAGGCTGATCGCCAGCGTAAGACCATCATCGTCTCCCGGAAGGACGCTCTGGAGGAGGAGGAGATAGCCATCAAGAAGCGTCTATCCGAGCTGAAGCCGGGCATGATCGTGAAGGGGCACGTGAGCGGAATCATAGAGCACGGCATCTTCGTGGATATAGGTGGGGTGGAGGGCTTCGTGCATATCAGCGAGTTGGCTTGGCATCGCCCCAAGAAGATAGAGGAGTTGGTCCAGCTGGGTCAGGAGATAACGGCCAAGGTTCTGGACGTGGACCCCGAGAAGAAGCGCATCTCCCTGTCGGTCAAGCAGCTCCTCCCTCACCCTTGGGAGAGCGTGGCCGAGAAGTACCCCATCGGCTCCAAGGTCAAGGGTACCGTCAAGCGTATCGTTGATTACGGAGCCTTCGTTGAGCTTGAGCCCGGCGTTGAGGGGTTGGTGCATATCAGCGAGATGAAGTGGGGTCGTCCCCCCTCACACCCCTCCGAGCTCCTTCAGGAGGGTCAGGAGATAGAGGCCATAGTTTTGAACGTGGATGTGGAGAGGCAGAGGATATCCTTGGGTATAAAGCAGACCCAACCGGATCCTTGGACCACGGTTCAGGAGAGGTACGCTCCCGGCACCGTCGTGGAGGGTCGCATATACGACTTTGACCAGTACGGAGCCTTCGTTGAGCTTCCGGACGGTCTGGTGGGCTATCTGCACGTGTCCAACATCTCTTGGACCAAGAAGTTCCGCCACCCCTCCGAGGCTCTGAAGAAGGGCAAGACGGCCACCTTCAAGGTGCTGGGGATAGACGAGAAGCAGAGGTTCGTTGAGCTGTCCCTCAAGCACATGACGGAGGATCCTTGGCCCAAGATTCAGGAGCAGCTCGCCGAGGGTACGGTGGTCACCGTTAAGGTGATAGGCGCCTCCGAGAGCGGACTGATAGTCTCCCTCAAGGGCGACGGCTACGAGATAGAGGGCTTCATACCCAGATCCCAGCTGGCCACCAAGAAGAAGCCGATGGACTACGAGAAGGGAACGGACCTGAACGTCGCCGTCCTATCGGTTGAGCCTCGCCGCAAGCGCATACTATTCTCCGAGAAGAAGTACGCCCAGATGCTCCGCGAGCAGGAGAGGGCCGAAGAGAAGAGGGAGATTGAGCGTGTCGCCAAGAAGATGAAGAAGGAGAAGGTGGTCCTGAGCCTCGGCGACATCCTCAAGAGCGAGATAGAGAAGCTGAAGAAGATAAAGGAGGACTGAGTGCTCTTCGGGCAGGGGCTCATATTCACCGTCCAGCAGCTCTTCTACGCTGACAGCACGGTGGTCGTCGCCAAGATGGTGGCCCCTGCCCGGCACTTCGTTAAGAAGAGGGATACGATCCGCTGGAGGATATCCCTGAGCGTACCCGACAGGTGCAGCCGCGTGGAGTACAGGAAGTTGTACGTGGGATTTTTAAGCGATTACGCCATCGTCAAGGACAGCCTACGATGCTCGTTTGAGGGAGAGAAGTTCGTAGCGGAGGCGGAGTTGAGCGACGAGAACTCCGGCAAGGTCCTGAGGAGGGTGAAGGCCAAGAGCCTCAAACAGGCCAAAGATTTCCGACTCTCAAGTTTGAATTACGATTACGCCGACAGTGGGGTCGTCCTCTCGCTCCTCATATCGCCGCGGGGGCGTACCGACTACACGGTGAAATTCGGCATGGCCAAGCAGTGGAGCCGCCCCAAGATGTACCCGGAGATACGTCTGCGGGCGGAGAGGGACACCACCATCACCTTTCTGGTACCCAAGTCCGACCTATCCTACGGGAAGGTGCGTTTCATCGCCGAGGTCAATGGCCTGAGGAGAGAGACGGAAGCCCTATTCAACCAGTTCAACATAGAGAACGACAGGGACTTCAAGGTCCTACTCTCGGTTCTCACCTTCGTTTTCGGTCCCAACGCCGTGAAGGACCTGCAGAAGGCACCCAAGGAGAGGAGGAGGGAGGCTTGGGAGGAATTTTGGGAGAAGAGAGGGGGCAAGAGCGCGGAGGAGGACTTCATGGAGAGACTGTACGAGGCCATGAGGATGTTCCCCAGCAGCTTCAGGGCCAAGGTATCCGACAGGGCATTGGTGTATCTCAAGTTCGGCCCTCCGGACGAGGTGGAGTCCTACCCTTACAGGCTGGAGGGCAAACCCTACGAGGTTTGGCATTACTACGGGTTGGGGAAGACCTTCGTATTCGTTGATTTTGACGGCTCGGGGGATTACCGTCTCGTCCCCGCGGGCTATCTGGATCTCATGCGCTGATACACTTGAAAATCCACGCCTTACGGCCTTAAAATGGTTGATGGGAGGTCGGAGGAGGGGATTTTCGTCGCGCAAAATAGGAGTACATTCAGTCTTGCAAAAATCCGGAAGTTTCATTTATCTCTTAGATGCGAAGTTTCCTCCTTCAAATTCATGGCGTGGAATTGCGATGGGAAGGCGGCAAGTGGAAATTTGCGATAAATTTCCGGGAAATTATATGCACTCGTTCAGGGTGGCAAAATCCTCATGCACCTACCCTATAATTCCACGTTCATGTCATCGGTCGTGAGGGAGAACGTACCTTTGGCCCCCTACACCACCTTCCGGTTGGGTGGTCCGGCGCGCTATTTTGTCAACGCCCGGACGGTTGATGACGTCGTGTTTGCCGTCAAATTCGCCCGGGAGAGGGGCCTGAGGGTTCTCCCTCTGGGTGCGGGCTCCGACGTCCTCGTCCCCGACTCCGGATTTGACGGTCTCGTCGTCCGCCTGGTGAATCTCCGCGGGGCCGTATGGAACGGAAACCTCCTCAAGGCCATGGCCGGAGAGCCCCTCCCCAAGCTGGCGAAGGAGGGGGCGGCGAGGGGGTTGAGCGGCCTTGAGTACGTTGTGGGCGTTCCCGGAACCGTAGGGGGAGGTGTGGCGAAGAATGCCGGGGCGCACGGCCGTGAGATGAAGGACGTGCTGGTGGAGGCGTACGTGGTGGATGAGGACGGATACGTGCGCACCCTCAAGCGCGAGGAGCTATCACTCTCCTACCGCTCCTCCTCGCTGCCGCGCGAGGGTATCCTCGTTGAGGCCCTTCTCAAGCTCAGGGAGGACGATCCCGCCCAGATAAGGCGTCGCATAGAGGAGTTCTTGGCCTACAGGGAGAGAACCCAACCTTGGACGGAGAGGACCGCCGGATGCATGTTCAAGAATCCCCCCGGAGACTACGCCGGCAGGCTCATAGACATGGCGGGGCTCAAGGGATTCCGCATAGGCGGGGTGAAGGTATCCGAGAAGCATGCGAACTTCTTCATAAACGAGGGAGGCACAGCCGATGACGCCATCAGGCTTATAGAGCACGTCCGGGAACGCGTATTTGAGGTTTTTGGAATACAACTGGAGGTTGAAATTGAGATTCTCAGATAGGGAGGTAGGAGGCATACTGGTCATAGATTTGGGGGCCTTCACCACGAAGGCCACGTACGTTAGCTCGGAGAAGCCCAGCAAGATAGTGGAGGTACCCACCCGCGGATTCATGGGCTACATATCCGACTTGGATGCCATAGTGGATACCGTGAGAGACGCCGTCCGCGAGGTCTTCAAGACCGTACCCGTGGATGGATTGCGGAGCGTTCCAGCCATCATAACCGTCCATATGAACGAGGCGGCCGTATTCAAGGTAGCCAACCACGAGATATCCATAACCCCCTCCTCCGGCGACGGGAAGATAACGGAGGAGCAGATAGAGAAACTCCGCAACGAGCTCTACGACAAGATAACGGGCAACTCCGGAAAGCCCCTATTCTTCTCCGTATCGCGCTATCGCGTGATCCAAGGTGGCCAGGAGAGGGACGTTGAGAATCCCAGAGGCTTAAGAGTTGAGATACTCAAGGGTATGGGTGTGGCCGTAATACTTTCCCAAGAGCTCTACGACAACCTCATGGACATCTTCCACGAGTACAACGCGCGCTACTCCGACATCGGACTGGAGCCTGTGGGGATATACAGCTCGCCCATATACGCCGCCTTAGGCGTGCGAAACCGCGGCATAGATACCCACATCCATCTGGATCTGGGGCACACGTCCTTCCGCGTGATCAAACTCATCAGGGGCAACGTGTATGACTTCTACGAGTTCCCCGAGGGAGGCAAGAGCCTGATACAGCGCATAAGCTCAACCTTGAGCATAACGTCCAAAGATGGACGGAAGGTTCTGGAGGATTACCTGAAGACCGGCAGCCGCAACGTGCAGGTTTCCGGCAAGAACATAGACACCACCATAGTTGAGAACATCCTCCGCAACGCCTTCATCAAGTTCCTCCAGCATCAGGATGTGCGTAGGATCCTGAGCGGGAGCATGGAGCGCACCTTCACCCTGAGCGCATCCGGAGGGTTGGCCCAATACAAAAAGATTCACGACTACATAGTAGATGCGGGATTCCCGGAGCCCCTTGACATAAAGGATATACCGCCCAACGCCTTCGTCTTCTACGGCATCGGGGAGGCTCTACAGACGCGCGAGGGCCGCAGGCGCGCCCGCAGAAACGGTCTTATGAGGGGAGGGCTGTTTGACAGCGTGTTGGCCTTTTTCAAGCGTGAGATACTCGGTCTTGAAGAAAAAGGAGGTTAAAGATGGGAGAACGTTTTGAGCGTAATCAATCTACGGAGATCCTCCTACTGGGAATAGGGGGAGCGGGATGCAACATCGTGGATCAGGTCGCGGGGACCTTCAATACGAAGTCCATACCGTACAGCGTGGATGTGTTCGCCATAAATACCGACAGGCAGAATCTACAGAATCTGGAAAATACGACCGAGACGATACAGATAGGGCGGAAGGGCCGAGGGGCGGGGTCGGATCCCCTGAAGGGTAGGCGGCTCGCGCTGGAAGCCATAGCGAGGGGAGAGCTCAACGTCATAAAGCACAACGATGAGAAGGAGTATGACCTGATAATCGTCGTCGCCGGACTCGGGGGCGGTACGGGAACTGGAGCGGGACCGGTCATAGTTGAGAATCTCCGCGACATGTTCCCCGAGGCCGTGATCCTAGGTATCCTGATATACCCTGAGGATGTGGAATCCGGGATAAAGACGGATATAGCCCGTCAGGGACTGGCCGAATATTACAGACTCTTGGATTCCGTCGTCGTCATAAACAACGGCTCCATAGTTAATCCCAACATGCCGATAGCCGAAGCCTACAAGTTGGCGGACGAGTACGTGGCCAACACCATCATGACCATACTGAACATCAGCGAAGATTACGGTAAGCCCAACTTGGACTTCAACGACATCCAGAAGGCTTTGGAGCCGCCCGACAGGGGAAGGGACGACAACCTCTCCAAGTTCGCCTTCATCTCCACGTTTGAGGTTCCCAGCGCCAACGACATCCAGAAGGTCTATGAGCTGCTCAACACGAAGAAGAGGCACCTCTCCATAAACAGCCTGAGCGGGGCCCGAACCTTGCTGGTGGGATTCTTCCACACCGGTAAGAATCTGACGTGGGAGAAGGAGGTCGCGGTGGTGGATCACCTCAAGAAGGAGATAATCATCGCCGGCCGCTCCCCCTACGTCAAGATAGGCGACTTCACCAAGAACAAGGACCACATGCTTGAGAGGGTCCATATATCCGTCATAGTATCCGGCGTCAAGCCCGATTCCTACATCCTCAACGCTCTGGCCGAGGCCAAGGCGGAGCAGGAGCTTGAGGAGATCCTGAAGGGATTCCAAGATGAGGGAGGCATTTAAGGCGCTGAAGGCGGCCTCCTACAGGAGCGTCTTCGCCGTTCTGGGTATAACCCTGTCCATATTCATCGTCGTCCTCGCCGCCAACGCCACCTACATATCCTACAACACCTACCGCCGGATAAGGGCGGACATAAGGTTGGAGGTTTTCCCGAAGGGGCGACCGCAGGAAGTCGTATCCTTTCTACGACTCCTCGGGGGCGTCAGGGACGTGGAGGTGGTGGATGAGAGGAGGGCCAAGGAGGAGTTTCGGCGCTACTATCCGCAGCTATCCTCCCTTCTGGATAGGCTCGGCGACGACGTCTTCTACCCCATGGTGCGGGTGTATCCCAAGGAGCACTGGAAGGACGTAAAGTTCTTGGATCTACTCAAGGGCGAGATTGAAGCTTACAGGGGCGTATCCGGGGCGTACTACGGGAGGGAGTGGCTTGAGGCGGCGCAGAATTTCTTCAACTTCCTCTTGGGAACCAACGTGGTCGTCCTCCTTACGGCCCTCCTGATAAATCTCCTTCTGGCATTCTACACCGTACGTTTCGTCGTCCATCATCGCAGAAATCTCATAGAGATCCTACGTCTCGCCGGCGTCTCCCCCTGGGGTCTGAGGTACCCCTACGTCCTCCTATCGCTCATATACGCCCTTATCAGCTGGAGCGTGGTGGCCGTCGTAGTGATGTTGGGCATCAGAAGGTACCCCCTGGCCGAGGGGATACGTACGTTCAACGTGATTCTCTTGGGAGTGTTGCTCCTCCTGACGGCGGCCATAACCGTGATGGGTAGCCTTCGGGCCCTATCGGATGTGGAGAAGGGACTAACTTAGAGGAAGAGCGCCTTCAGGCCCTCAACGATCATCTTCACGGCGTAAGCCGAGAGGATTATCATGAATATCTTTGATATGGCCGTGGCTCCGCCCTTGCCGAGTATCCGGAGGAGCAGATTCGCGTTCAGGAGGGCTACGGACGTTAGGAGAACGTTGAGAGCCATGGCGGCCGTCGTGTAGAGGTGCCCCACGGTTGAGACCAAGCTCAAGGCCGTCGTGAGTACGGCCGGCCCGACTATCAAGGGTATCCCGAGGGGTACTATACCGAGATCCTCCGTGTGCCTCTTGAAACCTTCCGAGGATAGGAGATCCCTCACGGAGAGTATGAGCAGGAGGATACCGCCCCCTATCTTGAAGTGGTCCGGCGTTATCGTGAAGAGGTTCAGGATGGAGTCCCCCAAGAGGATGAAGACCTCGGAGACTATCAGGGCGAAGATACCCGACTGCAGAACTATCTTGGTGCGGGCCTTCTCGCTCAAACCTCCCGCCAGAGCGATAAAGGTGGGCACTATCCCCACCACGTCTATGGCGATGAAGATTGATATGAACGCCTTCAGGAATTGCTCCATAAAAAGCGGCAATTTTAAAGATGATACGGAGAGGACGCACCCGAACCTTCGCCGGTTTAAAATAGGGGGTTATGGCGGAATCGTTGGTAGGTTTAACCTTCCGTCCATCCGACCCATCCACCCAGCCCACCTACGCCATTTTGGAGAGGAGGAGGGGCAAGATACACCTGATAGAGGTGGGTGTTCTCAACCGTTGGGAGGAGGTGTTTCAGGTACTGCCGGATGGGACCGGGCGATTCGCCCTCAACTTCATATACTATCCGCAGGGCTTCTACCGTCTTCCCAAGTTTCGGTTGAAGCTGTACGTAGATACCATCTCCGAGGTGCTCAGGCGCTCGGAGGACTTCGGCAAGGAGGTGGTCCTAATTCACGTGGCGAGCTTCTACAGGAGAAACGGCGTTCTACCCTCCAAGAACACCTTAGCGGGGTTGCACGTTAGATTCAAACGCTTGAACGAGTACATCACGGGTCTTGGGAGGTTCAGACTCGTGGACCACGGTTGGAGGATACATCCCTCCGACCTTCTGGATGCCCTCGCCACCGCCCTGAGTCTCCACTTCGTGGATTCCGGAAGGGGAACGTTCAAGGAGGTTGAGGGTTTCAGGATATTTCTGCCCCGATGAAGGTGAGCATCCGTCAGGAGAACAACGTGCATGGGGCCCTGATCGTTGAGAGGATATCCGAGAGGGTGTTCCCCAGATACTCCCGTTGGGATTACATATCCGTGATGAACTACGTGCGCCTCGGGGGAAAGGTTCTGGTAGCCTACGAGGGCGACACGGTTCTCGGGGGCGCCTTCGTTCGCCGGCTGACCGACGACCTATACGAGCTCACCCTCATAGGAGTCCTCCCCGAGTACCGGGGCAAGGGGGTGGGTAAGAGACTGCTCGCGGGGGTTATAGGGGCGGTCAAGGGGGACATATACCTTCACGTGGAGGTGAGGAATGAACCGGCCATAAACCTCTACGAGAAGTTCGGCTTCAGGAAAATAAAGAGGATACCAAAATTCTACTCAACGGGGGAGGACGCCTACATGATGGTCCTGAAGCGCACCCCCAGCCTCCCCGAGAACTCCGGAGAGGGTGAAGGATGATCCCTGCGGTAATGCACCCCCCTACTCTCCTCCCTCCACAGGGCGGCTTCCACGATGCTCCTCGCCAGATTACCTATCCCACCGGTACCCTCCAGAAGATTTAGGGCCTCCCGAAGTCCCTTCGCATCCCTCTCAACCCCCACGTACCTCTCCATGATCCCCCGAAGGGCTCCGATATCCTCATCCCCCTCAGATACCTCAACGGACATCTCGCGCAGGAATTTGAACTCCGGCCACTGGGACACATCCTCCTCCACATCCAGAGCCACCCTATAGCCGAAGACCAGCCCCTCAAGCAGGGAGTTGGACGCGAGACGGTTGGCCCCGTGGGCCCCCGTCGCCGAGCATTCACCCACGGCCCAGAGTCCCCGCACGTTGGTTCTTCCCCAGACGTCGGTCCTAACGCCACCTATGGAGTAGTGGGCGGCCGGCGAGACCGGAATACGCTCACCGAATCTCTCGTACAGGCGGCGGGCCACCGGAAACCTGTCCATATCCACCCGACTTAGGTCCAAGAAGACCTCCCCGTGCCTCCTCCGGTAGTTATACACGGCCCGCGCCACTATGTCCCTCGGCAGGAGGGGATTGACGACGTCCTTACCGCTCTCATTCACCAGCCGGGCCCCCGCACCGCGAAGGGCCTCCGTCAGGAGGACCGGCGGGGTCGTTAGGGAGACGGTCGGGTGGAACTGGACGAACTCCAGATCCGTCAGGTAGGCGCCGGCCATCGCGGCCATCAGAAGCCCCCTGCCCAAGGTGTTCGGGGGGTTGGTGGTGCGCTCCCAGAGGGCCGCGTATCCTCCGGTGGCCAGAACTACGGCGTCGGCCTCTATCTCGCTCCCATCCGCCAACCTCACCCCTACCACCCTATCCCCCTCTTTCAGTAGGGAGACCACCCAACCCGGACGCCACTCCACCCTGCCCTCGGCCTTGCGTCTTAGAAATCGCAGAAGGACGCGCCCCGTCTCATCTCCGACGTTCCAAACCCTCGGTGTGGAGTGGCCACCCTCAAGGTGGGGATGCTCGTTGAAGCGGAAACCCATCTGCATCAGCTTATTCACGACCATCGGACCGTAATGGGTTAGGACGAGGGCCGCCTTCCTGTCGTTGAATCCGCCTCCCGCCCTGAGCGTATCCTCGTAGTGGAGGAGGGGACTATCGTGGGGGGACAGGGCGGCGGCTATGCCCCCTTGAGCCCAGTAGGTGTTGGCCTCATCGTCGCTCTTCGGTGCCACGACTATGGGAGAGGCCTTCCTGAAGCTCAGGGCCGTCCATAGGCCTGCTATACCACCGCCCACGACTACGACCTTTCCCCTCATATCACCTGCAGAGCATTCGCCTAATATCACCGTCGCCCGTGACGTCGCACGGTGATATGTTCCCCTCGTTGCGGAGCGTGGGATCCGCCCCATGCTCAATCAGGTAGAGGACGATCTTCGCGTGTCCGACCGCGGCGGCGTAATGGAGGGGTGTATTCCCATCCTCGTCCTTGGCGTTGGGATCCGCCCCCGCCAGAATCAGAGCCTTCACCACCTCCGGATACCCTCTCAGAACGGCCATGTGGAGGGGGGTACGTCCCCTATCGTCCCTCACGTCCGGATCCATCCTTAGGGACAGCAGATACCTAACGGCCTCCACCTTCCCGTTGAGGGCAGCCACGTGCAGGGGGGTCTCCCCACTCCTGCCCCTGTAGTGCATATTCTCCGCATCCTCAAGGATCCAGCACTTGAGAGCCTTCAGATCCCCGATGGCCGCGGCGTCCAACGGGTTGGAGTAGGGGCACGTCGCCAGCAGTGCATAGAGCATCGGAGGGATTCTAAGGACGACCTCTTTCGGCGATAAAATCATTTCTATGGACTGCGTATTCTGCCGCATAGCAAGAGGGGAGGAGCCGGCCGACGTCGTTCATGAGACGGAGCGGGTCATCGTCTTCCGCACGATACGCCCCGAAGCCGACTTCCACGTTCTGGTGGTACCGAAGGAGCATTACGAGAGGATTGACGAGATAGACGACCCCCAAACCGCCTACGAGCTCTTCAAAGCCATAAGGGACGTGGCTCACAAATTCAACCTTAAGGCCTTCCGGGTGGTCAATAAGAACGGACGTTCCGTAGGTCAAACGGTCATGCACGTGCATATACACGTGCTATCCGGGAATCTCCCCCATCGCATAGTGCCCCGCTGATGCGCATCCTCATCTTCTCGGAGAGTTTCCTCCCCCTGAGAACGGGGGTGGCCAAATTCACCTACGAGTTGGCCCTCAACCTACACAAGCGCGGCCACGACGTCGTTGTCCTGACGGCCAACTTCCCCGACATCCCTTCCACCCCCTTTCCCGTGGAGACGGTCGGAGAGGCGGGTAGAATTTACGCGAACGGAAGCTTCACCTGGTTCATAAAGGCCCCACCGTGGGCCGTATTCCGTAAGTTCAAGGAGGTGATAGGACGCTACGGCGTGGAGGTCTTCCACAATCAGGGTCCCCTCGGCCCCCCTTACTCCATGCTCTCCGCCCACTTCGTTGAGCGTATAGACCCCAAGATACGGAGGGTAGGCACCTTCCATAGCAAGAGGATGAGACCCACGACCACCTTCAAACTCTTGGGAAGGCTCCTATCTCCTCTCGTCAGGCGACACCACGTCCTAACGGCCCCGTCCAAATCCACGGCCGAGGAGATGGAGAGCCTGCTCCACCTTAGGGGGGTGAGGGTGGTACCCAACGCCGTTGATACGGACGTATTCCGTCCCGACAATCCACCCCTACCGGATCTTCAGGACGGTCGTAAGACCGCCCTCTTCGTCGGTAGGCTGGACGAGCGTAAGGGGATTGATACCCTGATGGAGGCTTGGAGGCGGCTCAACGGCGCGGGGGACTTCCGTCGCGCCCACAAGTTGGTGGTGGTGGGAGATGGCCCTCTGAAGGGGCACGTGCTTGATGTGGCGGAGGAGACGGGCAACGTCCTCCTCTACGACAACGTCCCGATGGGGGATCCCAACTTCCCGCGCTTCTACACATCGGCGGACTTCGCCGTCTTCCCGGCCAAGGGAGGTGAGGCCTTCGGGATAGTCATACTGGAGGCCTTCGCCAGCGGGAGACCCGTGATCATAAGCGACATACCCGGATACAACGAGGTGGCAACCCCGGAGACGGCCCTACTCGTTCCTCCCGATTCCCCCGAGGGGCTGGCGAGGGCCATGGCCCGCATGTTCTCGGACGATGAGATGAGGCGCCGGATGGGCGAGCGGGCCCTCACCCGCGCCCGCGAGTTCTCTTGGGACAGCGTTATAGGGCGGTTCCTTGATCTCTATCAGAGCATCCCGAAGTAGGTGTTTATCTCGTAGTCGGTCACGGCTATGCGGAACCGGTCCCACTCCACCAGCTTGTTCTCTATCAGCTTGTTGAACATGGGCTCCCCGAGGGCCTCCTTGAGGATGGGACGCTTTCGGGCCAACTCTATGGCCTCCTTCAGGGACGACGGGAGGGAATCTATCCGGAGGCGGCGCCTTCTGCTCTCGCTCATGTGGTATATGTCCTGCTCAACCGGAGGAGGGAGCTTGGCCCCTTCCTCCACGCCTTTAAATCCGGCCGTTAGGATGGCGACGAAGGCCAGGTAGGGGTTGGTTCCGGGATCGGGAGACCTCAACTCTATCCGGGCGGAGGAGGGTTTCTTGAAGGCCGGGACCCTCACCAGAGCCGACCTGTTGGAGCGACCCCAAGAGATATACACCGGCGCCTCGTAGCCCACGACGAGCCGTTTGTAGGAATTCACCCACTGGTTCAGGACGAGGGTAATGTACTTGATGTTGGAGAGGAGGCCGCCGAGGAATCTCTGGGCGAACGTGGAGAGCTGATACTCGTGCCCCTCATCGTAGAAGAGATTCTCCCCATCCTTCCACACGGACATGTGCAGATGGAGGCCGCTGCCGTTAACCCCGAATATGGGCTTGGGCATGAAGGAGGCGTAGAGACCGTGCTTCCGGGCGATCTCCTTTATTATCATCTTGGATATCTGTAGGACGTCGGCGGCGCGAAGCGCGTCGCTGTAGCGGAAATCCACCTCGTGCTGACTGGGAGCCACCTCATGATGCGACGCCTCAACCTCTATATCCATCTCGCGCAGTATCTTTACCGTCTCCTCCCTCGCGAGGGTGGGGCGATAGGATGGGAGGATGTCAAAGTATCCGGCCTCGTCAAGGAGCTCGGGAGAATCGGCGCTGGCGAAGTAGAAGTACTCCAGCTCGGGGCCCACATAGTGCGCGTAGCCCTCAGCGGCGAGCCGCTGAAGCTTGCCCTTCAGGATACCCCGTGGATCCCGGGCGAAGGGCTCACCGGCGGGTGTGAGTATGTCGCACACGACGTACGCGGTCTTCAGGCCGCTCACGCTTGCCGGGGCTATGAATATGGCGTCCGGATCAGGTTTGGCTATGAGGTCCGACTCCTCTATACGCACGAAACCCTCAACGGAGGAGCCGTCAAACACTATCCCCTCGTTGAAGGCCCTGTCTATCTCGGCCACGCTGAGGTTGAACCCCTTGAGCCGGCCGAGGATGTCCGTGAAGACCAAGGTGATTATATCAACCTTCTCGCCCTTTATGAGCGCTACCGCTTCCTCTACCGTTCTCATAGTTTTCCCCTTCAGATTTTAAACAGCCTCTTCGGATTCTCCACCAAGACCTTCTCTATCATGGGAAGGTAGTGCCCACGCACCTCCACGTCGTAGAGGGCGGATGGGAGGACAGTCGGATCCGTGGCGAAGGCGTCCAAGTTGGACGTCAGAAGAACCCGCTCTATCGGGTAGTCCCCACGGAGGATATTCTCCGTCAAGGTCTCAACGAAGGGTCTCTCGGGGAACAGGGAGAAGGAGAACCAGTAGGGACGCTCCGACGTGTCAAGGACGAAGAGGGGAGATACGTTGCTCAGGACCACGAGATCCGGCTGGAGCCCCACATCCTCAATCAACCTCTCCACCTTCTTGAAGGCGTACTTGCGATTGTCCTCCGGCAGATCAATGAAGAGGGGTTTCTTGAATCTGCGGGCCAGCTCCATCTGGAGTTTTAGGGTCTCAAGTTGGAGGGCATCGTTGTGGTCGGTTATGCCGGCCTCTCCTATCGCCACGACGAAGTCGTACTTTAGGTACTCCTCCAGATACTCAACGACGGAGAAGGGATCCCGCAGGGCTGCGGTGGGGGATATGCCCATAGCCAGATAGGTCTTCAGGCCGACCGACTCAACCCTCGCCTTCTCCACGCGGAGGAACCTCTCCAGTTGGTCGGTGTAGGAGGCCGGATGGGAGGAACGGTAGTAGGGTTTGAAGAAGCTGACGACCGTCCTGACCCCCATCAGGGCCATAAGGCGGAGGTCGTACAGGGAGAGTCCCTCACTGTGGATGTGGGCATCTACTACGTGCATAGGCAATTGTACGGATGAATCCGCACGACGGTACTCCCCCAAATTTGTAAAACCGCCCTTTCTATTTTCGGAGCCGGAATTGATATTTTCGGCGAGCCCCGCCTCAGGCTGCCTCCTTCCTCATGGACTCTATCCGGCTCTTGAGGTTGGAGATTATCTGGGGTATCTTCTTCTCCACCTCCTCCAGCGGGAGCTCCTTCAGACGGATTATCTCCTCAACCTCCGGAAGGGAGGGGATGGTCCTCGGGTCCAGAATTCCCTCCTTGGTGTAGCGGGCGGCTATCTCGTAGAACTCCCTTATCACCTTGGCTATCAGGTAGGTCTTCTTCGGGGGAGAGGCGGCGTCTA
>JAADDJ010000001.1 GCA_013153965.1 Thermotogae bacterium
CGTCCTGGGCGTGTGGAGGAGGAGGGATAGCATAAAGGGACTGGAGTTCGTATATGAGGCACCCTTCTTGAGGTTCTTCACATCAACCTTCAAGAGGAAGGGCTAAAAGGGGAGGGGCCTTCGGGCCCCTCTCTCGGCGGTAGGATTGATTCTCCGTCCCGAGGGGGCGAGTTAGTTAGACAACACCTTGAAATATAATTCGCTTTGCGCCATTTTAAGAAGCCCAAACTAAAATTCCGTTATTTTCCGGCCCTGCCGTATAATGAGTCGTCATGCTCTTTTTGGTATCCTTCTCATTCAACAGGGTGGCCATCTGTACCTTCGTTCGCAACATCTGGATGGTCAGCGACAGGTACGATTACCTCCACGACTTTGATGGCAACGGTCTTCCGGATATGCCCCTCATAACCCGCACCTATCCGTTCAACTACGGTTATCCCTACATCGCGTTCCAAGATTCGTTGGGTTTCTTCACGTGCGAGCGTGTGTCCTCACGGTGGGCGAGCTATAGTCTCACCTCGGGGGACCTCAACGACGACAGTCTCTACGACATGATATACATAGGCTCAGGAACCTTGAACTTGCTCCTCAACAACGGGGATCGGACCTTCACCCTCTCAACCGTCTCCCTCGGGAGCGAGATAAATCATCTGGCCATAAGGGATACCGATACCGGAGCGGTCATATTCGCCACCGATGAATCCGGAGGTCTCTACATGTACGATTACGTCTCCGCCAGCTCCGTGCGTCTCAATACCACGTGCAAGGAGGGGTTGAGCGTGGAGGATATCAACGGGGACGGATGGTACGACGTTATATGCGGGTCGTCCAACTGGATGAACTCCGGTCATATATACTACCAGCTGAATACGGGCTCCGGGTGGTCCTCGCTGGTGAGCATAACCACCTCGCCGGCGTGCTATCACGGTATAAAGGCGGTGGATATAAACGCCGACGGGATGTTGGATGTGGTATCCTGTGCCGGCTCAACCGTATATGTCTGGTATAACGAGGGCGGCTCCCCGATGGCCTTTCACGAGAGGTCCTACTCTACGGGCTCCTCCTCCGGGTGCAACACCTGCGAGATTACGGTCGCCGACTTTGACTGCGATGGGGATGGGGACATCCTGTGGTCGGCAGGTCTGAACGGGGGCTCCCCCTCGGTGGTTCTGCTTGAGAACGACAACTCCGCCCCCTATCCCAACTTCATAGCCCACACGATTGAGCCCACCTCCTACACCAACTACGGAATCGCCGCCGGTCTGGTGGATGACGATGACCTACCCGATATCGTCGTCGGTCTGGGGAGCACGCTCTACGTCTTCTACAACACCACGCCGGCCGACGACTCCTTCTGCAACCCCTTCGGCGAGGACGAGGAGTTGGGCTCCGAGGAGTTCGTCGTACGGGACGGCAGGATAACCTTCTCCAAGGATGAGGAGTTCGCCGTGTATTCGGCCGACGGCCGTCTCCTGATGCGGGGACGAGGACGCGCCCTCAATCTACCCAAGGGTCTCGTCTTCGTAAAGTTCGGCGGCAAGGTCAAGGCCGTGATAACCCCTTCAAGGCGGTAAGCAAAAAGGGGGCGGATATCCGCCCCCTCGGCATCGCTCAGAGTTGTGGCCTCACTCGTACTTGTAGAAGCCCTCACCCGTCTTGCGGCCGAGCTTGCCGGCCTCAACCATCTTGACCAGAAGCGGGCATGGCCTGTACTTGGGGTCCTTGAAGTCGTTGTAGAGGACCAGAAGGATATTCAGGACCACGTCCAAGCCGATGAAGTCGGCCAGCGTCAGGGGACCCATGGGATGATTCATCCCCAGCTTCATGACCGTATCTATGGCCTCCTTGGTGGCTACCCCCTCGTACAGGGCCCATATCGCCTCGTTTATCATGGGCATCAGGACCCTGTTGGATACGAATCCCGGATAGTCCTTGACCTCCACGGGGGTCTTCCCGAGCCTCTTGGCCAGCTCTATGACCAGGTTGGCCGTCTCGTCGGAGGTGGCGTATCCGCGCACCACCTCAACCAGCTTCATCACGGGGACGGGGTTGAAGAAGTGCATGCCGGCGAAGAGCTCCGGCCTGCCGGAGTAGGATGCCAGACGGGTTATGGATATGGATGAGGTGTTGGAGGTGAGAATCACGTCCGGGCGAGTTATCTCGCCGAGGCGTCCGAATATGTCCTTCTTCACGTTCTCGTCCTCAAAGACCGCCTCAACAACGAAATCAACGTCGGCGAAATCCCCGAGGTCCGTCGTAGTGCTTATCCGGGAGAGGACCTTCGGTATATCCTCCTCCGATATTATGCCCTTCTTGGCCTGACGGCCGAGATTCTTCTTTATCGTCTCAAGAGCCTTCGCGAGATAGCCCTCGGAGACATCCGCCAACTTGACCTTATAGCCGGCCAAGGCGAAAACGTGGGCTATGCCGTTGCCCATTGTTCCGGCACCGACTACGCCTACGGTCTTTATGTCTTCCAGCCTCATAGGTCAGAGATTATAGGGGAGGCTTCGCCGCAGCGGAGAGGCCATTTTAAAAACCTGAACCGCGATGTCGGTAAAGTTCCCCGGTGCGGGCGGCATCCCCTGTAGAATATCCCCCATGACCACAATAGACCTGCTCGTTTATATTACGGTTGGAGCACCACTGCTCGGATTCATCATAAACGGTCTTTTCGGCAGGTACTTGGGTAAGGCCCCGGGGTGGATAGCCACCCTCGCGCTGGCGATATCCGCTACGACCGGCGGTCTTCTGGCCTATCAGGCCCTCTTTGAGCATCTTCACATCAGCAAGGACATATACACGTGGGTGGCCATCGGAGACCTCCACATACCCGTGGGCTACCTCGTGGACCCCCTCACCGGGGTGATGCTCTTCGTCGTGACCTTCGTGTCGCTCTGGATACATCTGTACTCCATAGGCTACATGGCCCACGATAGGGGATACTGGCGCTACTTCGCCTATCTCAACATGTTCGTATTTTTCATGCTTCTGCTGGTTTTGGGAAACAACTTCCTCATGACCTTCGTGGGGTGGGAGGGCGTAGGTCTGGCCTCCTACCTCCTCATAGGTTTCTGGTACTTCAACGATGCTCCCCGTCAGGCGGGGATGAAAGCCTTCGTGGTCAACCGTATAGGGGACGCCGGCTTCCTTCTGGGTATGTTCCTCATCTTCACCCTCTTCGGAACCCTCAAGTACGAGGAGGTCTTCTCCGCCGTCCTGCAGAATAAGGAGGTGATGGCCGCTTTCATCGCTCTGGCCGGCCTCCTCTTCTTCGTCGCCGCCACCGGTAAGTCGGCCCAGATACCGCTCTACGTGTGGTTGCCCGACGCCATGGAGGGTCCCACCCCCGTATCCGCCCTAATACACGCCGCCACGATGGTGACCGCCGGTGTCTATCTCGTCGCCCGCGCCTCGGCCATATACACTTCCGTGGCCGAGGTTCCGATCCTCTTCGGTCTCTCCGCCCCGATGGTCGTGGCCCTCATAGGGGCTCTGACGGCCTTCTTCGCCGCGACCATGGCGCTGGTCAATAACGACCTGAAGCGAATACTGGCCTTCTCCACCATATCCCAGCTGGGGTACATGTTCGCGGCGGCCGGAATGCTCGGGTACGCCGCCGCCGTCTTTCACCTCTACACCCACGCCTTCTTCAAGGCTCTCCTGTTCTTGACGGCCGGCTCCGTGATGCACGCCATGCACGACGTTCTGGATATCCAGAGGATGGGGGGACTCTGGAAGAAACTCCCTTGGACGGGTCTCTTCATGCTCATAGGTGGCCTGGCGTTGGCCGCCATCCCTCCGTTCTCCGGCTTCTTCTCCAAGGATGAGATACTCATAGCCGTAATGAAGAATCAGTTCATCTTCTGGCTCCTGCTCATCACCGCCCTCCTAACCGCCTTCTACACCTTCAGGATGTTCTTCATGGTCTTCTTGGGTAAGCCTCGGGATATGCACCTCTACGAGCATGCCCACGAGAGCCCTCCCATAATGCTCATCCCGATGGGCGTTCTCGCGGTTGGGGCCATCGTGGCCGGTTTCGTCGGGATCGGCGGTGAGAACAGCCTTTGGGCCAAGATGCTCCACGGGGTCTTCGTTCTGCCCGAGCACGCCCACCACGCGGCCCACTCGTCCCTCCCCATGATCCTCGGCATAACCTTCGGGCTTCTGGGTATAGCCATAGCCTATCTGATGTACGTGGTCTTCTGGCCCGCCCTCCCTCGTACCATGGCCCGCGTCTTCAGGCCCATATACGTGGTCCTGTATAACCGCTATTGGGTTGATGAGATATACGACGCCCTCATAGTCAAACCCCTCTGGGCCATATCCCGCTGGGTCCTCTTCGTGGGAGTGGATAGGGTTCTGATAGACGGCTTCGTCAATGCTCTGGCTTGGATATCCTACGGATTCGGGACGTTCTTCAGGAAGTTGCAGACGGGGAACGTGCGCACCTACGCCCTCTGGATGCTTCTGGGCGCGTTGGTGCTGGTGGGCGTGTTGGCGCTGTAGGTGTAGGTGGCTCGCTGGGGCAAGTTCATCACATTTGAGGGGATAGACGGTAGCGGCAAGAGTACGCTGCTGCGGGGTATATACGAACGTCTCCTGAACCACCTCCCGGAGGATAGGATAGTCTTAACCCACGAGCCGGGGGGAACTCCCTTCGCGAACCTGCTGCGGGAGGCTCTGGCCAGCAGAACCGACAGGGAGCCGATGGCCGAGCTCTTCACCCTACTGGCCTCCCGGTATGATCATACCAAGAGGCTCATAATACCCGCCCTTCAGAGCGGTCGGGTGGTCCTCTGCGACAGGTATTCCGACTCCACGGTGGCCTATCAGGTCTTCGGCAAGGGTATTGAGTACTACACCGTGGCCCGCCTGAACAAACTCGCCACCCTCGGCATAAAGCCCAAGCTGACCCTCCTCTTGGACGTTCCCGTGGATGTGGCCCTGAGGAGGTTGCGCGCCAAGGGGAAGTTGGACCACTACGAGAGTTTGGACAGAGACTTCTTTGAGAGGGTGCGATACGGCTATCTGGCCTTAGCCAGAAGGGCGAAGAGGCGGATAAAGGTTCTGGATGGCACCCGAAATCCGGACGAGGTGTTGGATGAGGCTTGGGGCTACGTCAGGGAAGTTGTAGGGCTCGCCTGAGACGCTCAACGAACTCCTCTCGGGAGTAGTGGAGGACCCGCATGCCGGTCCCCAGCTCAAATCCGGCGAACTTTCCCAGACGGGGCATCACCTCCAGATGCCAGTGATAGTCGTACCCTCTGGGAGCCTGATGGAGGACCAGATTGTACTCCCTCACGCCGAACTCCCCCTTGAGGGCTCCGATGAGGCGGGAGAGGATGCGTCCGAAGGGTGGATCCCCGGAGAATGTTCTCTCGTGCGATAGAGGGAATATCCACGTCTCGTAGGGTAGGGTTTGGACGTGGGGAACACCCACCGCGTACCCCCCGGCGGTGGCCACGACGTGCGCGTAGTCTCCGCATAGGAGGCACGCTCCCTCCCTCAACCTCTCCGACTCCCGCCCGGGAATCTCGGGGACCACGTCAAGGGGCACCAGCTGGGTGTGGGGATGGGATATGGACGCTCCGGCGCCGAGACCGTAGTTCCTAAAGAGGATGACGTAGGGGCGGGATGAGTGGGCCTCAAGCCTCCTTCTCCAGACTCCCATCAGGAGGTTCAGGTGCTCCTCGTCCATGGTATCCAGATCCGCATCGTGGTCCGGAGAATCTACTATGACCTCGTGTCCCTCAACTATCGGATACTTGTTGGGGAATACCCTTACCTTCCACGCTCCCCTCTCCGGCACCCGCATGATCTCCGGCGGTGTCATGGCCTCGTTCCCCGGACAGAAGGGGCATACGAAACCCTCATCCCTGCCCTCATGGGGACGTTTCCGTCTCTCGGGGGCAACCACCACCACTATACCCCTCAGATTATCCTTCAGAAGTTTCCGCACCGTGGGATTCTACGGACGGGCGATAACCGGGGGTTTGAGCCTTCCCTCGCGGCGCAGTTTGTCCTTGAGGATCAAGGCCCAAGTTTCGGTCTCATCGTGGAGGAAGCTCCCCGAGAAGAGGGCGAACTTCAGGTTGCTGGGAGCGTAGCGAAACTCCCTTATGTAGCGCATGTAGTCATAGACCGTCTTCATCGGATGGGGACTTTTGGGAAATACGTATCTGGCCATCTCCCTCAACGTCTCCGACCCCGCGCTCCGAAGTATCCCGAGGATTATCAGGGCCTTTCTGCGGGGAACCTTTATCTCCTCCCTGCCACGTATTATTCGGAGTTTCCCTCCGTAGGATATGTACGTCTCCTCATCCCTCACCTTGAACATGTGCCACAGGAGACCCTGAACACCGGCCATCTCGGGGATAATCTTACGGCACTCCTTCCTTCCCCTTATCCAATCATTGACCGTCCTCAAAAAGGGAACGTAGGGGGGTATCTCATCGTCATCCGGCGATAGGGAGGGGTCAAATATCCCGCCCAGTATCCTCCCGGTCAGGTGAAGGTATCTCTCCGAATTATCTTTGAATATCCGCATGAGCAGGTCGTAGGTCAGGAAATCCCTCTCCATCAGGGATGTGAATATCTTTCCCACTATCGCCAACCGCTTCGCCATGGGATTACTCACGAAGAATGGTAAATTCTTGCCGGAGAGTATCCTGCGGGGAGCCAAGGCGTCCGCCGTGAATATTCGGTTTATGCTCAAATACACGTCCATCGGCAGATTGAGCTTTATATCCTCGGGTATCACGTACATCCTCCCCATCATGGAGAGGGCTTGAATGTACAGGGCATGGAAGAATTCCGGAGAGACCATGCGGGCGAGAGCCTCCCTGTTGCTCTCCAGCACACCGTAAGCCTTGGAAGGCCTCCCCTCGTAGTACAGATGGTAGTAGAAGGCCTGAACGGGATCATCCGGCTCGGGCAGGGGCTGGAGCTCAAGGAATCGGACCATGAACTTCAACCACCGGATGACCCTGTCGTCGGAAAGTACGTGGCCGTAGTACTGGAGATATTCCTTCACCTTTGCCAAATTCATATCAAAGAAGTGGAAGAGGATGACCTCCTTCAGGAGGTTCCTCGGAATCCTGCCCACATCAAGCAGCTCCCTCAACCTCCTCTCCTTCGCCTCCATCCCCTTGGGTATCCACATAATTTTATATTATATGCCGGAGAGTTGCATCCTAAGAGCGGGTGCCGGCAACCGTAGAATATATAAGATGGTGAGGATATTGGGTTTGGGGGCATACGCCCCCGAGGGAGTGCTCCGCAACGACGATTTCACCCGCTTTATGGATACGGACGACGAGTGGATAACGAGCCGAAGCGGCATCAAGAGCCGACGCATAGCGCCGGCGAACGTTCTAACGTCCGACTTGGCCTTGGAGGCTTCAAGGATGGCGCTGGATAGGGCGGGCCTATCGCCGAGAGACTTGGACATGATAATCGTGGCCACATCCTCGCCGGACACCCTCACCCCCTCAACCGCGTGCGTCCTCTCGGCCAAGCTGGGAGCGGGTAGGATACCCTGCTTTGATATAAGTGCCGCGTGCCCCGGCTTTCTTTACGCCCTTGAGGTGGCCAGAGGATTGCTTCGCACGGGCTCTTACAGGTACATCCTCATCGTCGGAGTGGAGTCCGGAACCAAGTTCATAGACTGGCACGATAGGGGGACCGCCGTCCTGTTCGGGGATGGGGCCGGTGCCGCCGTCCTCACGGAGGACGAGAGCAGATACGGGGTGCTGGCCACCTACCTGAAGGGGGACGGCAGGCTGGGGGATCTCCTCAAGATAGAGGTGGGTACGGCCTACCCTCCGGGAAGTTGGGGAGTCAGGATGAAGGGTAGGGAGGTCTTCAGGAACGCCATAGTGCAGATGGGGGAGGCGGCCGTTGAGGTTCTCAAGCGGGCGGGGATGACGGCGGAGGATATAGACTGGCTCGTTCCCCATCAGGCGAATCTCCGCATAATAGAGGCTACCCGGGAGAGGTTGAATCTCCCCAAGGAGAAGGTCTTCGTGAATATTCACAGGTACGGCAACACGTCGGCGGCGTCCATACCGCTGGCTCTCAACGATATGCTGGAGGAGAACCTCCTGCGGGAGGGCCAGAATGTTCTGGCGGTCTCCTTCGGCGCGGGTTTCACGTGGGCGTCGGCCGTGATAAGGTGGGGATGACGGTCGTATAATAGTCGCAAGAAGATGGCAAAAGAAGACGATAGGGAGAGAGAGCCGGAGAGGCAGGCCGAAGATGCGGCGAGGGGAGAGAAAATCTCGGCCGGGATGAGGGAAATTTATCAGCTGTACGAGAAGGCGCGCCTTCTCTTTGGGGAGCGCATCCCCACCGAGGAGGATCTTATGATTTATCTCGGCGTAGATAGAAACATGGCGAGGATGATAAGGGCTCTGCACCTCCGTAAAATTTAGGGATGATTTGGGTCGCGATAATAGGCGGATATGGGAAGTACTCGGGGAAGATAGAGATGCTGCATCTCAAGGAGCCCCCGAAGGATAGGATCCACAGGGAATCCTTCTACGTTCCGCCCAATCCCATACCCGACGAGGATGCTCCCGCCGGTTCCAACGCGCCCGGGAGGAGGATGTCCGGATCACCCAACGGGATACTTAGAGATAGCCTCGGCGAAGTATTCCCCGGGCCGTGGAGCTACGTTTTCCCTCCGGACCCTCAGGTCGCGGTCAGCGAGGACTACGTAGTTTCCACTATAAATAGCCACATATCCATATACGATAAGACGGGTGAAATTCTGTATTGGAACTTTCTGGACAGCTTTTTCCCCTTCTATCCGGGCTATGGCATGGTCTTTGACCCCAAGCTGGTGTTTGACGTACTGGCCAAGAGGTGGTACGTGTTGGCTCTGTTTGCCAGCTGGTACCCCGACCCCGAAAGCTCCTTCTACTATCTGGCCGTCTCCGAAGGGGAGGATCCCCTCGGGGGGTGGTACTTCTACAAGCTCAACGCCTCTATGAACGGAAGTACCCCCACCCACAACTGGGCCGACTACCCCGGATTGGGCTACAACGACAGGTGGATAGTTATAACTTCAAATCAATTCACGTTTGAGTGGAATTGGAAGTACGGGAAGGTGAGGTTCCTGAACAAGGAGAAGGCCCTCTCCGGTGCGCTGGACGGCTGGACGGACTTTTGGGGAAATTTCTTGGGCGAATACACCTACACCATACGGCCTATGCGTCCCCTAACCCCGAGTGAAGATATGTATCTTCTTAAGGTGCGTATCGGCAACGAATACCTGCACCTGTGGAAATTCTCGGGTGAGCCCGATGAGCCGCACTTGAGTCTGCAGACCACCTTGGGCATACGGAACTACCCAACACCGAGCGCGGTTCCACAGGGGGGTGGGTACCACCCGATAGAGGGAGGCTCCCAGAAGGGGATAATGGCCGTGGTCTATTACGACGGCAAACTCTATCTGAGCTTTGAGGAGGGACAGCCCAACGACTACACCATGACCGGGGCGCGTCTGGTGGTCGTAGATGTGCGGGATACCGTCCCCTTCGTCCTTGAGGACCTAAGCATATACGAGCCTCACGTATCTTGGATTTATCCTACGGTGGGGGTCTCGCCGAAGGGAGTTGTGATAGTCTTCACGCGGGTGGGCCCTTCGGATTACCCTTCGGTCTTCTACGTGGCGAGGGCGGTCGGCGAGCTGGAATTCAGCGAGAGCAAACCCATAACGTGGGGCTCATCGTGGTACGAAGAAGTATATGACGGTAGGAACAGGTGGGGGGATTACTTCGGTGCGGCCATGGACCCGGCCGACTCCTCGGTCTGGGTGATAGGGGAGTATGCCGATTACACGGACGCGTGGAGCACGACGATAGCCAAAGTGTCCTTGGAGAGGGAGTGGGAGTTCGTGTTTGATCCGAAGTTGGACGTTGAGGCCATATACGACATATCCGGACGCAGGGTACGCATAACGGATATGCGTAGGGGGATATACTTCGTTCGCACCCGGGACGGGAAAATCCGCAAGATCCTCAAACTCTACCCCTTCGCGAGCCCCTGATCCCTCACCCGCCTTATCACCACATCGGCGTATCTGACCTCCTCAAAGCCGAAATCCGGCGCCAGCTTGGCCCCCACCTCAACCTCCCTCCTCGGCAAACTCACCAGACCCTCTATCCTGTCCGGCCCCGACCACCTCAGAACCACCTTGGCCGCGAACAGGTCGTGCTTGAAGGAGGATAGGAACAGGTAGGCCTCCCGCAGCAGGGAGGAGGAGACGGCTTGGAGCGGCACGTGATCCCGCCACCTCATACCCATCTTCTGGAGCAGGGGAACCTTGGGAACGGCGAAGAGGAAGTACCTCAAGGGGGAGTTGGGATCCCCCATCAGGCTGTAGAAGTAGAAGGCCGAGTTGTTTATGCCGAAGTACAGACGGGCCCTCCCATCGGTGAGGTAAAAGTAGCTGGAGGAATCCATCTTCACCACCGTGTGGAAGCGGTGCTCCCTGCCTCCGGCCCGCACGACGAAGTCCATCTCCTGGTCTATCAGGAGATTGAGGCGGCGATGCATCCCCCTGTCGGGGAATACCGGCTCAACCCTCGCCCCCTTCGCCGGCCTTCCCACATCGTGGAAGGTCCCCGCCTCCTCGTAGGATATGAAGGCGAAGGGCAGGGTGGGAGAGCCGAGACGATGGTCCGCCTGAACATGCACGTGTATGTGGGGTTGCGGAGAGTAGCCGGAGTTCCCGCACTGGCCCAGCAGACTCCCCCTCTGGACGTAATCCCCCACCTTGACCCGTATGCTCTTCTGCTTGAAGTGGCTCAACAGAACGTAGAAGCCCCTCCTGTCGTATATCAGAACATGGTTGCCCCAGTTGTTCTCCTTGTCGGCCTGACCCGGAGGATTGTCCGGCAGGTCGTTCTGAACGGCCACCACCGTTCCCTCAACGGGCGAGAGAACCGGCTTTCCGAAGGCATAGTAATCCGTCAGGTAGTATCCGTCGTTGCGGTAGGTTCGTCCCTCGGAGTCGGTGATGACGAAATCGTACGCGTACTTCCATGGGCCCCTGTGCGTCCATTCGTCGTCAAAGGCCTGCCAGACCGTCCATCCCCCGGAGAAGGGTAGGGATATCTCCCTGCCCGTATATGGAAATCGTCTCACGTAGGTCAGATAGCCATCCAGCGTCCTCTCCGGCGTCCCCCGGTACCACCTCGTTATGAAGGGGTATCCCGCCAGAAGGAGGACGTACAGCAGGAGGAGGACCGTTAGGTTGAAGGGGAAGGCGAAGGCCGGAACCCCGTAGGCCTCCCAGAAGACCTTTATACCCTCCACGACCGGGACCGCCACGGCGACGGCCAGTATCGCGAAGGCGTAGCTGCGGATGGAGGGTATGAGAAACACGCCTCCAACGGCCATGGCTATCAGTATGTAGTTGAAGGCGGAGATATCAATCACCGCCTGGTATATGGAGCCGACAAGAAGGGCGTGGGTTAAGACCCCCACCACGTATCCGACCACCCCCAAGAGTGCCAGAATGCGCGACACCCCCAAAATCGCCAGAAACACTATCACCCCCGCCAGAACCGTCGGCGTGAAGACTATGGCTCCCAGAGATTTGAAGAAGCCCTCCACCGGAACGGGTAGGGGGGTCGGAACGTCCAGATGGAACCTCGGGTAGAGGCTTATGACGAATAGGTTGGTGAAGCGGGTGGATGCCAAGTAGAGTAGGGCCGACGTGAGAACGAAGGGAAGGCTCAAGACCGGCAGGCCGAAGTACCTGTAGAATATCACCGAGAGGGTGTATGTCAGAAGGAAGGTTAGAATGCCCGCCAGGGCGAAGAAGACCACACTCAACGGATTGACCTTGAACATGTAGCCCAAGGCCAGACCCACCAGGAGAGGGTTGTATATGTAGTAGTCAAGCCGCAGGAAATCCCCCCGAAAGCCCACGGCTCTGGCGAAAAGGTAGGCGGAGGCCACCGAGACCGCTCCTCCCATCCCCATGTTGGGATTTAGGAAGGTTATGGCCAGAAGTAAAAAGCCGAAGGGAAGGGACGAGTTGAAGAATAGGGCCGCGTAGGAGCGGCCGGCAGCCTCCAGAAATTTCTTCATCCCTTGAGCTTGAGCCTCTCGGGAAGCCTCTCCCTGCGCACTATATCCTCCAAGGACTCCGCCTCCCTTATGAGTTCAACCTTCCCGTCCTCGCCCACCAGAACCACCGCTGGACGGTACCGTATGAACTGCATCCACTGCGTGACGTTGTAGGCTCCGACCGGCGAGAGTATGAGACGGGTTCCCCGCGGAAGGGGAGGCAGATAGGCCCTATCATCCACCACATCTATGTTCATGCACAGGGGACCGTAAAGTATGCAGGGCTCGGCGGCCCCCTGAACCTCCCGGTCTATCTCCACGTTGAAGTGATACCAGAAGGCCGTGAAGAGGATATTCACGCCGGCATCCAAAACGTACCCGCGACGCCCGTCAGGCAGTCGCTTGGACGCATGCACCGTCGTTATCAGAAAGCCCGACTCATCCACGATGGCCCGCCCACTCTCAAGTATGAGCTTCGGATAGTCCCCCGGACGGAGGGAGGAGAGTAGGGCCGTGGTTATGCGCTCCGCGTACTCGTCTATAGGCGGAACGGCCACATCCGGCGGAAGATATATCCCCTTGAGGCGGTTGCGGGACGGGAACCCCCCACCCACATCTATGTACTCAATCTTGAAGTCGTACTCATCCTCTATGCGGTAGGCCAGGTCCACCAGCTTCTTAACCTCTATCTCGTAGGCCTCCGGCTTGAGGATGAAGGTACCCATGTGGCAGTGGAGACCCACCAGGTCCAACTTGCCGCCCATGGCTATGCGCTTGACGGCGTCCCAAGCCTGACCGTTCTCGTAGTTGAAACCGAAGCGGCTCCACCTCGGATGGATACCCGTGTCCATATTCACCCTTATCGCCACCTTGGGTCTGATGCCCAACTCATCGGCCACCTGCTCCAGATCTGCTATCTCCTCAAAGGTGTCTATGTTTATCCGGGCTCCCTCCTTCACGGCCACCCGCAGCGAGTCTATAGGCTTGTAGGGACCGTTGTAGATTATCTGCTCCCCGGGAACTCCCAGACGACGGGCCTTCTCGTACTCAAACTCCGACACCACCTCGGCCGTGGCTCCCTCGTCGTGGAGGATGGCCGCTATGGCGTCCAGGTAGTTGGTCTTGTAGGACCAGCTGAACTCAACGTTGGGATACCGCAGGGTGAAGGCGTTCTTCACCTCCCGGAACTTCTGGCGCAGCCTCCTCTCGGAGAAGACGAACAGGGGCGAGCCGAACCTCTCAACCAGCTCGTCTATGGCGACGCCGTCTATGTGCTTGCGGACCCTCGCCCCGAAGGGTGAGGCGAAACCGAACTTGTTCATCATCCCCATCTGGAGACGATGTATGACGGGTTTCTCGTATCTTTTGGCCATCTCATACCTCCCCTTTTACGACCACATTTTGGAACACCTCCATATCGGCGACGAAGTCGTCGGTATAGCGTATGTAGAGCTTGCCCGCCTCGTAGTCCCAGTCCCTTTCGGCCTCCATACCCAGAGCGGCCTTCATGAGGCGGGCGGGAAGATTGACCCCTACGCCGGCCGAGAAATACACCCAAGCCGGGAATCGGGGGTTTATCTCTATCAGGTATATCTCATCGTCCTTGACGATGCATTCAAACTCAAACCCTCCCCTCCAGCGAAGCTCCCTCACGAATCTCTCCGTGGCGTTTAGCAGATTCTCGTTGCGCACCGTTACGCCCGTCCATATCTTGCCCAAGCTGGTTATCCAGAGCTTCTTTATGGCCACCAGACCGAAGTGGCCCCCCTCCCCGTCGCCCAAGCCGACCACGTTCATCTCCTCGCCGCTGATCACCTCCTGAACTATCACCGGATAACCCCACTCGGAGACTATGGCGTTAAAGTGGGTGGTGGCCTCGGCCGCGTTGAAGGCCTTCTTCGCCTTGTAGAATATGCCCTTTATCATTACGGGGAAGCCCAACTCGTTTGTGGCCTTCACCAGACCCTCGTATGAGGAGACGACGAAGGTTTTGGGTACCTTCACCCCGATCCTCTCGGCCACCTCCGGAAGCCTGTCCTTGGCGCGGAGTTTAAACTGCTCGTACGTGGGTAGGAAGGTGTGTATCCCGGCCTCCTTCAGCCTGTCGGCCGCCTTTATCACCAGCGGGAGCTCGGCATCCAGCGCGGGCACCAGAACGTCCAGACCGTGGTGGGCCTTTATGTAGAGGAGTCGCTCTATGAAGACGTCCTCCCCAACCGAGGGGTAGGGCATCATGAAGGCCCTCTTGAAGAGCCACCTCATGTATATCCCCGGCTCCATGGAGTCGTAGGCCAGACCGTAGATCTCCACATCCATCCCACTCTCCTTTATGCCCTTCGCTATCCCCACTCCGGGGCCGGGGTTATCCACGGCGTTTATGCCGGAGACTGCGACCTTCACACTCATACTTCCACCCCCTCAGTCTATCAGCCGGTAGACCCTCAGCTGCTCCAAGAAGTCGTACAGGTCCCTGCGGGCCTCCTCCTCATCCACGCCGTACTCCTCTACCAGAGCCTTCACTATCTCGTCCTCATCGGCTCCGGACTTCAGGAGGTTGAGGATGAAGACGCCCGTGGAGTTGGTGGTGTAGGAGTTCCCCGTCTCCGGGTCAAATATAAAACCTTCATCGCTGATAGCCAAACGCGCGAGACGGTTCATCCACTCATTTTAAGGGCGGTCGTGCGGCGATATCTTCTGTCCCTCTTAGTAGAAGGCCCGATTTCCCCGTCGTTCCCGCTTATAATCTTTATCTTATGCGGAAAGTCCTCGCTATCGGTTTGGTGCTCACGGCCGCGGTGGCGGTGGGATGCGATAAGAACTTCTGCGAGGACTTTCCCAACTCCGAATGGTGCTCCCCCTCCGAGCAGCCTCCTCCCGAGGAGGATACGACGACGGTGTCGTGCCCCGATACCGGCTCCACCGCGTACTTCCCCTTGAGCGTGGGGGCCTCTTGGACCTATCACGTGGTGGAGGGGAGCGGTCTGGATTCGGCGGATGACAACGTGATAAACCCAACGGGGAACGAGTGGGATGAGCGTCTGGTGATGGTGGATGATAGCACTTGGATAACCGCGTACTTGGGAGGACCCTACGACGGTGCGGCCGATACGGCCTACGTGTTCCTAAGGTCGGATACGCTGTACATGAGGGTGATAAAGAGCACATCCATAGGGGGCTCCTCCATAACCATAGCAGCCGAATCCCCCTTCGCGTGGTATCCTCTTAGGAGGGGGGATAGCATATCCACGAGATGGGATACCCTCCCACCGGCCGATTACATAGGGGGAGATTCCGTTCCCGATACGATAGAGTACCGTATAACGACCGTGGTCCTTGACACCACGAGCTACACGGTTGATAGTCAGAGGGTCTGCGCCCAGAAGGTTCTATATAGGACGACCCTTCACATCATAAACTTGGGAGCGACGGTGGAGTTGAAATCCTACTTCTGGTGGTCTCCCTACAGAGGGGTGGTGAAGCGCGTGGAGAGGAACTTGAGGGATACGTCCAACATCAGATGGTTACAGAAGGATCTGATAACCTTTACACTCCCTTAAGGGAGGACGATATCCGGGAGAAGCTGGAAAAGGCGTTTAGCCTTTCCCTTCCCGAAGAGGTGAGGCGCACGTGCCTCAGGATGCTCCCCTTCTTCGTTGAGGGGGAGGACGCAGCCGAGGCCGTACCGGTCAAAGCCGATGGCAGATTGTTCTTCGTGGTTATGGCCAGAGATTGGCCCGGCCTGTCAGACGCCGTCCTGGCGGTCATACACGACATGGGATTCAATCTCTCCAGCGTATTCGGCAAGAGGATAGAGGACACGCCGCTCGCGATATTCATAATGGAGATTGACCCCGAATCTAACAACATCAAGGACCCGGACAACTTCGTGAATGAGGTCAAGTCCATCCTCCGCTTCGTGGCCTCCGGAAGTTTCAACATACGCCACATCTTGGACGTCCTCAGGCGCAAGATCACCATATACTTAAGGATAAGGAAAGAGGTTGAGAGGCTTATGGAGAAGGGTGCGATAAAGAGGGAGGAGGGCGAGGAGATCCTGAGGGAGGACGGCGAGCTCATGAAGTTCGTGCGCTCCCGCTCCGTCGCATACCTTGAGGAGCGTTCCCCCGAGACCCTGGCGTTCATAGTGCATCAGCAGGTTAAACTCCTGAATAAGGCTCGGCGGGAGCCCGAAAAGATACACGTGGAGTACCACACCTTTGAGGTGGGGCCGGAGGGCAACCGAATCCACAAAATGGCCGGATACACCCTCGTGGGCAAGGCCGGAGTCCTCACCATGGCCAAGGTCCTGCAGGCTTTTAGAACTCACGGCGTGGTTGATAGGTACCGCAAGGAGTTCATCACTCCGGACGGGTTGGCTGTCGTGAGGGTTGAGGTGGATTTAAACAACAATTTCAATATCCTCGGCGTCGCCCGGGAGCTCCACAATCTTCCCGACTCCACCCACGATGACTTTGAGGAGATAGCGGGGGAGGAGGTCTTCCAGAGGATGGTTAGGAAATTCTTGGAGTCGGAGTACCTCACGTCCAAAGTACCCCAATTCTTCTCCATGAGGGTAGCCAGCGACTTCTACCGGGTGGCCATCGTCGGACCCCTCAACGGGGAGAGCGTGAGGTCCCTGAGGAATAAGATTGAGACGGCCATGGATAAACACAATCTGATAGTTTCGGACCTGCGCATAACGCCGTTATCCGATGCCGATGGTGAGGATGCGGTCGTGGCGATGATGAAGGTTCAGCCCCGCTTCAGCGCTCGCCACAGCACCATACGGAGCAACATCAAGAGTGCCGTCTCCAAGATATACACCGACATCCGCAACTTTGACGAGACGCTCCGCATGCTCGCCGGTACGAGACTCCACATGCTGTACGACAATCTGGGGGAGAGCATCCCACGCAAGATCATAAGCAGCATCTTCTACTCCATAGAGGATGACCTTCGCTTCATGATGCCCGACGATGAGCTGATACGGCTCATAAGCCACATATTCAAAGCGACGGAGATCTTCATGGAGGCTCGGACGAACAAGGGCTCCAAGGATAAGAAGGATAGGAAGGAGAGGGCGAAAACCCGCCACAACCTCAAGCTCAAAAAGGGAGAGGCCTACACATCAACGATAGGGGACTTTGAGATAACGACCATCGTCTCCGAGGAGCCTCTGAGCAGTCAGGAGAAGGATGAAATTTCCGATACCGTTGGAGAGCTCATCTCATCGGTGCAATTTTACGGAAATTACACTTACACCTTCAGGAAACCCAAGGAGGCCGGGGATGGCAACGGATCCGCCGAGGGGACCGAGCGGATGGCTCAAGGTTAGATACCTGCGCGAGGGTGAGGGGAGGGTGTCGGTGTCCTTCCGCCGCGTCGTCAAGGTGCTTCCGGAGCTCTCGGAGGGCTTATGAGGTCACCCATAACTTTCAACGTTAGGAGGGGGGAGCGGATCGCGCTCTTGGAGTTTGAGCTGGCCCGTCCCCTGTCGCCGAAGGACCTGAAGACCATATCCCCTCCGGACCCGGTGAGGGAGCGGTTCGCCGACCGAATCCTGATAATCTCGGGGCGAGGGCCCATATGGCTCTACGGATTCCTGTTGGAGTACTACCATCCGGTCAAGGCCGTCGCCTTCTACGACCCCCGTCTGAACGCCGGCGTGGTTGTGGCCTCCCACACTCCATCGTGCGAGGTGGGGGAGCTCGTATATGTGCCGGAGGAGCTATGGAGAGCCTGAGGAGATGGGGGCGACGTTTGGCCTTCCGTGAGGCGCTCATGGTCGCCGCAATAAATCTGCTGGTGCTCGGATTCTTCCGCAAGGCCGGAAGTGATACCTACCTGATTCCGGATGCTTTCCGTATGTTGGGGGGCGGGGCATCGGACCGGATAACCCTGATGCTCGTAGCAGGCCTTCTGCTGATATTGGCGGGCATCTTCGTCAAGAGAAGGCCCGACGTGAATACCCGGAGGGTCATGGGGGCCATCCTCGGCGGTCAGGTGGGGAGCCTCTTCGGTTTGACTGTATTTTTGGCGATTATCGTATTCGCAAGCTGGACGGCCGACTATCTCCGCGAGGGGGAGTTCTACATGGCGGCAGCCTCCATCCTCATGGTCCTGACGAATGTCCTCCTCTTCGCCATCCTCCTGCGGATGCCGGCTTCCTCCTCCAGCTCCACCAGACAGCCCTACAAAAAGCGGATTCTGATAATGCCCCTCTCCATCCCCAACCCCGACTGTTGCAAGGCTTCCGAGGATAACCAATCCCCCCGTAAGGAGGAAAAATCTCCCTGTAGAGAGAAATGTAAGTGTGAGGAGGAATGTGGGAAGAAGATATTATCTTCAATCAACCGCATACTTCTTAACCCTTCTCAACCCCATGAGAGGTGCAACTGGAGAGTGCCTCTAATGTCCGTGGAGCACCATGCCAAGACCTTGGAGAGGATATACGTGATAACGAGTAGGGAATCAAGCAAATGTTTTCACATCTTCAGGGAGGGAGTTCGGGGATATCTAAATAAGGTGAAGATAGAGGAGATAGGTCCGGTGGATTTCAACGATTACGACGAGGTCCTCAACAGGCTTCTGGCAACCTTGAAGGTGATAAGGCGCGACGGGTACGGGGATGAGGACCTCACATTCAACATATCCGGGGGCACCTCGGCCGTCACCGCCGCCCTCACCGTCGCCGCCGTCAGAGAGGGACACCAGGCCGAGTATGTGGAGCAGAAAAGGAAAGATCCTCAAGATCCTCCCAAACTCTTGCGGATAGACGTGAGGCCCGGGGACGTGTGGAGGGCGATGGGATTTTCGCCGGAGAGTTGACCTCAAAGACGGCCCCTCTTGAGCCTCAGGATGAACCTATCAATGGGTAGCATATCCTTGGACTCACACTCCACATCCCCCTTCAAAAATAGCGTATCCCCACCGAATGGGATTTTCCTCGCCCCTTCCATAGGTGAATACGAGAGGACGACGGAGGTACTCTCGTTGGGAGGGTAGGGGAGCAGCGTCAGGAGAACCTTAATGGAGGGACTCCGTAGAGCCTTCTCGTCCAAGATGAGGGCGGGTCGCCTTTTGATGACGCAGGCCATCTCCGAGATTCCGAAGAGGCGGTAGGGATACGCCCCGACGAAGGCGAGTCCCACACCGTAAAGGGCATGTACGGTCAAGAGAGAGTAGCGAAGGCTCTTTTTGGGAATGCTCGCCAGGGCGTTCGCGCCGACTGCGGAGAGGAAGGGCAGGAGGTTTAGAAGGTAGGGTACATGGTACGTATAAAAGTTCGCCCAAAGTAGAACAAAAGGAACCTGCAGGAGGATACCCCTCCGCACACGGTCGTCAATATTGCTCCACCTTAACAGACCAATCAGGCCGATGAGGGGAATGGGGCCCCCGTAGATGCTCAGACGCCAGAGAGTCCGGGGGAGTAAAAGGAGGAGATCCGAATAGGATGGAAGCCGTTGGAGGAGTTCCCCCGTGGCGGAATCCCTGAAGGCCATAAGCCACACGATGTATATGGCCAAGGTCGGTAAGAAAGGGAGGAGAAGGTGCTTCTTATCCCTCAATCCTTCCCATAGAATTGGCAGAGCGAAGGGGATGGCCGTCCAGTCCAGTAGGAGGGCCAAAGCGGAGAGACCGGAGGCCAAGATTTTACGTCCGGAGGAGTGGAGGGCGTAGGAGAATGCTCCGAGTGAGAAACCGAACAGGGCGTAAAGTGGAGCTTTCCCATATATGAGG
>JAADDJ010000045.1 GCA_013153965.1 Thermotogae bacterium
GTGAGAAACCGAACAGGGCGTAAAGTGGAGCTTTCCCATATATGAGGTACATGGGGGAGAATACTACTCCGATATAGGCGAACAATCCAGCCTTCCCCCTTCCGGCGAGCATATAGGCGGATACGGGGATGAGGGCAGCGAAGAGTGCGGCCATCAAGCGAACCACCCGATAATTTGCTCCTATATACCCGTACAAAAGTTCAACGATGAATGGAAGCGTGGGGGGATGGGATGCGTAGTGTAGGAGGTTCAAGGCCTGAAGGTGTATCAGAGTTAGCGAATGGTCGTGGGGACCTATGGGTGGAAGATTGAACGAGTACAGTAGAACTATAGCGGCTATCAGGTACAGACCGAGGAGCATCCACCGGCAATTCTACCCCCTTAAAATTTTTCCGTGGGTATCTACATCGTTTTGGCACTCCTTTTCCTCATCCTGTGGTTGAATAACCTTTGCAACTACTTCTGTGGGACCTCCCTCATAGTGTTGTCAAGGGATTGGCCTCTGCTGGTGGCCATCGTGCTCATTTGGGCAGTGATAGAGGATTGGAAGTCCCACAGCGCTCGGCGTGGGAGTAAGTGAGGGCAGGGGGTCGCGGCTCCCGCTATCACCACCGGAGCACTTTGCGTGCTCCCTTCCTATCAATTATCAGATAGACTCCGTGGCGGTAGGAGAAGGGTGGAACGATCCGTCCGGATTGGTCGTATACGCGGAGGATTTCATCGCCTCCTGATCCCAATGCATTCTCACCCGTTGAGAGTGATAGGGTATCCCTCCCAAGGAGTACGCAGGAGGAATCCGCGTTGGTCGGTGAATCATAAACGGAATATCGTGTTCCGCGCGGCAGGTATGTTCCCTCATTTTCCGTGATGAACTCCATGCAACCGTCGTTATCAACGTCGGCTATGGCGGAGGCGTCGCCCGTATTGTTGGCGAAGAATAACTGAACGCCGTCGTAGGAGTATATGAAAGTTCGGTTGGGAGCGCTGCGGAAGGCGACGTCGGTCGTTATGAGGATCTCAAGGCCGGGGTAGGTCGGATATATATCGGCGGATATCATGGCCCAGTAAGGATTTATGCCGGTGAGGGGAGATGTGGCGAATGCTTCCTCCTCAACGCCGGTGTGGGCATTCAGGACGCGGATGTTTCCCGCGGTATCTCCCACCACCACCTCAAGCTCCGAGTCCCCATCAACATCGGCGAGAATGGGGGTGGTGCGGACGCCGGTGGGCATGCTATAGCTCCAGAGGAGGCTTCCATCATCGCCTCTGAGGGCGATAACCGCCCCGCTTCCTAAGGTTGCCACTATAACGTCGGTCATGCCCGTGCCGTCCAACTGGCCCATGACCGGTGAGGCGTATATGGGGCTTCCGGCGTTGTAGGTCCATATGAGAGTCCCAGCGAACGTGAGCATATACACCCGACCGCTAAAGTCGGCGAGGGCGATGTATCCGTTCCCTATGGCGGGAGTGCCCTTCACGTCTCCCCCGGCGCCGAACTTCCACAGCGGGGTCCCCGTTGAGCCGTCCAGCACATACAGGGTGTCGTCATCGCAGCCGGCGAGAACGTCCTTATCCCCATCGCCGTCAATGTCGTAGGCTGTAGGGGATGAGGTACTTAAGCTGTTGAGGCTCATCGTGTAGGACCACTCCAGCGATCCATCGGCTCCATTAACGGCCTCCACTTTGACCGGGCCCGGGGCTACTCGGGTTCGGGTTATGATCACGACCTCCATCTGGCCGTCGCTATCCACATCCTCCAGTAGGGGAGTGGCGTCGTGCCCTGCGGCTATGGGATAGTACCAGAGGGGCGTTCCCGTGGAGCCGTCAAAGGCGCATACGTGATCAATGGCGTGGGCCACGACCTCGTTGTTCCCGTCGCCGTCTATATCATCAACCGAAAACTGGGTGTAGGTGCTGGCGGACGATAGCGAGATGCTGAGGGGTAGGCAGTCGGTCCTATATACCTCCACGAAGCCACCCGTGTAGTCCCCACGCATGGCCTGAAGGTTCGCGTTGTACAGGCCACCTCCCGCTTTCGGCCATGTGGTCACGGCCGTGCTGAAATATATGGTGCCCAAGAGAAGCACAACTCCCACCATGACATTAAATTATAATCCAAATTCTCCCCGACTCTCAAATGGTACCGTGGAGGCCTTAGAATCGTCGCATGTTCGGGGTGTCCGGATACGTCCTTCTCTGGAGCAACGCCCCGGTGGAGGAGTGGGCTATCCCATCCTTTAGGAACTACGATTACTATTTCAACGGCTCTTACTCCACCGCTCCATCGGGATACGGGGTCGCTTTGGACGGAAACGCCGTACCCGGGGCCGCGAGGCTCTCACTCCTCCTATTCGCCGATACGGGAAGGGGAGGGGTAGCCATAAATTACGCGAGGTATATGGGTATAGCCGACTGGGGTTTTGGACTTTCCTATGCATCTCGGCCAGCGGTGAGCCTCAAACTATCCTCCTTCTCCAAGAGGTACGGGGTAGGGGTGGGCTTGGAATACTCCCGCATTCTCCCCTTCGGTCGGGAGGGAGGCGATAACTCGTTGAGCCTCCATGTGTTCGGATACCGAAAGTGGAAGTATAGGATATACGCGGGATATTCCTACATGATGGGAGAGAGGAGGGGTAGGGTGGAAGCCGGAGCCTCGTACAGGTGGAGGCGTTTCGTCTCTTTCCTATACTATCTGTATGAGCCGGGCATCTTACAGCATGGGCTGAAGATTGGAATGCGTATCACTCTGGCGAGAAGTTTGCGATTGGCGGGAGCCACCATCCTCGCGAGGGGTAGAGAGCCTACGCACGTTCTGTCCCTCGGTGCGCAACTACCACGTTAAGGCGATTGTTCGGTTATGATAGACAGTGGGGGAATGGGATGGAAGCCTCCATAACGTTAGTTAACATAAGATTCATTATGTGCAAATCCTCCGGGGGCGACTCTCCTTAAAACTCCACGTCGGGGGCCCGCCTCTGGCTCAAGGCATCCTCCCCGGAGCGGAAGGCCTCAACGTCCAAGTCAAAATACTCTTCGGGCGTGTAGCCGAGTTTCTTGGCGACGAGAACGGCCGGGAAGCTTTGAATGGTCGTGTTGTACTCCCTCACCGTGGCGTTGTAGTAGCGGCGTGCCAGTTGGAGCTCGTCCTCCACCTCCCTCAGCGTTTGTTGAAGCTGGAGGAAGTTCTCGTTGGCCTTCAACTCCGGATAGCGCTCCGAAAGCGCTATTATGCTCTTGAGGGCTCTCGCCAACTCTCCCTCCGCCGCGGCTCTCTCCCGCACGCTCCCGGCCCCGAGGCTCTTGGCCCGTGCTTCGGCTATACGGTCAAACACCTCCTTCTCATGCTTGGCGTAGCCCTTTACGACCTCAACGAGATTCGGTATGAGATCCGCCCTACGCTTTAGCTGAACCTCAACGCCGCTCCAAGCTTCCTTCACCATCTGGTGCTTTCTCACGAGACCGTTATATAGGGATATCAAGTACAGCACCCCCGCGACGATGATCACGATAAGGATGATGAGGATCCACATCATGGCCCTAATCCACGCTCAAACTTCCCACTTCCCTGTAGGTCCTCACGAAATCGTCGTAAGCGTCGGCAACGACGGCGACGGTATATACGGCCGCCGCCAGCTCGTTCAGGTCCAGATTGGCCCCGGCCAAGGAGTAGCGGAAGAGTACGGAGCCGTTTATTCCGAGGGCGAAGGCTCCCAAGGGAAAACGGGCGTTCAGATCCAGCAGGATACGGGCCAGATCCTCATCAACATTCACATCCTCGGCGAGGTAGGAGAAGACCCTAACGAGGACATCCTCCTTATGCCACGGGAGCACCTCCACGCCGATGCTTGCACTACCATACCGGAGCATAAATATCCCATCAACCTCCCAGAACTCCTCCGCTATTTCGTGCAGGTACCTCCGAACCTTCCCTCGCACCTCCTCCATCAGCCTTTCGTTCATGCCGGGCTCTATTCTCACACGCATATTAACCCTCCTCCTTCATCCGAGACTTCAGAGCCTCAAGCTCCTCGCGAAGTTTCCTCTCCCGTTCCAACCTCTCGTACTCATCCTCAACGTCGTCCTTGGAGAGCTCCAAAAGGGCCTCGGCCTCCCGCTCCTCGCGCAGTATCCTCTCCTCCATCCTCTCAAACTTCCCGAATACCTCATCCCCGAAGCCTCCCGTGTATTCGGCGAAGGTCTTCTGCACCTCGGCCGCCTTCTTGCGGGCTATCAAAGTGGTATAGCGGGTTCTCGCCTCCTCCAGTTTGGCCTTCAACTCGTCCAGTTGATTGCGGAGTTTCTCGGACACCGCCTCCGCCTCCTTGTAGGCCCGAAGGTACTGGGCGGCCCGACTTTCATACTCCAGCTTCTTCTCCAGAGCCCTCATCGCCAGCTCCTCGTCGCCCGCCTTCAAAGCCTCCTCCGCCCTGCGCTTCCACTCCTCCACCAGCGCGATGGCCCGCTCGTAGCGAGCTTTCAACCTCTCCGCGTTCGCCATCGCCTGCGCCGTGGAGATGGTAGCCTTTCGTAGAGCCTCCTCCATATCGGCTATTATAAGCCGTAGCATCTTCTCGGGATCCTCCGCCTTCTCCAGAAGGGCGTTGATGTTCGCCCTAAGGATATCCGTCAGTCTCTTGAAAACTGCCATACC
>JAADDJ010000014.1 GCA_013153965.1 Thermotogae bacterium
CTCCGGCACCTCCACCGTCCCATCATCCTTAAGCCACCCCTTCACATCCTCCCCACATTCCTCCATCACCCTCAGAAAGCCTATAACCCCCGCATTGTAGAGCCACGAAGAAGGATAGAGTTTTATCGTCTTTCCTGCCATATCTAACCGATATTATACAGAAGCTTGCCGGTATAACATTGGGGCCAAAAACGAAAAAAGGGGGGCTTTACGCCCCCCTATCTTTTGCGTGCGAGCGGTTATCTCACTATGACCCTGTAGGTACCCTTATCGGTCACGATGAAGAATATGCCGGAGGAAGGCAGGTAGTAGCGCTCCTTGAAGCGAGCCACGAAGCGACCGGTGGCATCGTATATGCTACCCTCATCGGCGATGACCGTACGCCCAACGACCTTGAGACCACCCATCTCGGCGGGAGCCTCGGCGATCTCCGTGCTGACGGGATACAGGAACAGGATGGCCGTACCGCTGTCGGGAATGTGGGTGGAGGGATTGCCGGCATAGACGTACTCCAAGAAGTAGTTATTGACCGTATCGGCCCCCTTGCCCTGAATACCTATGGTGGCGTCGTTGTACTCCAGGGCAGAGTTGTACATGAGCTTCACGTGCCCGCTGTCGTAGAGGACTATCTCAAAGTTCATGAGAACGCTGCCACCATAACGGGGAACGTTGTGATACTGTATCACGGCGCAGGCGCCGGGATAACCGTCGGGACAGCTGGTAAAGCTCTGGAAGTATATGTCATCGGCGGCAGCATCGGAGGGGTTCAGGTCATCCCACATCGCGGCGACGAAGGCCCGAGGTCCGCTGTAAAGGGTAGTGGGAAGGGCCGCGTTGCTAAGACCGAAATACACGTAAGGGGTGTCAAACACGATGGCACCGTTGGAGCATATGGAGACCGAGTCGTAGGTCTCACCGTAGAAGTTGAAGGAGAAGCCGAGATAGTAGAGCGTATTGACGCTGGAGCCGGAGCACCAGTCATCGCCCGCGCCCATGGCCGTTCCCGTGGTGGAGATATCTATGAAGTTGAAGGGCACCGAGTCCCCATCCTGCGTGGAGAGGTAGGTATAACCGTACCCATCAGGCCCGCCCAGAAGCAGACGGACGTCCGCGGGCCTCTCAACCTTCTTAACGTTATCAACACCCTTGAGCGGCTCAAAGGTGCTGCTGCTGATTAGAATTATCCCTAACATGAGTTTCAATTATACGGTCGGTTGGGGGAATGTTGGCCAACGGTTGCAAAAGATTGAACGAAATCAAAAACCCCCGCCTTTTGGCGGGGGGAAACTGCAGCCTGACGTCGGGCCTTACTTTTTAGCCTTCTTGCCCTTGTCCTTCACCGAATACTTCTGAATCCACTCCTCAAGGCGGTTGCGGGCCTCCCAGTCGGGTATCTGAACGGGAGGCGTCTTCATGAAGTAAGCCGAAGGCTCAACTATGGGGCCGGAGAGGCCGTTATCCTTGGCCAACTTCGCAGCCCGGATGGCGTCTATCATGACGCCGGCGGAGTTGGGACTGTCCCACACCTCCAGCTTCAGCTCAATGTTGAGAGGAACGTTCCCGAAGGTGGTACCCTCCATGCGGATGTAGGCCCACTTCCTGTCCTTGAGCCAAGGGATGTAGTCGGAGGGGCCAACGTGAATGTTATCGTCGCCGATGTCGTAGGGTAGGAGCGACCTGACGGCGTTGGTCTTGGAGATCTTCTTGGAGTGGAGACGCTCCCTCTCCAGCATGTTCAGGAAGTCGGTATTCCCGCCGAAGTTTATCTGATAGGTGCGCTCCAGCTTCACGCCCCTATCTATAAAGAGCTGGACCAAGGTCCTGTGAAGGATGGTGGCTCCAACCTGCGACTTGATGTCGTCCCCTATAACCGGCAGACCGGCATCCTTAAAGCGCTTACCCCAGTAGTCGGAAGTGGCTATGAAGACGGGGATACCATTTACGAAGGCGGCTCCCGCCTGCAGAACCTGCTCAACGTACCACTTGGTGGCCTCCTCGCTACCCACGGGTAGGAAATTGACCACCACATCCACGCCGAGGTCCTTGAAGATCTTGGCTATGTCGTCCGTAGGACCGGGGGCCTTGACGATAACGTCCTTGAGGTACTTACCGATGCCGTCGTGGGTCATACCACGATAGACCTTGGCGTTGAGCTTGGGAACGTCGGTGAATTTGTAGGTGTTGTTGGGCGGGGCGAAGATGGCCTCGGAGAGGTCCTTGCCGACCTTTCGGGCATCTATATCAACACCGGCCACAAACTCTATATCGCTTATGTGGTAGCCTCCGAAATCAACGTGCATGATACCGGGTATGAAATCCCCCGGCTTCGCGTTCCGATAAAAATGCACCCCCTGAACCAACGCGGAAGCGCAGTTGCCAACACCTATTATAGCAACCCGTATCTTTTCCTTTGCCATAAGCGTGTATTATACTGGTGAGATTCCGCATCTCAACGCAAGCGCAAGAGGAACCACATCGTCCAACCGTAGGAGCCGCTCTCTGCGAAACCCTCCAACCCCAACACGTCCCCGTACGCCACACCACCGGACAGCCGGAACCCCTTGCGGGAGGAGAAAGTTCGGGAGGAGACGAAGTACTCGTAGAAGTGTATCCCATCGGCGTTGAAGGAGTACATCCTGATCCATCCGAACCTCCCCCTGTACCCGCCCCAGAGACATCCCCAACACACTCCCCCCTCCAACCCTCCGATCCGCAGGGTGATCCTCGGTACCTCGTAATACTCCGCCTTCAGAACGTACCCCCTACCCCGAAGGACCAGCGATAGACGCCTCTTCTGGGATGAGACGTAGGAGCGGAACAGGTATCCGGCGAAGGGAACCGAGAACCACAGGGCGTAATCCCGGGAGAATGTCCCCTCCGGCCAGAATCCCTCCCCACGGACGTACCGGAGACGGAAACCTATCCCGCCGCGGCTGGCGGCCACCCCGAAACCGTATCCCCCCCTCCCCAACGCCGACTCAAGGGACAGGGGACCGACCCTCACGTATCCCACACCGCCGGCGACCCCGGAGTGGGTTCGGGAGACAAGGAGGCCCCCCTTGGCACCCACGACCCCCCCGATCACACCCACCGTATCCAGCTTTAGCATCCAACTCCCCACACCCACGAGGAGCGACGGAGGGGCATAGACGTTGTACCTCGGCCCCCATCCCCCCGTGTAGAACCCCCCGTACCCCGCGAAACCCAGCGGAGATGCCATCACCAGATTACCGGCAGCCACCTTAAGGAAACCCTCGTACCCCACCGTGGCCGCCTTCCTCTTCGCAGAGGCGTACAGGTACGCGTAGTAATCCCCGCTCCTTCCCTTGACGCTCAAGGAGGGATAGGTTCCGTACTTGGCGAATAGCCGGTAGTATCGGGAGCCGTCGCCGAAGGTTATGAGGTTGCGCAGGGCGTAGAGGAGCGGCAAGGGGAGACCGGAGCGCCTCACGAAGTCCCTCCAATCCCTGTAGGGACGATTCCGCAGGATGACATCTATCTGCTCGGGGGTGAGGAAGGGCAGGGCCTCAAGGTCCTCACGGCGGCAGGAGTTTATATCCACACTCTGATAGACGTGGCTTTGGAATATCAGGACCTCGGCCGTGTCGGGGATGAAGGGGAACATCCCCCCATTTTAACCGGGTACGAATAAAAAAAGTGGGGCCGGCAGGACTCGAACCTGCAACCCACGGATTATGAGTCCGCTGCTCTGCCTATTGAGCTACGGCCCCTTGAGGCGTATATTATAAAGGGGAAAAGTGGCCGGGTGGTCATCCCACATCTACAATATCCTGCGAGGCGAAAGTCCTCTCAATCAGCGTGCGCAGGAGCCTGTTCTCGGGCTTGCGTAGGTGGGGGTCCTTCTGAAGGATGTGCCGGGCATCCTGCCGGCAGATCTCGGCTATCCTCAGCAGACGGTTATCCGAGCTTATGTCGGCCAGACTTATCCCCCTGAAGGAGAGCTCCCCGTGCTGGCGGGTTCCCAAGAGCTCCCCCGGCCCCCTTATCTTCAGGTCCTCCTCGGCCAAGGTGAAGCCGTCGGTGATGTTCGCGACGGCCCGCAGACGCATGCTCGCCTCGTAGCTCATCTTCCGAGGCGCTATCATGATGAAGAAGGCCGTATCCTCACTCCGCATGATCCGGCCGCGCAGCTGGTGGAGCTGGGCTATCCCGAACCGGTTGGCATCCTCAACCACCATGTACTTGGCGTTGGGAACATCTACACCCACCTCTATGACCGTAGTCGCCACCAGAATGTCAATCTCCCCCGCGCGAAATCTCTCCATCTCCTCCTTCCTCTCCTCGTAGGGCATACGCCCATGCACCAGACCGAGCCTTATCTGGGGAGGGGCCACGGCCCGCAACTCCTCGTACAGCCTCTGAACGGATACCACATCCTCCAACTTCTCCGACTCCTCTATGAGGGGAGCGATGACGTAGGCCTGCTTCCCCGTCTCCAAGATCTTCCCGAAGAGGAAGCGATAGACCTGCGCCCTATGCTCCTTCCAGACGATGCGGTTTATGACCTCGCCCTTGAAGGGTCTCTCCCTTATGCGCGAGACCTCCAGATCCCCGTACAAAGTTAAAGCCAGCGTCCGGGGGATGGGCGTGGCGGTTGATACCAGAAAGTGCGGATAGGTATCTCCCCGCCCCTTCTCCAGAAGCCGGGCCCTCTGGGCCACGCCGAAGCGGTGCTGCTCATCTACGATGGCCAGAGCCAGATTCTTGAAGGTAGTGTCCTCGGTGATCAGGGCGTGGGTGCCTATGACGAGCTGGGCCCGACCCGTGGCTATCTCGCCGCGGATATTCCGCTTGGTTCGGCTGCCGAGGGAGCTGGTAAGGAGAACCACGTTGACCCCCAAGGGACGCAGGTAATTCTCGGCCACCATGAAGAGCTGCTCGGCCAATATCTCGGTGGGGGCCATGAGGGCGGCCTGATATCCGCTCTCTATCGCTATAAGCGAGGCGTAGAGGAGGACTACCGTCTTACCCGACCCCACATCCCCCTGCAGGAGGCGGTGCATCGCCTCCTCCTTCGCCATATCCTCCTCTATCTCCGCCATGGCCCGCCTTTGGTCCCGCGTCAGGGTGAAGGGGAGACTCTCAACGAATCTATCGGTCAACTCGCCGGTTCTCCGCAGGGGGATGGCCCTCCTCCTCCCCAGCTTGGAGCCCATGTTGAGCCGCAGGTAGAACTTCAGGAGCTCCTCGTAGGCGATCCTGCCCCTGCCGAGATGTATCTCCTCCTTGCTCTTGGGCGTATGGAGGTACCGGAGCGCCTCCTTCCTCCCCGGCAGCCCCCTCGCGCGCAGGATGTAGCGGGGGAGAGTCTCCGGTATATCCACCTCCCGAAGGACACCCCGGATTATCTGGCGCAGGACCTTTGAGGATAGACCCTCCGTCTGGGGATATATGGGCAGGATACCCGTTATGTCCTTTCCCTCCTCCTCAACCTCCGGAAAGTACATGCGGCGGGTTCCCCCGTAGATATAGACCCGTCCCGCCGCATACACCACCTGCCCCACCTTGAACCTCCCCAAAATGAAGTCCATATTCCTCCAGACCAGATCCAACGTGCCCGTACCGTCGCTTATGCGGATTATGGCCTCCCTCCTGCCGGAAGCCATGCTCCGAAACTTCTCCAGTATCCGCCCTCTCACCACAGCCTCCTGACCCCTCTGCAGCATGGCTATCCGCCGAACCACGCTCCTATCAACGTACCTGCGGGGCAGTAAATACAGGAGATCCTCAACCGTCCTAACGCCGAGCTTATTCAGCAGCTTGGCCCTCTTGGGCCCTACCCCCTTCAGATACTTTACGTCGGTCTCCAGGGTGATCTTGGAGGACACCTCGGCCTATTCTACGGCCGCGCTCAGGACGTATCCCACGCCCCCGCCCACCAGCGTCCATACGAAGTCCGCCAACTCCGGATGACCCTTCCCCGTGAATCTATCGTACGCCTCCTTACCACCTCCCACGACGACGACAACTCCCAACGAGATTTCGGGTTTTCCGGTGGTGGCGTACCCCGCCGTATATACGAAAAACCCCATCCCCAGATGTTGAAGCTTGTCCGGGGATGGGGTCAGAAGCGCCCAGAGGAGAGACGTCTCACTCCCTCCTGCAGGTGTTTATCCCGAAAGGTAGGTACAGCAGGCAGAAGCCCAGAGCGGCCGTGAGTAGGAGGACTATCCCCAGCACCACCAGAACCGTCTGGGCGGCTCCTCCGACCTTGAGGCCGAAGGCCAGCCCCAGCAGCAGCACCCCCAGTATGGCGCGGATGATCCTATCGGTCTTACCGACGTTGCACCTCATTTGGTGTTATCCCCCTGACGGTTCCTTATGCGGTTCCTATCGCGCTCAAGGTTCCGGGTCCGCTCCCTCTTCCTCTCCGGCTTGACCAGCTCGTAGCCGCGGGCCCTCCAAGCCTTTATGCCACCTCTGAGGTTCAGGACGTGCTTGAAGCCCTTGGCCTCCAGTATGCGGGCGGCGTAGGTGCTCCTGCGCCCGGAGCGGCAATAGACTATGACCGTATCCTTCTCGGGGTCGGCCTTTATCTCGGAGATGCGCTTGGCTATCTCGGTGTGGGGTATGAGGAGGTCGGTGCCGGGTATATGCCCCATCTCATGCTCCCGGGGAGTGCGCACATCTATGATGATGGCGTTCCCCTTCTTCTCGGTTATGTAGGTGTGCAGCCACTTGGGCGTTATCCACGTCCAGCTTAAGAAGACCATCAACATAGCACCCGTATTCTAAGGCCGAAGGATGTTATCTTACAAATTGGGCTCGGCCTCCACGACGGCGAGGAGCTGCCCCTTGCTCACGCTGACCCCGGGCTGCACATAGACGTGGGTGACGACGCCGTCTATGTGGGCCTTCAGCTGGGTGCGCATCTTCATCGCCTCTATCACCACCACCGTATCCCCCTTCTTCACCCTATCGCCCACCTTCTTCTCAACGGAGACGACCAGAGCGGGCATGGGGGACTTTATCTGTTGGACGCTCTTGGACTCCGAAGCCCTCGTCAGAGATGGGGGCGCCTTATAGACCTTCACGGTGGCGTGGGCCTCCGGCGTCTCAACGAGGATGCGGCCGTCCGCGTTGGACGTGCGAAAGAGGATGGGACGACCGTCAAGGAGGGTTATCTTCACGCCGTTGCAGAGGTCATGGACCTTCAACTCCCGCTTGCGAAGGTCTATCTCGTGGAGTTTCCCGTCATGCTCTACCCAGCGTTTCATCTCTCAACCCTCGGCAGGCTTATACCCTTCTGACCCTGATACTTGCCCCTGCGGTCCGCGTACGACGTGCGGGTTATCTCGTCGGCCTCCAAGAATATCAGCTGGGCTATACCCTCGTTGGCGTATATCTTGGCCGGGAGCGGTGTCGTGTTGCTTATCTCTATGGTCAGGTAGCCCTCCCACTCGGGCTCAAGGGGAGTGACATTCACGATTATGCCGCATCGGGCGTACGTGCTCTTGCCGATGCATATGCCCAAGACGTTGCGGGGGATTCGGAAGTACTCAACGGACCTGGCCAGACAGAAGGAGTTGGGGGGGATGATGCAGTGGTCCCCACGATGATGCACGAAGGACCTGTCATCAAAATTCTTGGGGTCAACCACCACCGTATGCACGTTGGTGAATATGTAGAACTCGTCGGCCACCCGTATGTCGTATCCGTAGGAGGATAGGCCGAAGGAGACCTTCCCCTCCCGCACCAGCTCCGGGACGAAGGGCTCTATCATACCGTACTCCTTGGCCATCCTCTCTATCCATCTGTCCGATTTGACCATGGAGGGCATTCTAATCCCGAAAGGCACCCTCGGGGTTATTCGCCAAAGAGGAACTCCCTGTAGAGGGCGGCCACCCTCTCCGGTGAGGCGTAGGAGAGTATTCCCCTCCTTATCTCCTCCGGATTGAAGTATCCGGAGCGGAGTTTGGAGAGCGCCTCGGATATGGCTTCGGCCAAGGCTTGGGGCGTCCTCTCCCTCACCGAAACCGAGTTGCCCTCATTCAGGAAATCCCGTGGGCCTCCCGAATCCGTCCATACGACGGGCCTACCGCAGGCCAAAGCCTCCGCCATGACCACGCCGAAGGTCTCGTAGGTGCTGGTACTGACCAGAACGTCGCCGCGCCCCATCAGTTGCAACACATCCTCCCTCGGAAGAGGACCGAGATACTCGCAGTTCGGGGGAAGGTCGCGCAGGAACTCCCGCGTGTATTTGGGATCCGAGGCCTCCCCCACGAAGATGAAGCGGAGGTCCGGCAGAAGACGGGCCGCCTCCTTCAGGAGGATGGGATCCTTCACGGGGGTTATCCTGCCGATCCAAAGGACGGTTGAGGAATCGCCGGTGGGAGAGGGCAGATGGCAGGGACGAATGGGATTGGGAATCACGCCGTCGGCCTCCACGCCGAGACTCTCGCGCAGCTCCCGTGCCAGAAAGGTGCTGACGGTGAAAACTCTACGGGCGAGCCTATAGACTATCTTGGAGAGGAGGGCGTTGGCCCCCCTGGCGAAGAGGGACGAGTGCTCAACGACGGCGAATCTTTTGGGAAGGAGTGCGGAGGCTGCGAGGCCCGAAGGTAGGGCCATATGCACGACCACCGCATCCGGACGGAAGCCGATGAGACCCCGGAGGAGGAGGAGGGCATGGAGAATCAGAGCCAACGGTAGGAATACGAGGCCCATCTTCGGTCTGTAGGGCATCAGGAAGGCCTCAACCTCCACCCCGTCCCAGACGTACCGGCGGAAACCGAACCTGTCGCCCCTTATGAGAGTCAGGACCTTAACGTCGGCGAAGGACTGGACGGCCTTCGCGTGGTCGTGAAAGAACGGGGTTATGTAGGGTTTCTCATCGTGGGGGTAGCTGTCGGTCAGGAAGAGGAGTCTCGGCCTCATCACCCCGCCGATTCTACGGCGGGTCCTTGAGGGCGGCCTTCACGTTGCGTCGCATACCCGCAAGCCCCGCCCGCATTACCGGAGTTCCGGCGAACCTCCTCCTAAATTCCTCCTCGTCCATCCGCAGGAAATCCCGCGGTGATATGTCCCTAAAGCGCTCCTCCTTGGCCCGAAGGTGGGGGTTGGCCAGAGAGGGGGAGCGGCCCGTCCAAGGGCACACGTCCGTGCATACGTCGCATCCGAAGATCCACCCGTGGGTATCCACGCCCGGAGGGAACTCCTCGCCCCGGTACTCCACCGTCCAGTAGGATATACAACGGTTCGCATCCACGCTCCTGTTCGGCAGGATGGCCCCCGTGGGGCAGGCCCGCACGCACCTGTCGCAGGTGCCGCATCTGTCGTAAGGGAAGGGCGAGTCGGGGATCAGGAGGAGGTCCGTGAGGACTCCACCGAGTAGGACGTTGGGGCCGAATTCGGGCGTGATGAGGAGGGAGCTCTTCCCTATCCATCCGAGACCAGCCCGCACCGCCAACTCCCTCTCCAGAATGGGAGCCGAGTCGGAGAAGATGCGGTACCTGCCTCCCAGATTCCTCTCGGCCCAGCGCACGAATTTGCGAAGCAGCCCCCGAAATACCCGATGGTAGTCCCGGCGGGTCGCATAGCGGCTTATGGGCAGGGAGGGATTCACCCGCCTCCTGCCGTATCCGAGGGCCACAACGATGGCCGAAGCCGCTCCGGGTAGGAGTTTGTCGGGATCAAAGCGGAGTTCCAAGCTCTCGGCGAACCAGTCCATCCCCGCCGCCCTACCCTCCTCCACCCACCTGAGCACCCTCTCCCGGACGTCGGGCGAAGGAAAGTCCAAGAGGGAGGCTATACCGACGATATCAAACCCTAACCCGTAAAGGTGGCGCTTTATGAGGTCCTCCGGTCCCTTCAATTAGAGTGCGGCAAGCTCCCGCTTGGGCTTGAATACGGGCTCCCTCTTGTGCGGGTCAATGTCCGCCACCACCTCGTCCCCCTCCTTTATCTCCCCGGCTATCAGGAGCTCGGAGAGGGGCTCCTCTATGTACTTGCGTATCACCCGCCGCAGGGGTCTGGCCCCGTACTCGGGATTGTACCCCTCATCAACGAGGAACTCCTTGAAGCGGGGTGTGAGCTCCAAGGTGATGTGCTTCTCGCCGAGACGCTCCCGGAGGTCCCGTAGCATTATCTCCACTATCTTCAGCAGGTCCTCCCTCTCCAGAGGTCGGAAGATGATGATCTCGTCAAGACGGTTTATGAACTCGGGTGGCAGGGTGCGCTTTATCTCGGCCATGAGCAGGTCCCTCATCGTGGAGAAGTCGTACTCCCTCTGGGACGTATCCACGTCAAATCCCATCCTCCGGGCCTCCCTTATCCGCTTCACGCCTATGTTGCTGGTCATTATTATGATGGTGTTGCGGAAGGAGACCCTCCTGCCGAGGCCATCGGTCAGTATGCCGTCCTCCAAAACCTGCAGCAGGACGTTCAGAACCTCTGGATGGGCCTTCTCTATCTCGTCCAAAAGGACGACGGAGTACGGGCGACGCTTGACGGCCTCCGTCAGCTGGCCCCCCTCCTCGTATCCCACGTATCCCGGAGGGGCACCTATCAGGCGGGACACGCTGTGCCTTTCCATGTACTCGGACATATCTATGCGCACCAGGGCCTTCTCGCTCCCGAACATGAACTCGGCCAGAGCCTTGGCCAACTCGGTCTTACCCACGCCGGTGGGACCCAAGAAGAGGAAGGAGCCTATGGGTCTGCGGGTGTCCTTTATGCCGGACCTCGCTCTCCTTATGGCCTTGGCCAGAGCCGATATGGCTTCGTCCTGACCCACCACCCTCTTGCGAAGCTCCTCCTCCAGATGCAGCAGACGGCGGGACTCGTCGTACGTTATCTGGGATACGGGGATCCCCGTCCAGCGGGCGACGACACGGGCCACATCCTCATCCGTGACGGTGGGTCTGTTGCCGAGCTCCAGCTCCCTTAGCTGCTCCTTCAGCAGTCTCTCACGCTGCTCCAGATGCTCTATGGTCGTCCTCTGCCTCGTCGTGGATATCTCCTTCAGCTTGCGTATCTTCTCCAGCTCGCCCCGGAGAATGTTGATCTTGGATTGGACCTCGCTGTTGTGCTCGCGCAGCTTCACGGCCGCCCCGGCCTCATCCATGAGATCTATCGCCTTATCGGGAAGGTTGCGGTCCGTAATGTACTTGTCCGACAGCTTCACGGCCGCCTCTATGGCCTCGTCCGTGTATTTCACCCGGTGGAAATCCTCGTAGCGGGGACGCAGGTGTCGGAGTATCTCTATGGCCTCATCCACCGTGGGCGGCTCCACATACACGGGCTGGAAGCGGCGCTCCAAGGCCCCGTCATGCTCTATGTACTTCTTGTACTCATCAACGGTGGTGGCCCCGATTATCTGTATCTGCCCCCTCGCCAGAGCCGGCTTGAGGATGTTGGCCGCATCCAAAGCGCCCTCCGCCGCTCCGGCACCCACGAGGGTGTGCAGCTCGTCTATAAAGAGTATCACGTCGGGGGCGTTGGTCACCTCGTTGATTATGGCCTTTATCCGCTCCTCAAACTGCCCCCTGTACTTCGTACCGGCGACCACTCCGGCGAGATCAAGGGCCACGATGCGCTTGTTCTTCAAACTCTCGGGAACCTCCCCCCTGACTATCCTCTGGGCCAAACCCTCAACTATGGCCGTCTTACCCACTCCGGGCTCTCCCAAGAGGACGGGGTTGTTCTTCTTGCGGCGCGATAGGATGTGTATCACCCTCTCTATCTCCCTCTCCCTTCCGACCACCGGGTCAAGCTTGCCCTCGCGGGCCAACTTGGTGAGGTCCACGGAGAACTGGTCCAGCGTGCGGGTGGTACTCCGCTGGTGGCGCCGGGATAGCCGCCGGCGGGAGGCTCCGGACGTGTCGTCCAAGGTGAAGCGGTGGGGGAATTCAAAGCCCGAGTAGGGGGATATGTTGTCGTCGTGGCGACCCATCTCCCGCAGACGCACTATCTCCTGACGGACCCACTCGGACGTTATGCCGAAGCGATTCCTGAGAACCTGCGACGGATAGGAGTTCCGCTCCTCAACTATGCCGAGGAGGATGTGCTCGGTACCCACCAGATTGCTCCTCATCCGGCGGGCCTCCTCCACAGCTATGTTCAGGACCCTCTTGGCCGTGGCCGACAGGGGTATCTCCTGCGGGAAGGTCCTCCTCTTGGGACCCTTGGTCAAACCCCTCTCAATCTCCTCCCGGAGCTCGTTGAGGTCAACGCCGAAGTTGGTCAGGATGGTGGAGGCCATACACTCCTTTATGCGGGTGATGGCGAGGAGCAGATGCTCGGCGCTCATGTAGTCGTGGTTGAAGTTCATGGCCTCCTGACGCGCCACCATTAGGAGGCGACGCGCCTTATCCGTGAAGCTGGGACTTCCCATGAACATACCTTATTTCACCCCCTTGAGAAGTTTCGCCCTCCTCAAAAGCGCCTCGGCGTCCTCCCTGTAGGGCGAATCGTAGTTCTCGGCCACATCCTTGAGGATGCCGTAGGCCTCATCGTACCTGCCCTCGTTGAGGAGGACCTGAGCCCTCCTCACCCTAAAGTAATCCTTGACCGTTATGTACTCGGTGGTACCCTCACCGTCCTTCAGCATCCTCACGCCGTCATCTACGCTTCCGGCGCTCATCTTGAAGGATGCGCCGTAGGAGTAGTACGCCCCCTTGAGGATGGGATTCTTCGCATCCTTGAGGAACTTCACGTAGCCGGCCGCGGACTTCTCCTTACCCTGGAAGAGCTCGGCCAGCATCAGGTCAAGGGCTGCCATCCTGCCCCAGAAGGTCTTGGGGGAGGAGGATACGAGGGTCTTCAGGAGATTGAGGGCGTTGGGATCCCCCATCATCGCACGGATGTAGAGGACCTGAACATCCTGCTGCTTCTTCCTGTTCTGGTTGAGGTAGTATATCCCACCCCCGATGAGGAGGAGAAGGATGGCGGCACCCAAAATGACGTTGTCCCTGTTTTCCTTCACGTAGGCCAAAATCTTCTGCACGTCCATGAGATAGTATTATACAGGAGGGGAAAGTCGGAACTCTAATCCCTCAACCTCACGAAGAGTAGGAGGGAGAGGGTCAGGGCGCCGACCGTCGCCAGCCCCAACCCAACGCCGAGGGCATCGGCCAAGAGCCCCAGCAGAGGAGCCAGAAGGGCCGCGTAGAGCGTCCTGACGCTGCTCTCAACGCTCAAGGCCGTGGCCAGCTCATCGTCGGGGACGGTCCCTGCTATGTAGGAGAGGGTTATGGGACGACGCACGTTCTGGACCACGTACAGACCCACGAACATAACCACGGAGAGCCACACCAAAGACACATGGTGGAAGAGGCCCGCCAGTATGACGAAACCGCTCCCGAGGGCGTACGTGAAGTTTATGGCCACCGCCTCCCTACCCTTGAACATCCCCTTTATCCGATGGGCATTCTCGGAGGCGAAGGAGGTCGTAAGGTATATGAGCGCATAGACTGCTCCTATGAGGATGGCCGTCCTCCTATCGCCGCTCATATAGAGCAGAATCGGGAGGGAGAGGGCGAGACTCTTGAGTACGGGTTGCAGGTAATCCTTGGTTCCCCTGAACATACCCATGAAGAGGGAGGAGTTGAAGAGTACCCGTAGGTACCTGCCCTCACGGATGAAACTCAGGAGGGACAGACCCCTCCGCCGCCCACGGACGACCTCGTCCAACTCCCGCGGATACGTGGCTAAATTGACGAGATTTATCAGGTAGGGGATGGCGCTGACGGCGAATATCCACCTGTACGTCTCCGTGAAGAAGACCAGAGCAGCCGCCAGAAGCACGTTGATGGCCGAGCCCCTCTGCGACCACGCCCTCGTACCTCCGTAGTACTCCACCTTCAGGTGGGACCATCCCCTCCTCCGCAGGTGGGCCATTATGAGAGCCTTGTGAGTCCCGCTCCGCAGGGCGTCGCCGAGACCGTACAGGAACATGGCGACGGCGAAGGGCCAGAAGCCCGTCATGAACGTGAATACGGCGAAGGAGACGATATACACGACCATAGACAGGACCATGGTTATCCGCCGCCCCACCGTATCCGCCAATATCCCCGTCGGAACGTCCAGCAGATTGGTCGTGATCTCCCGGACGGCGTACAGTACGCCTATCTGGAAGAAGGACATACCCTGCTCACGGAAGAATAGGAGGAGGAAGGGCTCAAACAGGCGCAGATTCTTGAGGAAACCGTAGGCGGAGAACCGCCAGAACATCCTATCCTTCGTCCAACCTTCCAAGAGGATATTCTAAGTCCTCCCCACCGTAGAATAGACCCCGTGGCCTTCAAAGTTCTTCTGGCTAAGCCGCGGGGGTTCTGCGCCGGTGTGGATAGGGCGATAACCATAGTGGAGAGGGTTTTGGAGAAGTTCGGACCCCCCGTCTATGTGAGGCACGCCATAGTGCATAACCGCCACGTGGTGGATAGCCTCCGCGCCAAGGGGGTCATATTCGTTGAGGACGTGAGGGAGATTCCCCCCGGCTCCATAGTGATATTCTCGGCCCACGGGGTATCGCCGGCGGTGATAGAGGAGGCTCGCCGCCGCAATCTACGGATGATAGACGCCACCTGCCCCCTCGTCCATAAGGTCCATAGGGAGGTGCGCCGATTCGCCTCGCAGGGCTACACCATCATCCTCATAGGCCACAGGGGACACGTGGAGGTGGAGGGTACGATGGGGGAGGCGCCGGATAGGGTTATACTCGTTGAGACGGTTGAAGATGCCGAGCGGGTTCAGGTGCCGGACCCGAGTCGGGTGGCCCTCACGACCCAGACCACCCTCTCGGTTGATGACACCAGGGAGATCGTGGAGGTCCTAAAGCGTCGTTTCCCCAACATAGTCCTCCCGAAGGCCAACGACATATGCTACGCCACCCAGAATCGTCAGGATGCCGTGAAGCGCCTCGCCCAGTTGAGCGACGTGATACTGGTGATAGGTTCCAAGGAGAGCTCCAACTCCAACAGGCTGCGGGAGGTGGCCGAGAGGTACGGGGTTCCCTCCTACCTGGTAGAGGACGAGAACGCCATAGATGAGAGTATGCTCGCCGGAGCGAGGGTGGTGGGCATAACGTCGGGAGCCTCAACCCCCGAGGTTCTGGTGAGCAGGGTCGTGGAGCGGCTCAGGGGGATGGGAGCCACGGAGGTTGAGGAGTTGGAGGGAGTGAGGGAGAACATCCGATTCGCCCTACCGAAAGAGCTTCAGGGATGAAAGTTCAGGCTATAGTCAATCCCGTATCCCGCTCCGGAAAGAAGGTATTCAAGGCCTTCAAGCCCCTCCTAAAGGGCAAATTCGTCCTTGAGGAGACATTCACGGAGTACAGGGGCCACGCCACCGAGTTGGCGGCCGAGAGCGACGCCGAGCTGATATTCGTCTTCGGCGGGGATGGGACCCTCAACGAGGTCGTGAATGGACTGGTCCATAACGTGCGATTCCCCCTCGTGGCCCCCACCTTCGGAGGGAGCGGATGCGACATAGCCCGGAGCTTAAAGATAGAGAAGAATCCGAAGAGGCGGGTGGAGGAGGTCATCCGCAAGATGGAGAGCGGAGGCTCCCACCGGGTATTCTTGAGCCGGGTGGATACGGCGGACGGGGGGAGATTCTTCATAGGCGTATCCGACGCCGGCTTCGGGGCGGAGGTGGCCCTGAGGTTTGACCGTTGGAGGCGGCTGGGGAGGATGGGATACGCCATAGCCGTCCTTGAGACCCTAAAAAACTTCAAGTCCCGAAAGGTACGATTCCGTGCGGACGACGACGTCTATTCCATGGACATCACAATGGTAGTGTTCGCCCGCACCCCCTACTTCGGCGGCGGCATGCTCATATCCCCCAACTCCGACCCCGTATCCAGAGAGGCGAAGGTGATCCTCCTGAAGGATGTGGGCAAACTGCGATTCCTCGCCAACTTCCCCAAGGTCTATTCCGGAGAGCATCTGAAGATGGACGAGGTGGTGGAGCTGACGGTGAAGAACCTCTACATAGACAGCCCGGGGCTTCCCGTTGAGGCGGAGGGTGAATTCGTGGGACGCACACCCGCCATATACACCATCACCGAGGCCTACGTCAATTTCGTCTAAAGGACCTCCCGCAGAATCTCCAAGAGGGGCAGGACGAGCAGAAGATAGAAGAGGGGACGGGACCATCTACCGGGGGGACCGGCCCACCCCATGCGGTACATCTCAACCCAAGCCACGGCCATGGACAGGGTGGCGAAGAATCCCCAGCGGAAGTAGTCTATGCCGAGGAGGAACATCAGCAGGGGGGCGAGGGGGATGAGCCTGCACAGGATGGGCGCTCGCGAACTCGTCCAGAAGAGATACGCGTAGGCTCCCATGAGACCGAGGGTCGCGACGAAACCGAAGGCGAAGGTCTTCAGGGCATCCCCCGAGGAGGACAGGAAGGTTCCGTAGAAGTAGAGGGTGTTCTCAAGGGGGGAGCTCGTGAGCGGTATCAGAGCCTGCTCCGCCGAAAGTCCCCTCTCGGCCAGAATCCTCTCAAGGAGGGGGAGAATCTCCGGCCCCGGCGATATGAGACGCAGAGCGACGAGCACGCCGACGCCGACGGCGACGTTCAGGGCCAACAGGCCGTACCTCCTTCGCAACAGCAGAACGGTGATGAGGGCCGGGAGGCCTAAGAGCAGGTACCCTTCATGTATGAGGATGGCCACAGCCGTGAAGCCGAAGCTCAACTTGGGCAGAAGTAGGGATGCCATGAGGAGCGAGGCCAAGAGTACGTCGGTCCTGCCCAGGTCATCCCCAAGGTGGAGACCCGTGAAGGGGGAGAGGACGAAGAGGATGAGGAATGGCACGAACAGAGGCCTATCCTTCACGCGCGCGGCGAACAGATAGAAGAGGGTAAAGAAGAGGATGACGGCGAGGGTGTATATGAGAAGGACGACCCCGCGGGTGGGTTCCACCCCCAGAAGGTGAAGGAGAGTTCCCACCAGCGCCCTCCTGAAGACACCGTACGAATAGCTCAGCACGTAGGGGACCATGTTCCAATCGCTGATGGGGGGCTCCCCCTTGAGCATATCAACACCGGCGGAGACGAGATAGAGCGATAGGGAGGCCGTCATGTAGGCCGTGAAGGTCCTCAAGGCGGGATTCTACGGCCAACACGAGGGTTATCCGTAAAATGACTACCTGATGCGTTTTAGACTTTCGGACGTCGCGAGGATCACCGGAGGGGTCCTGATGGGAGGGGATGCAGAATTCATCGGCGTATCCGTTGATAGCCGGAAGGTGAAGCCGGGCCAACTCTTCGTGGCCCTCAAGGGGGAGAGGGCCGACGGACACGACTTCGTGGCCGACGCCATGGCCAAGGGGGCGGTGGCGGCCCTGATTGAGAGGGTGGTTCCGGGGACGACGAGGGGAGTGGTCGTTGAGAGTGTGGAGGAGGCTCTGAGGAAGCTGACCTCCCACGCGAGGGACCTCTTCGGGGGTCAGGTTGTGGCCGTCCTCGGGGCCGTCGGGAAGACGACAACCAAGGAGATGCTCCTGCAGACCCTGCGGGGAACTTTCAACGTGGCCGGCCCCATCAAGAGCTTCAACAACCTCATCGGGGTGGCCCTCACCGTCCTGAACACCACCGGAGAGGAGGACGTATGGGTCCTTGAGCTCGGGACCAACCGGAAGGGGGAGATAGATGCTCTAGCCTCCATAACGCGGCCCGACCATCTCCTATACACCCGCCTCGGTCCGGAGCATCTGGAGGGACTGGGGAGCACCTATGGGGCCGTGATGGAGGAGTACTCGGCCATACCCCACGCCCGGGGATTCATCCTCATCCCCGACGACGCCCCCCACTTCCCGGAGAGGTTTCATTATCGGTACGGATTCGTTGAGGGACCCCACTTCCGCGGTGAGAACCTGCGCTTGAGCCCTAAGGGGGCCGAATTCATATTCAAGGGCAATCAGGTCTTCGTACCGTACCCACACGTGGGGTTCGCCGAGAATGCCCTGGCCACCCTATCGCTCTGCGACCTGCTCGGAGTGCCCCTAAAGGACGCCGTGGAGGCTCTGCGCCGATTCAAGGGCCAACCCATGCGCATGGAGATAATACGCATGCACGGCTACGACCTCATAAACGACGCGTACAACTCCAACCCCCTGTCGGTTCAGGCCCTCCTAAAGTCCATCTCCCTCCTGTATCCGGACGGAAAAATCCTCTTCGTCTTCGGAGACATGCTGGAGCTCGGCGATGAGGCCGAGTACTGGCACAGGTGGGCCGGGGGGAAGATGTGCGAGTTCGGCATCTCGTACGTTGTGGGGTACGGCGATATGGCGAAGTTCGTAGTGGAGGAGGCGAAGAGATGCGGAGTTCCGGGCCACGTGGCCTCAAGCCACGAGGAGATAGCCCGCTTCGTATCCTCTTCCGATTACGACGTGGTGGTGGTCAAGGGCTCAAGGGGCATGCGGATGGAGGAGGTCGTCAATAGGCTACTCGGCGGAGCGTAGGCTACGGGCGCACTCCCCCGAGAGGGGGCATACGTCGCATCGCGGCCGCCGGCCGCAGTACCTTTTGCCCAGCTCATCCAAGAGGGCGTGCATCTCCCTCAGGTAGAATAGGTCATCCTCAACGTGCAATCTCCTCCTAAGCTCGTCGTCGGAGACCTTTGTGCCGAAGAATCGCTCGGCCCATCGTCGGGTGTATCCATCCAACACGAAGACCGGTATGCCGTATCCGTAGAGAAGTATGACGTCCGCCGTCTCCTCCCCCACCCCGAAGATACCCAAAAGCTCCTCCCTCGTCGGAATGTGGCCGTCGGAGAGGAGAGCGTTGGCCTCCCTCAACGTTCTAATCTTGCGGGATTTGTAGGGTACCGGTCCCAAAGCCCTCCGAAGCGTGGCCTCGTCGGCCGAGGCTATGGCCTCCAAGGACGTCAGTCCCGCCCTCTCAAGTTCCCTCAGAGCCCCCTCCACGTTCCTCCATCGGGTCCCCTGCGTGAGGACGGCCCCGACTATGATCTCGTCCCTGTGGGCCCCCGCTCTCCAGAGCCTCGGCCACCACCTCTGGGGCCCGAAATGGCACAGCAGCTTGAGAAATACCCTATAGGCCACCCCGCCGCATCCTCTGAAGGTGCGCGGCCACGGGTGCGGGCACGAAGTTGGAGACGTCTCCCCCGAGGGAGAATATCTCCTTCACGAAGGAGGAGGACAGGTACGCGTACTTCTCCGACGATAGCAGGAATACGGTCTCCAGCTCGGGATACAACTTCTTGTTCATCCACGCCATCTTCATCTCGTACTCGTAGTCGGAGACTGCCCTTATCCCCCGGACCACCACCCGTATCCCCTCCTCCCGGGCGAACTCAACCAGAAGCTTGCAGAAGCCCTTGACCTCCACGTTGGGCAGGTGTCTCACGCTCTCCTCAACCAGCATGACCCTCACGTCCTGTGGAAGGAGGGGGGTCTTGTGTCGGGGGTCGGCGACGGCTATGAGGACCCGACCGAAGAGTTTGGAGGCCCGCTCCACGATATCCAGATGCCCCAGAGTGAAGGGATCAAACGTCCCGGCGTATATTGCCGCGTTGTACATCCGTTCTATTCTACGCAGGTTGAACGCCCCCGTGCTAAAGGAGACGCTCCAGCTCCCTCAGGTTGAAGACGGAAATCGTCTCCACCCCCTCGTACCTCTCCGACGTCGGGGCGTATATGCGCTTGAATCCGAGCCTCCGCGCCTCGTTGGCCCTTAGGGAGAGGTCCGGGGGGGCTCGGAACTCCCCCGATAGGGACACCTCACCGATGAATACGCCGGCGTTGTCCGCGGGGACATTCTTCAGGGAGGAGAGGAGGGAGGCGGCCACGGCCATATCGCCGTAGGGCTCATCTATCCTCAGGCCTCCGCTTACGTTCAGATACACGTCCCTCTTTCCCAACTTCAGGTTGAGCCGCTTCTCTATGAGGGCGAGGACGATGGCCAATCTCTTGGGGTCGTATCCGACGCTGTAGCGCACGGGGACCGGATAGTAGGAGTAATGCACGAGAGACTGCACCTCAACGACCAACTTCACGCTCCCCTTGGACACCACACCGTAGGCCACCCCCACCCTCGCCTCCTTGGATGGGGAGGCGAAGAAGAGGGAGGGATCATCTATGGGGAGCATCCCGGCGGAGGTCATCTGGAAGAACGCCACCTCATCCGCGGGACCGAAGCGGTTCTTGCTCGCCCGGAGCACGCGCAGCGGCGAGCTCCTCTCCCCCTCCAGATAGAGGACCACATCTACTATATGCTCCAGCGTCTTGGGGCCGGCCACGTGGCCGGCCTTGGTGATGTGGCCCGACATCATCACGGTTATGCCCCTCTCCTTGGCCAGACGGAACAGTCTGTCGGCGCAGAATCTGACCTGCGAGACGGATCCGGCCGGAGAGTTGAGGTCCTCGGTATATACGGCCTGTATGGAATCAACGAGGAGCAGGTCCGTATCCTCGGGTATGCCGGAGAGCAGGGCATCTATGCTCTCACCCTCCGTTATGAGTATCTCGGGCGATACGCCCATCCTTCGCGCCCTCTGACCCACCTGAGCCGCCGACTCCTCCGCCGCCAGCAGGAGGGGCTTTTTGCCACGCTTGACGAATCCGTCCGCCACCTGAAGGAAGAGGGTGGATTTTCCCACCCCCGGACTCCCGGCGAGCAGGATAACGCTACCGCTGACCATACCGCCCCCCAGAACCCTATCCAACCCCTCTATCCCGGTGGGAACCCTCTCAAATCCCTCCGTGGATATCTCCTTGAGTCGCCGAACGGCCAGATCCCCCTTACTCTTCGTCCTCCTCCCATCCGCCTCGGTCTCGGGCCGCATGGTCCCCCACTCTCCGCAGTTCGGACACTTACCCAGATACTTTATGCTCCGATATCCGCAGACGCTACAGACGTACAACTTACGCTATTCTACGGCGGAGAGTGCCCTTCGCGACAGCATCTTGAGGAAGGTGTGAAGGTCAAAGACACCTTCCCCCACCCGAACCCGGGTGCATCTCCTCTCCCTCATGATACGCAGAACGTCCATAACGGAGGCATCCTCCGACATCTCGGCGCATGCGTCCCCCCCCTCAACCGCGTAGGTGTGGGCCGGCGAGTAGAAGGCTCCCATGGCCTCGGCGGCGAACTTGAGGTCCACCTCCCCTATCCTACCGCTCAGGTACGCGAGGATCATGTCTATCACCTCCTCCCGGCTGTACTTGGATCGTAGGATACTCTTGGCCAGCTTAGTTATGAGGAGCAGATGGGAGAGGAAGTAGAAGACGAGGAAGGGGTAAAGCTCCAGGCGGAAGACCCTGTCAAGGTGGGATATGGCCAGCAGTTTCGGGAAGAAGTCGCCGAATACGGCGAAGGTCAGGGCTGCTATGACGCCGGAGAGAACTATGACGCCGGGGACGTGAAGGGAGGAGAGTATATCGTACAGGGATATGGAGCCGAAGACGAGGGCGACGGTATTCCAGAAGAGGACGGTGGCCAGAACCCCGGTACGGTCGTGGAGGATGTCGTCAAACTTCCCGGCGTTGAAGAAAGGGGCCTTTCGCACGTAGGCCATCTCAAAGGAGGACATGAGCATTGAGAGGAGCAGGGAGAGGATGAAGACCACCACGTTCAACAAATCTTTGGATTTTAAAGGTGCTAAATCAAGGCGTAATCTATGAACGTGTCAAAGAGCGTCCTCACCACCTTGTCCGTGGGGGATGAGCCGTCGGTAGTTTCCAACGTATCGTACAGCACGACCGTATCGCCCACCTGCACCATGAAGGTGTTTGAGCGGAAGGAGCATCTCAAGGTGCGCCCGAGCCGACCCCTACCCTCCATGACGAGGGCGATACCCGTCCCGTTGCTCTCTATCGTGAGCCTCGGAGGGGGAAGACCGTGGAGCTCCATCACCCGTATGATCTCACGCCTCACGCTCCTGACGAGGTGCAGTATGAACCTTCGCTGTACATCCATGCGTCGGAACTTAGATGATAGCGGCGACGCATCTTATGTATGCTAAATTTTCTGCAAGCGTTTGGGGGAGTGGCTAAGGATTTTCAAAAAATCCCGACTTCGCCCCCGGCGAGCGAATCCTTAGCGATCATGTAAGGATTTCATCGCACCCTTAGAATATCCTCCTAAGCGAAAAGGAGGTAAAGCATGAGACTTATAGGCGATGCCTTTCCGGAGTTGAAGGTTCAAACGACCCATGGAGAGTTGAAGCTTCCCGAGCACTTCGCCGGGAAGTGGTTCGTCCTCTTCAGCCATCCGGCCGACTTCACGCCGGTATGCACGACGGAGTTCGTCTCCTTCCAGAAGCACTACGACGAGTTCCGGGCGCTCGGTGCCGAGCTCATAGGTCTCTCCGTGGACCAAGTCTTCTCCCACATAAAGTGGGTGGAGTGGATAGAGGAGAAGCTGGGGGTGAGGATAGAGTTCCCCATAATCGCCGACCACACCCTGGAGGTCTCCAAGGAGCTCGGCCTCATCCACCCCAACAAGGATACCACCACCGTGCGGGCCGTCTTCATAGTGGATCCCAACGCCATCATCCGGGCCATAATATACTATCCGCAGGAGATAGGCCGCAACATCCCCGAGGTCGTACGGGCCCTGAAGGCTCTCAAGACCTTTGACGAGAAGAAGCTGGCCGTCCCCGCCAACTGGCCCAACAACGAGCTAATCGGCGATAGGCTCATAGTTCCTCCCGCCAAGAGCGTTGAGGAGGCCAAGAGGAGGCTTGAGGCCGCCCAGAAGGGCGAGCACGAGTGCTACGACTGGTGGTTCTGCCACAAGAAGGCTTGAGGAAGGACGAGGTGGAAGAGATGGGGGGCCTCAGGCCCCCCTATTTTTTATCTTCAGAAGGTTGAGGACCGATTCGGCGGCCTCCTCCCCCTTGTTTCCCATCTTCCCTCCGGCACGGTTCAATCCCTGCTCAAGACTTTCAACCGTGAGGACGGCCAGACCCACGGGTACCCGATGGGTCGTGGCGTAGGAGAGCAGGGAGCCGATGACGGCCCCCGCGAGGTGCTCCCAGTGGGAGGTCTCCCCGCGGATTATGCACCCCACCACGACGAAACCCTCATAGTTCCCGGAGGAGTTGAGGATGGCCACCGCTTGGGGTAATTCAAAAGAGCCGGGGACCCATACCGTCTCGTACGGGACCCCGGCTTCCCTCAGTTTTCTCTCAGCACCTTCAACGAGCCTCTCCGTTATTACGGAGTTGTAGCGGCTCGCCACCACGCATATCACTTCTGCTGTCCCTCTCCTTCTCCGTCGTTGCCCTCGCTCCCCTCCGGAAGGAGGACATAGACCTCAACCCTTCTGTCCTTGGCGAGACCCTTGCCCGTAGGCTCAAAGATGGTATAGTTGGCCACCTCCTCAAAGCGATCCTCGCTCAGGTCAAACTGTCTGATGAGGTACTCCTTCACGGCCAAGGCCCTCTTCTTGGAGAGGAGCTCGTTGTAGAAGGCTCCGCCCCTGCGGTCCGCGTGCCCGCGGATGATCACCTTGGCGTAGGGCTCCTTCATCAGGATCTCGCCCACCTTATTCAGCTCCTTCTGATACTTGGGCTTGATTATGGTCTTGTCGGTGTCAAAATACACGATGGTGACCAGCTTGGGCTTGCGGGAGAGCTTCTTGTGGAGCTTGACCTTCAGGACGGCGTCGGTCATGAGATTCACGCCCACGTCAAGGGGCTGGTAGTTGTCGTCGTCCTTGGAGATGGTCACCAGATAGTTGGAGGCGGGAAGGCTGTCGTTGCGGTAGGTACCGCTCTGATCCGTCGTACCCTCGGCATTCACCTTACCCACTATCTTCACCTTCGCCCCCTCAATGGGCTCTCCGGACAGGGAATCTACGACTATCACCATCAGGGTCCGGGGGCCCAGCTCCTCAACGGCCTGGACGACGGCGGGACCACCGGGACCCATGACCCCGGGAGTGACGGGGCCGTAGATCCTCTCCGCTATGCGGGCGGGGGAGACGTGGGCGCCCACGAAGAGCTCCCAGTTCCACTCCCACTTCTCGGGATCGTCGGGAGAGAGGTAGTACCTATTGACGTAGTAGTTCATGGATATATTGGTCCCTACGCTGAGGACCAGACCGCCGTTGAAGAACCTGTAGCGCACCATGGGGGTGGCGAAGAGGTAATCCGCATCAAAGGATATGGGTCCGTAATACTTGAGCTCAAAGCCGCTCTCCAGATCGTAATACGTGGTGAATATTCCGAGGCCCACGTAGAGGGGATTCTCGGCGAGGCCACCCTTCTTCGCATCAACGTTGTAGCCGAATCCGAGGGCGAGGTTAGCCAGAAGTCTGGTGGACCACTGCTCGCTGACGAAGTCGTACCCTCCGGCGACGCCTATGCGAGCCCCGAAGAGACCCTCACGCACCTTGAAGGAATCTACGTAGTCGCCCACCTGTATGGGTCCCTTCTGGGTCTCACCCACGGGTATGAGGAGGCTCAAGAGCCCGGAGACGCCCCAGTTCTTACGGTTGAGGAACTGGTACTTGGCGCCGAGCTCAAAGTCCCTCATACCGCCGAACCAGCGGTCGGGCTGGGTGGTGTCGTCAAGCTGCCCCTTGTTGAGCCAGTTTATACCCTTGAGGGTGGCGTATATTTCCAAGTTGCGGATGGGAACGGTGTTGATAGATCCCCAACCCAAAAGGAAATCCTGAATGCCGTAAGGACTGCTCCATATTTTTTCGGCGTATATGGTGGTCTCAAGGTAGTTAAGATAACCACCGCTCACCAGCTTTTCGGTAGATGCTCTCCAATCAAAAATGTCAAAGTACCCACTTGCCCCCGTATTGGAGAGGTAGCCTATAAGCGCCAACATGGTCATAAGTGCCCCGCGAGGGACTCGAACCCCCGACCCGCGGATTAAGAATCCGCTGCTCTGCCTGCTGAGCTAGCGGGGCATGAAGGTGGATATTATAGAGCGGAAAGATGGGCGTGTAGAACTTCGCTAAAACCCTTTACCATCTCCCTCACGTCCGGCACGAGGGCCCTGCTTTCCGCCGCGTGGCGGCGGAAACTTTCGGGATCCTCCAGCACCCGCCTTATCTCCCGCGCCACCTGCTCGGGGGATACATTTACCACTCTGACGCCCGGGAAGGACCACACCTCCGCCCCATCCACAGCCGTGGCCACGACCGGAGTCCCGCAGGCTATGGCCTCCATGACCGGGAAGCCCAGACCCTCGCTCCGGGATGTGAGGACGAAAAGGTCGGCCGAAGAGTAAAGACGTCTCAGAGCGGCGTCGTTCTCCGGGATGAACCTCCTCGTGGGGAAGGGAAGACCGCCCACGGGAGGACCTCCGACCAACCATATCTCCAAGTCGCAGCACCCAGAGAGGATTTCCATAGCCTCCCTGAAGATGTCCAACCCCTTACGGCGCTCCCTGCGGGGCATGTACATGAGGACCCTCTCCGCTCTCCTCATGTGGGGGTCGGGGTCCGGATAGAATACGGACTTATCCACACCGGCGGGGATCACGTGGCGAGCCCCGACCGCCCGCGCCAGGGCGGGGTTGTAGGTTATCTTCTCTATAGGTAGGCGGTAGGTTAGGGCGGCGGCCCCCTTCAAGATGGGGTTGGAGTAGAAGCGGCTCTCAACGTCCTGAACGAAGTAGAGCATCCTGCGGGAGAAGGGATAGAGGTACGCGGTGGGCCAGAAGTTGGCCACGACCACGTCGTACTCACGGAGCATGGAGGCGTACCTGAGAAGGGCCGAAAGGCGGTTCCGGCCGGGGACCGTCCTCCTTATGACCTCCCGCCGGATGTGAAAGGGAGTGTCCCCCCTACCCTCCGGATAGATGATGGTGGGCTCGTAGCCGAAATCCACCAGACCGTTCGCTATCTCAAGGATCTTCCTAACACCGCCGAACTTACCGAGACTTAGGAGGGGAAAGGCGACCCTCAACTACTCGGATCCCTCCAAGACCTTCACCTCGGGTATCTTGCCGTCAAACTTGACCCACTTTCCTCCGCCGGTTATGCGCCACCTCCAGGATACCTCGTAGGTCTTCTTGGTGGGTACGTTTATGGCCCGAGCGTAGTATATCACGAAGACGGTATCACCCTTGCGCTCAACCCTCCATCCGGATGTGTCGGGACGTGCCACGTTGGGTACGTAAGCTATGTTGCCCGTAGCCGCCGCCTTTATCAGCTTGCTCATGAACTGGGGATCCTTGGCCCGCTTCCCCTCGTACTGGGCCACCACGACCGCCACACCCTTCCCCCCGCGCACGATCTCCTTCTGGGATTCCGTCAGATTCGCCTTCACCTTCTTTATGGCCGCCTCGTCGGAGAGGGTTCCGCCTCCCCCGCACGAGGTTATCAAGGCCACCGTGAATATTGCGGTCAAAACTTTACGCATAGGTGGAGATTTTAACACCGAAGATGGCGGAAATTGACCCGAGCGGCTCCACTCCCGCGGGGGAGGTTGCGTCCTTAGAATGGAACTCCATGCTCGTGAAGGATTTCAAGGTGATATTTGAAAAACATAGGGAGGGGGCGCCCACCTTCCCCGTGCCGGACTTTCCGGAGGAGTACGACCTTCCGCCGGAGCTCGCGAGGACCGCTCCCCTGAACCTTCCGGAGGTGCCCGAGAACGAGGTCGTGAGGCACTACGTGAGGCTCTCCCAGAAGAACTGGGGCGTTGATATAGGCTTCTACCCTCTGGGATCATGCACGATGAAGTACAACCCCAAGTTCAACGAGGACGTTTCCCGCCTGCCCGGATTCACCCACCTGCATCCCCACGCGCCGGAGCATCTGGTTCAGGGTGCCCTCCGTCTCATGTACGACCTTCAGGAGTACCTCAAGCGGCTCACCGGCTTCAGCGGGGCCACACTCCAACCCGTCGCCGGAGCCAGCGGGGAGCTTACGGGCATCTTCATAATAAAGGCCTACCTGCGACACAGGGGGGAGACCGAGAGGGATGAGGTCCTGATACCGGACTCCGCACACGGAACGAATCCGGCCACCGCCTCCATGGCGGGCTTCAAGGCCATAGAGGTCAGGTCAAACTCCAACGGTACGCTGGACGTTGAGGACCTAAAGTCCAAGCTGTCGGATCGCACGGTGGGGCTCATGATAACCAACCCCAACACCTTGGGCCTCTTTGAGAGGGATATACGCAGGATAACGGACCTCGTCCATGAGGCTGGCGGTCAGGTGTACATGGATGGGGCGAATTACAACGCCCTGATGGGTTGGGTATCTCTCGCTGATCTGGGTATAGACGTGGTTCATCTGAACCTGCACAAGACCTTCTCAACTCCCCACGGCGGGGGAGGCCCCGGCGCCGGCGTCGTTTTAGTCAAAGAGCATCTATGGCCCTTCGTCCCCGTCCCCACGGTTGAGTACGATGAGGAGAGGGGGATGTACCATCTCAACTGGGACAGGCCTCTGAGCATAGGCAAGGTCCATGCCTTCTACGGCCACTTCCTCGTCGCGATAAGGGCCTACGCGTACATCCTGTCCATGGGTGGGGAGGGGTTGCGGCAGGCGGCCGCCGACGCCGTCCTGAACGCGAACTACCTTCGCCATCTCCTTGAGGGAGAGTACAAGGTGGCCTATCCGACGAGGAACATGCACGAATTCGTCCTCACGGGTATGCCCATAAAGCGGGACACGGGCGTGCGCACCTACGACATAGCCAAGCGCCTCCTTGATTACGGCTTCCACGCACCCACGGTGTATTTCCCCCTCATAGTGCCGGAGGCCATGATGATAGAGCCCACCGAGACCGAGACCAAGGAGACCTTGGAGGCCTTCGCCGATACCCTCATAAAGATAAAGCGGGAAGCGTACGAGAATCCGGATCTGGTTAAAACCGCCCCGCACGAGACCCCGGTCCGCAGGCTTGACGAGGTGAAGGCTGCGAAGCAGCTGAAGGTGAAGTGGGAGGGATAGATGCTTCTGCTCTTGGGATTCTCTCCGAAGGTGCCCGTCAGCCTCTACGTATATGAGGAGCACTGGGGGGCGACCATCCCCATCGCGAAGGTTGAGGGAAACGAGGGTGTGGTGCTGAAGACCGAGGGAAGCATAACCCACTACTGTGAGGTTGAAGTTCCCGACTCCATACTGGACCCCGAGAGGTGGAAGGCTCTGAGGGACAGCTACAGGTTCTTCCAAGGCACGGACCTGCCCACCTACCACTTCGTGTATAGGGCGGGCGACTTTGAGAAGCATGTAATCACCTACGGTCCCCCCAACATATCCCCATTCCTCGGCTCCGTCTTCTCCACCCTCACGCAGGCCGAGTGCAGGCGGGAGGTTGTACCCAAGCGTATAGTCCTCTCTTGGGAGGAGGTGTTCGTCAAGCGCCGCGCCGCACCCATGGGCGAGTACGAGAGGCTCCTCGGCAAGAGGGAGGTCAAGGGGGAGGACCTCAAGCTGGCTTACTCAATGCTAAAGAGGTTCGGCCACGACTTCTTCACGGGCGTGATCCTGATGGACAGCAAGGGTAGGACGTGGCTCGTCAAGGGTGAGGTTAGCCTGTAGCGTATGGGCGTCGTGAGGCGTTTCATAACCCGGAGTCCGGAGGAGACGGAGGTTTTGGGTCAATTCGTATTCTGCCGATACGCGAGGAGGTACCGGACCTTCCTACTCTTCGGTGAGATGGGGAGTGGCAAGACGACCTTCGTCAGGGGGTTCGCCGGAGCCGCCGGCTACGGGAACGTCCGCAGCCCCACCTTCACCATGGTTTCGGTCTATCCGACCCCATCGGGGAGGATACACCACGTGGACCTATACCGGCTGGAGGCACCGGACGCCCTCTACAGCTTGGGCTTTATGGACATGATCGGACGGGATATAGTGATAGTTGAGTGGGCGGAGAATCTGCCGGAGGATGTGGAGGCCGTACGGATAGACCTAAGTGTTAAAGGCGAAGGGGAGAGGGTGATCACCGTTAGCCTCCCTTAAAATATCGCCTTATGCTGTACTTTGTTCCTTTCTTCCAGTTCGGAACCGTATCGCTGACACACTTCAACCGTTGGGTTGAAAAGGAGAGGAGCAACGATTACGACCTTCCGTACCAGCGCTCCGCGCTGGGGTTCGGTCTGGGGCTCGGCTATCGTGCGTACATCTTTGATGTGGGCTTTGATGGACGGATGCTCTACTCCTCGTCGGGTGCCACGGACGTACCCCTGACGACGGGAGTATCCTTCTCCTACCGCCACACCCTCCTCAACTTTATATTCTCCGTCCCCGTGGGAATATCCTACCCCCTCAGCGAGTCCTTCCGCCTCTACGCGGGGGCGAATCTCCTGATGGGGTTCTCCAACCTGTACGTGTATGACTCCCTGCACTACAGCATCTTCGGGAGCAACGTTTGGAGCACGGAGGATGCCTCCCTATCCTCCGCCTCAACTGGCATGGGTGTGCTCCTCGGGGGCGACATAGCCCTATCCTCAAGCTTGAGCCTGTTTCTGCGGGTGGGGTACGAGGTCCTCGCCTTCAGCGGCTACAAGGGTAAGGCCACGTACGAGAACTCCGATGGGGACACGGACGAGAAGACCGTGTATTGGGTCTTCAACCCCAACAACAACAACATATATCTGGACACGAGTCCTCCCGGGGACGGTGAGGTGTATGCTAAGGAGGATCTCAACGGCTTCAGGTTCTCGCTTGGTTTCAAGGTCCTCCTCGGGAGGTGAGGCATGAGGATCCTCGTGGTGGGGAAGGGCGGCCGAGAGAGCGCCATAGTGTGGAAGCTTGCCCAATCCTCCCTCAACCCCACCCTCTACACCGCCCCCGGCAATCCCTTCACGGGACGCTACGGCACCAACGTGCCCATAAAAGACAGCGACATAGACGCCCTCATAGACTTCGCCCTCCGGGAGGGGATAGACGTGATATTCCCGGGGGGTGAGACCCCCATAGCTCTGGGCATAGCCGACGAGGCGGAGAGGAGAGGGATACCGGTGCTGGCCCCCAAGAGGGCGGCGGCCAAGTTGGAGTCCAGCAAGATATGGGCCAAGAGCTTCGCCAAGAGATACCGGGTACCCACGGCCGACTTTGAGGTCTTCACGGAGGACGAGTTTGAGGATGCCGTTGAGTACGTGAAGGCCCAGAAGTTCCCCATAGTCATAAAGGCCGACGGTCTGGCCGGCGGCAAGGGGGTGGTCGTGGCCCGGAGCGTGGGCGAGGCCATAAACACTCTGGACCAGTTCATAAACAGGGGGAAATTCGGTGAGGCCTCCAAGAGGGTGGTGATTGAGAGGTTCCTCGTGGGGGAGGAGGTGTCGGTCTTCGCCATATCGGACGGCCACCGGTGGAAGGTGTTCGCGTACGCTCGCGACTACAAGCGCCTCAACGATGGGGATACCGGCCCCAACACGGGAGGGATGGGCTCCATATCCCCCGTGGCCTTGGATGAGGAGACCCGCCGACTCATAGAGGAGAACGTGGTCAGGAGAACGTTTGAGGGGCTCGCCCGGGAGGGGTTGCCGTACAAGGGTATCCTATACTTCGGACTCATGCTCACGGAGAACGGTCCCTTCGTTTTAGAGTACAACGTACGTCTGGGGGATCCGGAGACGCAGGCGATAATGCCACTCCTGAATTACGACTTCGGAGAGCTGGTAGTCTCCGCCGCCGGAGGAAGGTTGAAGGGGGAGATCATCCGGGAGCCCGAAGGGTACTCCTGCTGCGTGGTCTTAGCCTCAAAGGGTTATCCGGAGAGGCCCATAACGGGATTCCCCATAGAGGGATTGGAGGAGGCGGAGAGGGTGGCCGACGCCATCTTTCTGGCGGGCGTAAGGGAGGAGAATGGAAGGCTCATAACCGCCGGAGGCCGAGTCCTATCGGTGGTGGGCGTCGCCGATAGCCTGCAGAAGGCCCGAGAGAAGGCCTACGAGGCCGTCTCCCGCATACACTTTGAGGGTATGCACTACAGGAAGGATATAGGTCTTTAGGCTCCGTCCGTAAAATATCCCCTATGGTCAGATTGCGATTCGGTTCAATGATTTTCGTGGTCCTCTCGCTGGCCGGGTGCTTCACTCCCCCCTCACCTTTTCCCTACGAGTACGACGTTGAGCTGGTGAGGGTGTCGGCGGATTCGGCCGACACGGCCATATCCGTGAGTTTGGAGGGTACGTACGTGGAGGCCTACGCCGATACCGGATTTACGATTTTGGTCAGGAGGTCCGTTGTGAATGTGGCCGGTGAGAGGTACGCCGTCGTTGATTCCTTCTGGCTACCCGAAGGGACGTACTACATCAGGGCTTGGAAGGACGTGGATGGAGATAGCATGCTGTCGCCCGGAGATATCTACGGCGCCCTATGCGCCGAGGATACGGTGTGCCTTCAGGCTAAACCCTTCTACGCTGATCCTTGGGATAACATAAGGATACTGGTGAGCATATACGGAGGGAGGTGAGGTATGCTGACGATTCTGGCCCAGATAGTCGTAAATGCCCCCGCCTATGAGGACTATCGCTGGCCCACGAGACTATTCTTGGGGACTACGGCCGACGTACTTCCGGACGGGATGATCTGGTTGCACGGCGGGATCGTTCTGAACGACCAATTCGTTGATTATGGAATCTGGCACGGTGTCTTCAACTTAGGATTGAGCGATCTGGCCGAGGTCAGGGTATCCATGGGGCGACTCCTCAGCGCGCCCTTGGGGAGGTGGTTTCAGGTCAATGAGGTAACGACGGCTCTGAAGTTGAAATTTCTGAATGTGGGGCCCGTGTCGGCGGCCGTAGATTTCAAGGCGAACCCCGGCATAAGGAATATCCTGCGCGATACGATGCTCGTATTCAACCCCGAGCCCGTTCGCCACATATACCTGCGAATATACCACACGCGGATGGTGGCGATGTCCCTGCCCATCACCTTAAGATTCGGGCGTGTGGCCATAACGGCCGCCCCCTCCATAACCCGACTGGGGGTGAGGATGGAGCTGGATAGGCTCCCATCCACCGACAACTGTCTGGAGGGGGTCCTTTGCGACAGTCTCATCGCTTGGCTATCTACCGAGCCCTTCAGGGAGTCTCCCACGGAGAGCCGTCTAACGTTCAAGGGGGGATACTTGGGAGGGGAGTACATGTGGCGGGAGAACGCCATCCTCATCGCGGAGTTCAACCTGATGCCGAAGTTCATATACAGGGGGATGCCCCTCTCCGATACCCTGCTGGCTCCGGCCAAGTTCTATCCCGACAACAGGGCCCCCTCCGATAGGGTCTATCCCCTCCTCTACTCCCTGTGGGGTATCCGGTACGCCCTACTCCGCTCCCTGTCCTTGGACATAGCCACCGTGATCCCCTACGATTTCACCCTCCCACCCGACAGGAGACTCAACCTCCTCAACGCCACCATATACCTGAACTTCAACCTGCTGTTCCCCCTGAACGATTAGGAGCTGCGTTTCTGGAGTGCGTACCGGATGAGGTCCTCCACGTTCCTGTAGCCCTGACTGAGGGCTTCGGAGACCAGCGTTCGGGCCTGAACGTAGTCTATCCCCAGATTGGTCAGGGCCTTTATGGCCTCGGAGGCGTAGGCCCCGCTCCCTCCCTCCGGTAGGGGAACGTCCTTGAGGGCGAATATCACCATCTCCGCCTTCTTCGTCCCCAGACCTCTGACCCTCTTCAGGGCGGACACGTTCCCCGTGCGAACGGCCGTGGCGAGCTCCTCAAGGGAGAGCTCCGAGAGGATGCGCAGGGCCATGGAGGGTCCAATCCCCGGGACCTCAAGGAGGGTGCGGAAGACCTCCATCTGCCTCTCGTCCGTGAATCCGTAGAGCTCAAAACCGGTCTGCTGGTTGAATATGGTATGCACGTGGAAGCGCACCTCCTCCCCCTCCGGGGGTATGCTGTCGGTGGGTACCTTCAGGTAGAAGCTCACCCCGGAGGATATCTCCAGAATCACACCGTCATCCTTGACCTTAACGACCCTACCCCTCAATCCTGCTATCATCTCTCCCCCCTATTTCAAGATGTAGTGGGCGGCCGCGAGGGCGTCGGTGATGTGATCCGGCACATCCTCGCGAAGGTCGTAGAGATTGCGGAGGATGTAAGCCACCTGACGCTTGGAGGCCTGACCGTAGCGGGTTGATGCCAGCTTCAAGCGCGAGGGCGGTATCTCCTCAACATCAACCCCGAGCTCGTGGAGGGTGAGCAGGAGAACTCCCCTCACCGCTCCCAGAACTATGGCGACCTTGGGGTTGCGATGGTATATTATCGCCTCCATCACCGCCCTATCGGGTGAGAACTGGCGCACCACCCTAACCGTCTCCTCCTTTATCTTCAGGAGGCTCTCACCCAACTCCCCCTTCGTCCGTATGACGCCCCACGCCAACGCCCTATCCCTCTCAACCACTATCCACCCCGTCGCGCGGAGTGAAGGATCAATTCCCAGAACCCTCAAGCCGCCTTCTCTAAGATGGATGTGTCTATGTCAAAGTTCGCGAACACCTGCTGGACGTCGTCGTGGTCCTCCAGGGCCTGGTAGAGTTTCAGGATGGTCTCGGCCGTCTTACCCTCAACCCTGACCGTATTCTGTGGGAGCATGGTTATCTGGGCGGAGGATATGGGGATTCCGGCACCCTCAATCGCCTCCTTCACGTCGGAGAATTCCTGCGGGGATGTGAGTATGAGCCACGTATCCTCCTCCTCCCGAACGTCCTCGGCTCCGGCCTCCAGAGCCACCTCGTATATGCGCTCCTCATCCACCTTGTCCTTCTCAACGTATATGACTCCGGCCTCGTTGAACTGCCAAGCCACGCTCCCGGGAGAGGCGAGGTTGCCACCGTACTTGGAGAATATGTGTCGCAGCTCCCCCGTCGTCCGGTTCCTATTGTCCGTCGTCACCTTCACCATGAACGCCACGCCTCCGGGCCCGTAGCCCTCATACACGACCTCCTCGTACTGCACACCCTCTATCTGACCGGTACCCCTCTTTATGGCCTTCTCTATGTTATCCCAGGGCATGTTGGCCTCTTTCGCCTTCTCTATGGCGAGTCGGAGGCGGGGATTGGTGTCCGGATTACCCCCTCCCATGCGTGCGGCCACCTGAATCTCACGAATGAGTTTGTTGAATATCTTGCTACGTCTTGCGTCCATCCGTGCCTTCTTGTGCTTTATCTGCGCCCATTTACTATGCCCAGCCATGCTCCGTATTATACCCTTGAACGACGTATAGGGTAAATGCGCCTTTCCGCCCTACTTTATCAGGTTGAGGGGGTTGAAGGGGCTGAAGGCGTTGGGGACGAAGTAGGTGGCCTTCAGGACGTCGTAGAAGATGGGTCCGTAGGTTATAATGAGCAGGAGGACGGCCACGGCTATCCACAGCTTGAAGTTGTCCAGAGAGCGGGGCAGATCCTCCCTCTCGGGGTGGTAGGCCTCCGTGAATTCCAGGTCAACCTCCTCCGTGTCGGGTACGTCGGGCCTCTTGAAGAGCGTCATGAGGAAATTGACGAAGTATATTAGGACGGCCGTGAACATCAGGGTCCCCCCTACGGCTGCTATGCCCATCAGGACCTTCTCCTCAAGGTTCATGTAGGGCGACAGGCCCAAATGCGTCCTGCGGGGTATTCCGGCGCGTCCGAGCTGCATCATCCCCCACGCGAATATCAGAACTCCGACGACCCAGAGGTACGCGTGTATGGTGGCCCAAGTCTTGCTCCACGGACGCTTGCCGAAGAGCTTCTCCATGAGGATGTAGGAGAGGGTTAGGAAGGTCATGGCGGCCGCCGTTCCGACGGTCATGTGGAAGTGCCCGGGGATCCAAGAGGTGTTATGCACCACCTGATTGACGCTGTACGATGCATTGACTATGCCGCTTATCCCTCCGAAGATGAATACGATCATAGGTCCCACCATGCCGGCGAACCGGTAGTCCTTCCAAGGTAGGGTCCTTATCCATCCGAAGAGGCCCTCCCCTCCCCTCACTCTTCCGGCGTACTCAAGGGAGGCGGCGAGATTGAAGGCGGTGAGCAGCGAGGGTACGGCCACCATGAAGGTCAGAAAAGCTTGGATCGCCTTCCACGTGCTGCTTATTCCGGGGTCGGAGAACTGATGGTGGGTTCCCACGGGAAGGGAGAAGAGGATGAACATTATGAAGACCACGCGAGCCATGGGCTCGGAGTAGAGCTTACCTCCTGCTATCCTCGGCAGCATGAAGTACCACGCCAGATAGGCGGGAAGCAGCCAGAAATACACCAGAGGATGCCCGAACCACCAGAAGAGGGTACGGGCCAGCTCGGGATTTACCACCTTAACTATGCCGAGGGACCACGGTATGAGGAATACCAGAACCTCTATGGCCACGCCTATGGTGGCCAAGAACCACACTATGTAGGTCGTTAGGACGGCGACCATGGGAGGAGGGGTCAGCTTCCCGGGATTCTCCCTCCTCCACGCCAAGAAGGCCAGGGTGGTGTTCAAAACGGCTATCCACGAGCCCACTATTATGAGCGTCGCCCCCACGTAGAAGGCCGGGTGGGCCTGAAGGGGCGGATAGAATGTGTATAGGACCGTCGCCTTATTCGTAAATATGGCCCACGAGGCGAGGAGCGTACCCAAGAGCATGGTCCAGAACGAGAGATGAACCAACCACCTGTTGAGTTTCCTCTTTAGGGAGACCTCCGTGACTATGTAGAGGAAGCCCACTATGAAGAACGTGGTGAAGACTATGGCGTTTAGGACGCCATGCAGGGTCAATCCCTGATAGTAGAGTTTGGTGTCGTAGGTGAATATGCCGTACTTGTAAATCCCCGCCCGCGCCAGAACCTGAAACAGGCCGTAGGTGACGCCGGTGGCGAGGGCGAGAACTCCCACCAGCATGTGCCAGAGGGTCATATTTCGCAGATATCTCTCTATTCTCATCGCTTACCTCCTACCTTTCTCCTTCTTCCACCTCTCGTACTCCACCTCGGGAAGGACACGTATCACTCCGAACATGGCCTGATGCCCCAGACCGCAGAATTCGTTGCACACGAACCTGTACTCGCCGGGTCTGTTGAAGACCAGCTCCGCCTTATTGACGGCCCCGGGTACGGTCATCAGATTGACGGCCTTCCCCTCTATCTCAAATCCGTGCTGAACGTCCAAGCTGGTGGTGTATATGGTTATCTTTGAGCCGGCGGGGACGACTATCTCGTTAGGCTGGAAGGACCACATCCTCGCCAGAAGTTTCAACTGGTACTCCTTCGGACCGAGCTCAATCAGCTCCCCCTTCTCAAAGGGTTTGAAGTCGGTTATGCAGGTGGGAACATCTATACCCTTGAGGAGGGCGATACCTATCACGGCGAGGAAGAAGACGAGGACCATCCCGTAGGAGAGTTTCATCGCCCAAGCCTCGTACTCGTCTATGAAGTTCCACCTCATGGCTCACCCTCCCCTTGAGGATATCAGCAGGAAGTATATGGAGAACCACATCAGCGCGTACATGGCCACCATGGCCAAGAAGAAGGCCACGGCCCCCGTCGGTTTGAAATCCTTGAGATCCCTGCCGTTCCTACTATCCATCATAGTGGGTATTCTATAAAGGCAAAAGTTTGCTTTTGCAAATGCATCCGATACTCATTTGCAGAAAATGTTTCACGGCGATTAATGTCGGAACCTAAAATTGGGAAAATTTTGACTTTAGAGGGTTGCGAAGGTTAGAAACTCAGGGAGTACTTGAGGGACAGATTCCAGAAGCGGCGCTCCCCCTCCCGCCTCCGGAGGGCCGAGACCTCACCTCCTTGGAACTTCGCTGCTATCCCCACCCCCGTGCCGTCGGGTCTGAAATCGTAAGAGAGCCCCACATCAACCCTCTCAACCTCAATCACCGGTATCCACCCCACGCTGTATATATCCATCTCCCTCATGAGACGGTAGTACAGGTTGCTGTCGGCAACGTACCTACCCCTGTCCCAGAGGCGAAGACGCAGGTAGAAGTCCCCTCTGCCGCTGTAGTGGGCCTCCATCTCCATGTATCGGTAGAGGGAGTTGTCCTCCGGCTTGAAGCGGTAGAGGGTGTATATGGCCGAGATCTCGGCCGCCAAGGTTATATTTCCGAGGGTATTCTGCGCCCCGAGAACGTACCTGAGGAGGGTACGGGTATCGGACGACTTGCTTCCGTCTATCAGGACGTGGTCCTCCCTACGTCGGCGCAGATAGAGCTCAAACCCCCCGAGGTCCAACTTCCCCCCTACGAGGATATCCCTGTAGGCTTTGGAGAGGGGTTTTAGCCGGCCGGTGTATAGGTTGATGGTGCGACTGACGGACAGGGTGAGGGTTATAAGGTCAAATATCTCCGGCAGGTACTCAAACTTCGTCCTCTCCTCCGTTCCCACCGTTCCCTCACCCAACCCCACGTAGTTGTATCTACCCAAGTCCATGGACGCGAGGGCCCTATGCACGAAGAAACCGGTGCGTATCCGTCCCGACACCCTCCCGCTCGCGACGTAGGAGATGTAGCTCTTTATGGGTGTTAGGGGATACTCCTTGCCCGAGTATCCGACGCCCAGGCGGTAGGAGATGTCCCCCTTGCCCTCAAGGTAGGGAGCCACCTCGTAGGTTATGAGATTCTCCGAGTAGGAGGGCAGGCTGTAGTGGGCGCGGGAGTACGAGGACCTGAGACCCACTTCCGTTCCGAAAACGTGAGCCGAAGGTTTGAAGACCACCTTCCCCAACTTCAGGAGAGGGCGGGCCTCCAGGCGGGCATCCAGCCAAGGTACGGCGTACCGGAGGGTTATGCCGGAGTTGTTTATCAGTCTATCCCTCCCTATCACGCGCAGGTCTCCCCCCAACTTCAGGTTGCCCCATCCCCTCTTCAGCCCTACCGCGTACTCGCCGGCGGAGGATGAGCGGATGTTGTCGCTGTAGAGGGTCCAACCGCCCCTCTCGTAGTTGAAGGAGAGCTTCTGGGTGCGCTTGCCTATGGAGGACGACACGTAATCTTGGGCCACCAGATAGAAGGACGGTCTCTGAAACAGCACATCCGTCCAGCCGTAGTTGTCGTAGAAGTAGTGGGTGAGCTCCAGTACCCCGAACAGTCCCCTATTCTATGGGGGTTCCCCCTTCAACGGTATAATCTCCAAACTCATGAGCGCAGTCAAGGAACGGAAGGCCAAGACCATAACCTTGGAGGACCTCAAGAAGAATCCCAAAGTGGAAGCCTTGATAATCAAAGCCGACAAGAATCTTGAGGCCTTAGGCTATACGGAGCACGGAAAGAGGCATGTCTCATGGGTGGCCAAGAACGCGGGCAGGATAATGAGGCGCTTGGGCTTCCCGGAGCGGAGGGCGCAGCTGGCCGAGATGGCCGGCTACCTGCACGATATAGGGAACGCCGTCAATAGGGTGGGACACGAGCATGTGGGGGCACTCCTTGCGAAGGACATCCTGACGGAGATGGGCATGCCCTACGACGAGGTCCTTGAGATAATGGCGGCCATAGGGAACCACCACGAGGAGAGCGGTTATCCGGTGTCGGACGTGGCCGCAGCCCTGATAATAGCCGACAAGGCCGACGTGCATCGCACGAGGGTACGGCCGCAGAATCGGACGTCCATAGCGCTGGTCAATGACATACACGACCGGGTGAATTACGCCGCGACCCTCTCGCGCATAGAGATAGACCCCAAAAACCGCATCATCTCCTACAACATAGAGATTGACATAAACATCGCCCCCGTGTTTGAGTACTTTGAGATATTCCTCGGAAGGCTCATAATCTCGCGAAAGGCGGCCAAGGTCCTAAACGCCGAGCTTCATCTCTATATAAACGGCGTCAGGTTGGCATGACGGACACCCACAGCCATCTGAACGACCCCAAGCTCATGCGCTCTCTGGATGAGGTCGTGAGGCGGGCCAAGGAGTGGGGGGTCGGGAGGATAAACGTCGTGGGATACGACATCCCCTCATCCGAGAGGGCGATAGATATAGCCCGCAGGTACGATGGGGTCTATGCCGTCGTGGGTCTCCACCCCTACGAGGCGGAGCGCTACGATGAGGGAACCCTCGCCCGTCTGGAAACCCTGCTGGGCTTACCCGAGGTTGTGGCCGTCGGCGAGATAGGCTTGGATTACTACCGGGGACCCGACGACAGAAAGGCCCAGAGGGAGCTGTTCATCGCGCAGATATCCCTCGCCGAGAGGTACTCCCTCCCCGTCGTCCTCCACGTGAGGGATGCCTTTGAGGACACCCTCGCGATAGTTGGGGACTTTCCCAACGTGCCCTTCGTCTTCCACTCCTTCTCCGGCGACGCGAGGATGCTGGAGCGGGTCGTTGCCGAAGCCAACCGGTACGTATCCTTCTCCGGCATGATAACCTTCCTCGGCCACGTGCGCGCGGCCGCCCGGATATCCCCGAGGGAGCGCACATTCGTTGAGACGGATGCTCCCTACCTCGCCCCCGTTCCCAAGCGCGGTCGCAGGAATGAGCCGGCATACGTCAAGTTCGTTCTGGAGGCGCTGGCAGACCTGTGGAACGTAGATTTCGCGGAGGCGGAGGCACTGACGGATGGGAACGCCCTCAGGTTCTTCAGGTTCGGAGAGAGATAAAGGTTGGCACTGGCGGTTAAGTTAGTACTTATCGTCTTCTTCTTCGTGGCGTCCGCCATCATATCGGGATCGGAGGTGGCGTACTTCAGTCGCAAGTCCCCGAGCCGGCTGGCGCAGGTGAAGGCCTTCGGGTTGTTGGCCACCATATTGCTCCTCAACAACGTGTCCAACTCCTACCTCTCCTCGCTGGTCGCCGACGTCCTCCCGGCCTCCGACCTCTTCGTGGCTCTGGGGCTATCGGTAGCCATCACCGTATTCTCCGAGCTTCTACCCAAGCGGTTGGCCATGAGCCATCCCCACCTGTTCGTGAAGATAACCGAGTTCATATACGAGCCTCTGGCCACTGTCCTATCAATCCTGAAGATAAGGGTTGAGGCGGATACGACCAAGATTACCACCTACGCCGTCATGGAGGCCGTGGTAGATGCCATCCAGAACTCCGAGATGACCCCCGAGGAGCGCCTGAACATCGCCAAGATCCTCTACGCCATACATGCGAAGGGCTACACCCTCCTCTATCCCATATCCGAGAGTCCCATCCTCCGCTTTGAGATGTCCGTGAGGGAGGCTCTGGAGCTGCTGGAGAGGGAGAATTACGATAGGGATTGGGTCCCCGTCTATCACATTGACCCCAACTTCATCACCCACATGGTGCATGTTGAGACCCTAAGGAAAGCCTCCCCCGATGAGCCTATAATGGACCTACCGATGGATCAAGCCCGCTACTTTCCGCTTCTGGGCAGCTTCACGCGGATCCTTAACATCGTGGAGGATGTGGGCCATCTGGTTCTCATAGACGAGTACGGGAACTCCCGCGGCTTCTCCTACCGGAAGGACGTTGAGCTGTGGATGCTCTCCGCGGGCGACGTTCTGCCCATGAGGACCTCCCTCCTTGAGCTCTACATAATAACGGGGAGGGAGCTCGGACCTATAAACTGGGACCTCGCGGATCTCTTCCAGTTCTTCCTCGGCAGGAGCGCCGAGGATGGCGACAGCATAATAGTGCAGGATGTCAAGCTCACGGTCGTGAGGGACATCTTCGTTAAGGTTGAGATACTATGAGAAGTCGTCCATGAGGGACGAGTACTGGGGACAGGAGACGGCCAAACTCTCGTGGGAGCCGTCGCAGACCACCTCTCCCCCCTCTATCACCACCACCCGCTTCCCCCAAAGGGCCGTACTCCTCTTGTGGGCCGCCACCACCAGAGTTATATCGGGGAACGACTCAAGTAGATCCTTCAGGGCAGCCTCGCTGCGGGAGTCAAGGGCGCTCGTAGGCTCATCCATGAGCAGGAGGGAGGGCCTTCGGGCTAAGACCCGCAGGATGCCTATCCTCTGCTTCTCCCCTCCTGACAGGGCATCCTTGAGATTCACTATCGGCTCATCCATCCTGCCCGCCAGATGGTCCAGATGGAGTCTGTCCAGCCATTCCCAAGGGGTGCCGAATAGATTCTCCCTGAGCGTCCCATCAAAGATGTAGGTCTCCTGCGGCACGTACCCCACCACGTTCCGCCACCTGGTGAGATCATACTCGTAGAGGGATACGCCGTCAAGGAGGACCTCGCCTCGGCTCGGCCGTACGAAACCCGCCAGAAGGTCAAGTAGGGTACTCTTGCCCGCCCCGGACCTACCGATGACCGCCACCCGCTCACCCCTGAGTATGCGAAGGTGGGGAACGCGCAGGATCACCTTGTCCCCCACCGACACCTCAACGTCCCTCAACTCCAGAGTCCTCCAATTCGTGGGATCCCGGTCCCCCCAACGCTCCTGCGGGAGCTCCATCAGGTACCTCAGCCTCTCGTACGACGAGCGTGCGGTGTTAATGTATGCCAGACTCTGGAAGATCAGCTTCAGGGGGCGTATCATGGAGAGGGAGGCCGCGAGGAATACGATGAAGGCGTCCGGTTGGACCAGACGGGCCTTGAAGATGAAGTATCCGGCCAGAAACAGGATTAGGGCAGCACTCAAGCCGACCAGAGTCTCGGAGAATATGGGGGCGAGAGCCGCCGAGAACTCCAACTTGACGAACTGCACGTAGAGACGATGGGAATGCTCAAGGAATCTCCTTATCGCCGTATTCACGGCGTTTAGGGACTTTATGACCTTCACCCCCTCCAAGCTCTTTGACAGGTACGCGGAGAGGTCCCCGAGGGATCTAAGGGCCTTGTTGGCCCTCCGCTTCACCACCCTTGAGACCGCCCACCCGAGGAGCGAGGCCACGACCAGTATTCCCCACGCGAAGGCGCTCAACACGGGGGCGGACGTCAGGGCCAGAGTGGCGAAGACGGCCAAGTTGAATCCCTCGCCCAGCAGGGCCCCTATCCCATCCCTTACGGCCAGCTTTATGTACTGTATCTCCCCCGTCAGCCGGGAGACCAGATCCCCCACCCTCATATCCCTCAAGGAGGAGATGCTGGCCCGCATCACCGACGCGAAGACCCTCTCCCGCAGGTCCCGGGCGACGCTCTCCATAAGGGCCAGTATGCTGAACTTCTTGACCGAATTGACGACCATCTTGGCCAGAAATATGCCCGCGACGAAGAAGGAGAGGTTGCGTAGAGCCTCGTACTTATCCTGAAGGAGGATGTAGCCCTCAAGGAATCTCTCAATGGGCTTGAGGGCCGGCACCAGAGTGGCCTCCGCCGTGCTCCCGACGAGGACCCGAAGGATTATGGGCAGAATAGAGAGCGACAGCCCCTCCACCCCGGCGTAGAGGAGGCTGAAGAGAGCGTAGAGGGTCAGCAGGAGGACGTAGCGTCTCAGGCTCTGGCGCATATCAACTCGGCGGCCAAACTCACAGCGCGCGCCACATCCCGAATCGGATCTATGAAGGATTTGGACGAGGGAACGACCGTTATGGGGACGAAGGCCACCCTGAATCCCATCCACAGGGCCTTCACCAGAAGCTCCGACTCCATATCGTAGCGGCTCCGCCTCAACCTCACCGCCCGCAGAACGTGGGTACCTATCAGACGGAAACCCGACTGGCTGTCCTCAACCCTGCGTCCCACCATGACGGATATGAAGGTGGATGTGATGCGGTTGGATAGCCTCCGATGGAGGGGCATCCGCCCCATTTCGCTCCTCCTTGAGCCCACGACCATATCGTAGTGGGGAATCATCTTAAGGAAGGCGGGGTAGAACTCGGCCGGATGTTGGCCATCGGCGTCCGCCGTGAGGACGTAGTCGTACCCCCTGCGGAGGATCTCGGCGAATCCCGTACGAAGGGCCGCCCCCTTTCCCCTGTTCCTCTCGTGCTTGAGGAGGTTGAAGCCGAAGCGCTCCCTCAACCCTTCCAACCCTCCCGCGCTTGAGCCGTCATCCACCACGAAGATATCCCCACCGCCAAAAAATCTTAGGTAGTCGCGCAGAACCCCCTCTATCTCGGGAACGCAGTTATAGCACGGCAGCAGAAGGGCGACCCTTAAGTCCTTTTGGATATCTCCTCCCAGGTGGTTAGGGTGTGGTAGTATATGTGGTCCCCGTCATGGACCCCTCGGGTGATCTCGGTTATATGAACGTGCTGGGCCTTAAACATCCTAACGGCGTAATCAACGGCCTTCTCCGGCAGGGCGTTCTCACCGCAGGTGTATATGTCTATGGCGGCGTATCCCACCTCCGGCCACGTGTGTATGGAGATGTGGGACTCGGCTATGACTATGACGCCGCTGACGCCGTTGGGATGGAACCTGTGGAAGGAGACCGACCATATCTGAACGTTGGCCTCCTTCGCGGCCTCTACGAGGATGTCCTGCACCTTCTCCACGTTCCCTAAGATCTCGGGGTCGCACCCCGAAGCCTCCACGATGTAGTGCTCCCCGATGGTCGTGTGCTTCAGTTCCTTCTCCAATTCTCTACCTCCTTTTGTTTTCCCCACCCGCAGAGCGAGTAAGGTACCATCGGGGCGGCCCCCCGGTCGCCCCTCCGGATAAAAAAAGTGCCGGGGGCGGGACTTGAACCCGCACGGGCCGAAGCCCACATGGCCCTCAACCATGCGCGTCTGCCAATTCCGCCACCCCGGCGGCGCGAAGAAGATATTTTAAGGCTGAAACCTCCCCTCATATGCCCACCAGAGAGTACATCAGGATGTTTATGCCCATCCTGACGGCCTCCTCCCGAATCTCGGGCGGGTCCCCGTAGCGGTCGGTCCAGCCGTCCGACACGTTTGAGTTCCAAGTGTAGAAGAGGACGAGCCTACCCTTCACGAATATGCCGTAGGCCTTCGGGGGACCGGGATAATGCTCATGCACCTTCGGAAGCCTCACGTCGTAGAAGATGTGAAATATCGGATGCTCGGGGGGAATCTCCACCAGATCGTAGTCGGGAAAGACCTTCCTTATCTCCCGACGGAAATGCTCGTCAAGGCCGTAGTCGTCATCTACGTACAGGAAACCCCCGTTCATGAGGTAGCGGCGGAGATTCTCGGCGTCGGCCTTGGAGAAATGTACGTTCCCGTGTCCCGTCATGAAGAGCATCGGGTACTCATAGACCTCACTTGAGGAGGGACGGACGACGTAGGGGAGCGTGTCAAACACGGGCGACACCCTGCTGTTGAAGGCCTTGGTTATGTTGGGAAGTATCTCGGGGTCGTTATACCAGTCCCCGCCCCCCTCGTACTGTAGACGGGCCACCTTCAGAAGCGAGAGGAGCAGGAGCATCTACCCCACCCTCTCAACGAAGGTCCGGAAGATCCGGTAGAGCTTCTCCAGCGAGGGGATGCTCACCCACTCGTTGCTCCCGTGTATGTCTCCACCCTCGGGGTATATCATCATCACGGGGATGCCCTTCTTGGCGAAGAATCGTCCATCCGTGGCCCCGTGGGTCTTGCCGAATCTCACCTCGCCGAGGACCTCCCGTACGCTCTCTATGAAGGCCTTTGAGATGGGATGCTCAAGGTCAGTTGAGAAGGGCTCACCGTCCGAGAGGAACTCCACCTTCGCCCCGTACTTCTTCGCCAGATATCTGACCACGCTCTTCGCCTCCTCCAACGTGTAGGGGGGCACGAAGCGGAAATCCAACTCTATACGAGCGTTGGGCGGCACCTGATTGACCTTGTTCCCCCCGACGAACCTGCCCAACGTCAGGGTGTTGTGCCAATGCTCGGGATCGTCGGAGTCGTACAGGAGCGATGCCCTCGCCTCCCCGTAGAAGGCTATCGCCTTCTCTATGGCGCTCTCACCGAGCCAAGGCATGGAGCCGTGGGCGGGCTTTCCGGAGAATTCAACGGCGAAGTGCAAGGCCCCCTTCTCGTCGGTTATGATGTGGAAGTTCTCGCCCGAATCGGGGATGACGGCGAAGTCCGAGGAGTACCCCTCCTCCTCCAGCAGGTACCTCACGCCGTTCTGGCTACCTATCTCCTCGTCCGTCGTCAGCATAAGGGCTATGTCGTACTCGCTACCCTCCTCGGCGAGATCCTTGAAGAGCTTCATCATCACGGCGCAGGGGCCCTTCATATCCAAGGCTCCCCTGCCGTATATCTTGCCGTCCTCCTCCCGCGCGATGAACTGCTCCATGTCCGCCGGCACCACGTCCAGATGACCGGCGAATATCACCTTGAAGTGCCTGTCCCTGTTGCTCTTTTTGAAGCTGGCCACGAGGGAAGGTTTCTCGTTGCGGAGGAATCGGTCTATACGGAGGTTGGGATGCTCCAGATACTTCTCGGCGTAGTTTATGATGGCTATGAGCTGGTCCGTCCGCTCGGCTACGCTCTCAAACTGGATAAGCGTCTTCAGAAGGCTCCTAAGGGAATCCATGGGTAATGTATTCTATGGTCGTACCTTGCGGTGAAAAGGCGGCGAATCACCAGTATAATACCCGCTTATGAAAGTCCAGTCGTCGGTAAAGAAGAGGTGTGCGTACTGCAAGATAGTACGACGGAAGGGGCGCGTTTATGTAATCTGCAGCAAGAACCCGAAGCACAAGCAGAGACAGGGTTAAAAGAAAGGAGGGAAAATGGCCAGAATAGCCGGAGTTGACATTCCGCGAGATAAACCCGTGTGGGTGGCGCTCGGATACATATACGGTATAGGTCCGAGCTTGGCCATGAAGATATTGGCCAGCACGGGGATAGATCCCTTCAAGAGGGCCAGAGAGCTCACGGACGACGAGGTCACTCGTCTCCGTGCGGAGATGGAGAAGTACAAGGTTGAGGGAACGCTGAGAGCCGAGGTGCAGCGCAACATCAAGCGTCTGATAGACATCGGCTCCTACCGGGGCATGCGCCACAAGCTGGGGCTACCCGTGAGGGGACAGAGGACCCGCCACAACGCCCGCACGCGTAAAGGTCCCAGGGGCAACATCTTCGCCCGCCTCAAGAAGAAGAAGCAGGGAGGCTAAGGATGGCCAGAAGACGCACCACCAAGAAGAAGAGCAAGAAGGCGCCCGCGGAGGGCATCGTGTATATCCAATCCACCTTCAACAACACCATCGTCACCATCACCGACCTTCAGGGCAACACCATAACGTGGGCTTCCGGTGGGACCGTGGGTTTCTCGGGCACCCGTAAGAGTACTCCCTTCGCCGCGTCCAAGGCCGCCGAGGAGGCTGCGAGGGAGGTGAAGAAGATGGGTATGGAGCGGGTTGAGATACGCGTCAAGGGAGCCGGTCCCGGAAGGGAGGCGGCCATAAGGTCCATAGCCGCGGCGGGTTTGGACGTTATAGCGATCGTGGATATCACTCCCATTCCGCACAACGGGGTAAGGCCACCTAAGAAGAGGTCTGTGTGATATGGCGAGATACACCGGTCCGGTATGCAGGCTCTGCAGGAGAAGCGGCGAGAAGCTTTACCTCAAGGGGGAGAAGTGCTTCACCAGCAAATGCCCCTTTGAGAGGAGACCCTACCCTCCCGGACAGCACGGCCTGACCCGCAAGTCCTCCAAGATGTCCATCTACGGCCAGCAGCTGCGCGAGAAGCAGAAGGTCAAGTGGATGTACGGGATGCTTGAGTCCCAGTTCAAACGTTTCTTCCGCATAGCAGCCGACATGCCCGGCGACACGGGGGAGAACTTCCTCTCGCTCTTGGAGCGCCGCCTTGACAACGTCGTATATAGGGCGGGCTTCGCCAAGAGCCGTCGTCAGGCCCGCCAGATAGTGCGCCACGGGCACGTGAAGGTGAATGGCCACAAGGTGGATATACCCTCCTACATCGTGAAGGTGGGGGACGTGATAGAGATAGCCGAGCACTTCAAGAACAACCGTGAGATTCAGGAGGCCGTGGCCCTAAAGCGCACCCCTCCGACGTGGTTGGAGGTGGATAGCAACAACCTGACCGCCAAGGTATCCCGTCTGCCTCAGAGGGCCGACATCACCCATCCGATAAACGAGCGTCTGATAGTGGAGTTCTACTCCAGATAAGGAGGTGCTTTCCATGGAGAAGAAGGATACGCAGGAGATGGAGCAGCAGAACGAGGGCAACAGGCTTAAGTACTACGGCGCCGGCTTGAACCGCATTCCCATCCCCCTCGGCGTCTATTACGAGGAGGACGACACCTACGGCAAGTTTGAGATAGGGCCTCTGGCCAAGAGCTACGGCATAACCCTCGGCAACCTCATACGCCGCATAGCCCTCACATCCATATCGGGGGCGGCGATAGTCGCCGTGCGCTTCAAGGGGATAAAGCACGAGTTCGCCGGCATCCCCGGAATAGTTGAGGACGTACCCACCATCATCCTCAACCTGAAGAAGGTACGATTCAAGATAGCCCGTCCCTTCCAGAACATAATGGAGATAAAGCTCAAGTTCGTCGCCGAGGGCGACGAGCCCTACGAGATAAAGGCCGGGGACCTTGAGACACCCCTCGGCATTGAGATAGTCAATAAGGATCAGCACATAGCCACGCTGGTATCAAAGGACGCCGAGCTGATAGGCGAGATACACATCGCCTACGGCCGCGGCTACATGGTGGGGGACGAGATATACGAGGACCTCAAGAGGACGCAAGCCAAGCTGGCCGAGAAGCCCGACGTCATATTCATAGATGCCGTCTTCACACCCGTGGTTAAGGCGAACTTCTATGTGGAGGACCTCCTCTACGACAGCCGCAAGTTTGACAAGGAGAAGCTGGTGGTTGAGATCTGGACGGACGGCTCCCGCAAACCCTCGGAGGCCTTCTTTGAGGCCGTGGATATAGCCGGCGAGATGCTGGCACCCCTCAACAGCACCCTGAGCAAACCCATAGAGATTCAGAGGGTGATACACCCCGACGAGGATAAGGAGTTCAAGCGCCGCAAGCTGGCCACGCCCGTGGCGGCCATCCTCAAGAGCGAGCTGCCGAGCAAACTCGTGAGGGCGATAGAGAAGGCCGGGATCCGCACGTTCGGCGAGCTTCTGAAATACACGCCCGAGAACCTGCGCGAGGAGTACGGATTCTCGGAGGAGGACGTGGCCCTCATAGAGGAGGCCGTGAAGAGACTTGAATTTGAGATGGGTAGAGACTACTGGAAGGAACTGGAGGTGAAAGATGAGGCATAGGGACAAGCGAATGAAGCTCGGAAGGGAGAGGGAGCACCGCAAGGCCCTGCTTAGGAATCTGGCGCGGGAGATGATAGACCATTACGCCATAGAGACCACAACCGTGAAGGCGAAGGCCGCCAAGTCCCTCCTTGAGCATCTCCTCCATCTGGCGAAGGAGGCTCGGGAGAATCCGGCCCTGAACGTGCATAACCGTCGCAAGGCCTTCCGGATATTGGCGCACCGCAGGTACGTGAATAGGCTCTTTGACGAGATCGCCCCGAAGGTCAAAGGCGTCCGTCTGGTAAGGGTGCGGATCAGGAGGGGGGACGCGGCGGAGATATCCCGCTTAGAGTTCATACTGTGAGGGTCCTCGTAGCCGACTTCGGAGGCTTGAGGGTAAAGTGGGGAATATTTGAGAGGGGGAAACTGGTACGGAGGGGGATCATAGATTCGGTGTCGGTGAGGGATCCGGAGAAGTTTCTGGGGTTTTTGAGGGGGCTGGAGTTTGATAGGTTCGTTCTGGGTTTCGCCGGTCTGGTGAAGGATGGGGTCGTGCTCCATGCCCCCAACCACCCCCGCTGGGAGGGGTACGACCTGAAGAGGATCTTCGGCGAGTACGACGTGGTCGTTGAGAACGACGCCAACCTATTTACCCTCGGGGAGGCCATATACGGAGCCGGCAGGGGGAAGAAGTTCGTCCTCGGCATAACCTTGGGGACGGGCGTCGGCGGAGGGTTGGTCATAGACGGGCAGATAATCCGCGGGGCCGGAGGCCTCGGCATGGAGATAGGCCACATCACCATAGGTATAGACGGCCCCCCCTGCAACTGCGGCTCCTACGGATGCGCCGAGGCGTATCTGGGGGGCATATACTTCGTGGAGAGGGCGGCGCGCCTCTTCGTGCGACACGGAAAATCGGCCCCCAAGAGCATGAGGCAGCTGGAGGAGTTCGCCCGCATGGGGGTGAGTCTGGCGAGGAACCTCTGGAGGGAGTACGGAAAATATCTGGGCGTTCTGGTGGCCTCCCTCATAAACGTCTTTGACCCGGAGATAATCGTCCTCGGTGGGGGTATAGCAGCAGCCTACGATCTCTTCAAGGATGACATGTACGAGGAGATAAAGAGGAGGCGGGTAGCCTACGTTCTGGATACCCCCGTAGTTCCGTCCGAGCTCGGTACCGACGCGGCCCTATGGGGTGGGTACCATCTGGTCGCCCCACGACCGCAGTAGAATCGTATCCATGGCGAAGAAGGTGATACTCTCGGGTATGCGTCCGACCGGACGCATGCACGTTGGGCATCTGGCCGGTGTCCTGACCAACTGGGTGCGGCTTCAGGACGAGTACGAGTGCTACTACGAGATAGCCGACTGGCACGCCCTGACCGATGATCCGAAGAAGGCCAAGGAGGTTGAGGCCAACGTGATGGGCATGGTCAGGGATTGGTTGGCCGTCGGCATAGACCCGAGGAAGGCCGTAATATTCCGCCAATCCTACGTCCCGGAGCACGCCGAGCTCCACCTGCTCTTCTCCATGCTGGTATCCGTCCCCCGACTGCTGCGCAACCCCACCTTCAAGGAGAAGTTGGCTGAGCTCCGCAAGAGGAAGGGATACACCAAGATGGTGCTGAAGGTTGATAGGTTGAGCGTGGAGGATGAGCTGGAGCAGATTCTACGGTTCATCCGGGAGGAGGACGAGCGGAAGGCCCTGAGGATGCTCCAGAGCGTCCTCAACCGCGTCAGGGATGAGGTCCTTGAGAGGATAACGACGGAGGTCGCCCTTGACGAGGCGGCCATACCCGCGGAGGTCTCCTACGGCCTCTTGGGGTATCCGGTCCTTCAGGCCGCCGACATACTCCTGTACAAGGGGGAGGTCGTCCCCGTGGGGGCGGATCAGCTGCCCCATCTTGAGCTCACGAGGGAGATAGCGAGGGACTTCAATCGCACGTACGCTCCCATCTTCCCCATCCCCGAGCCTCTCCTGACGGAGACCCCGAAGATTCTGGGGACGGACGGCCGGAAGATGTCCAAATCCTACGGCAACGCCATATTCCTAAGCGACCCTCCGGAGGTGATTGAGAGGAAGGTGCGCTCCAGCATAACGGACCCCATGAAGGTGCGACGGAACGACCCCGGTCGTCCCGAGGTGTGCCCCATATTCCACATGCACAAGGTCTTCAACGCCGAGGAGGCTCCCCAGATAGAGGAGGACTGCAGGGCCGGAAAGTTGGGCTGCGTCGCCTGCAAGGGGCGGCTCGCCCGCGTCCTCATAGAGCGCCTCACCCCCATAAGGGAGAGGGCGGAATCCTTCACGGATGAGGAGATTCTGGATGTGATACGGGAGGGGTCGGCGAGGGCGAAGGAGGTGGCCGAGCGCACGATGGGGGAGGTAAGGGAGGCCGTCTTCGGTCGTGAAGGTATCGGTAGTCATACCGACTCTTAACGCCGGCGAACGGCTTGAGCGCCTCTTAAAGTCCCTGCGATCGCAGACGGTTGATACGGAGATAATAGTCATAGACTCCTCGTCGGACGATGGGACGCCGGCTCTGGCCTCCCGGATGGCCGACGTCCTGCTGGTCGTCGCTCGGGAGGAGTTCAATCACGGTCTTACCAGAAATCTCGGCCTTAGGGCGGCGTCGTCGGATGTGGTGGTCTTCATGTCGCAGGATGCCCTCCCCGAGAATAGCAGAACGTTGGAGGTCCTGACCGAGCCCATATTCGCCGGGGATGTGGTTATGGCCTACGCCCGACACATACCCCCTCCCGGGACGAAGCCTCCGGAGGTCTTCTTCCGCCACTTCAGCTATCCCCCCGAGTCGGAGGTGCGGGACGCCTCCATGCTCCCCAAGTACGGACTTAGGGTCTTCGCGAACTCCAACGTCTGCGCCGCCTACTTGAGGGAGAAGCTCCTTGAGGTGGGGGGATTCCCGCGGGTGATACTCTCGGAGGATCTCTACGTGGCGGCCAAGCTGATACTGGCCGGCTACCGCACCATGTACAACGCCGAGGCCCGAGTGATCCACGCCCACGACTTCAACCCTCTCCAGATATTCCGCCGATACTTCTCGGTCGGCGTATTCTACGCGGAGAACCGTTGGCTCCGCAGGTACGGGGGGCGCGGGGACACGCTCCGATTCGTCCTTCGGGAGTTGGAGTTTCTGGCGGAGAATCATCCCCTGTGGATACCCTACGCTCTGGCGGAGAATGCCATGAGGATCCTCGGGCTCATCTTAGGGTACAACCACCGTCTCCTCCCCAAGTTCCTCCTGCCGCTCCTGAGCGGCTACAGGTACTATTGGGTTCGGGGATAAAATACGTCCATGTACGCCAAAACATTCTCGGCCATCCATTGGGGCATAGAGGGAATAAAGGTTGAGGTTGAGGTAGATTACGCTAAGGGTATTCCCAAATTCGTCATAGTTGGGCTTCCCGACGCCGAGGTCAAGGAGAGTAAGGAGCGAATACACTCGGCCATAAAGAATTCGGGCTTCCCCTTCCCTCCCGGGAGGATCAGGGTCAATCTGGCGCCGGCGGACGTAAAGAAGGAGGGGGCCCTTCTGGACCTGCCGATAGCCTTGAGCGTACTGGCCGCCTTCGGATACATCCCGGCCGAGAGGCTGAAGGAGTTCATGTTCCTCGGGGAGCTGGCTCTGGATGGAAGTTTGAGGAAGGTCTCCGGAGTGCTTCCAGCCGCCATCCTCGCGGCCAGGGAGGGACTGAAGCTAGTCGTACCCTCGGAGAACGCGTACGAGGGAGCCGTCATAAGGGACGCGGAGGTCTATGGGGTCTCCAGCCTCAGGGAGGCGGCCGACTTCGTCATGGGTAAGTTGAGCCTCAAGAGGGCAGAGTACGCTCCGAGGGAGGAGGGTCCCCTCTACGACGTGGATATGGCCGACATAAGGGGGATGGACTACGCCAAGAGGGCGGCGGAGGTCGCCGCGGCCGGTGCCCACAACATGCTTCTGGTGGGTCCTCCCGGCTCCGGCAAGACCATGCTGGCCCGCCGGATACCCACCATCCTCCCTCCCATGAATGAGGAGGAGGCCATAGAGACGACCAAGATATACTCCGTCGCAGGCCTCCTGCCCTCCGGCGTCGGGCTGATACGTACCCGCCCCTTCCGGGCCCCCCACCATACGGTCTCCGACGTCGCCCTCATAGGTGGCGGAAGCGTGCCGAGGCCGGGGGAGGTGTCGTTGGCCCACAACGGCGTGCTCTTTTTGGACGAGCTTCCGGAGTTCAACCGGCAGGCCCTTGAGGCCCTGAGGCAACCCATGGAGGATGGGAAGGTGGTCATAAGCAGAGCGAGGGGGTCCGCCACATTCCCGGCCCGCTTCATGCTGGTGGCCGCCATGAATCCGTGCCCCTGCGGGCACTATGGGGACAAGAGACACACCTGCACATGCACCCTCTCGGCCATAAAGCGGTACCAGGGGAAGGTCTCCGGTCCCCTTCTGGACCGCATAGACATCTTCGTGAGCGTTCAGCCCCTTGAGTACGACGAATTCAGGGGTCCCCCCTCCGAGCCGTCGTCCAAAATTCGCGAGAGGGTGATGGCCGCCCGGGAGAGGCAGGAGCACCGTTTCCGGGACTATCCCGGCATACACACGAACAGCCAGATGACTCCGCAGCTGATAGAGAGATTCTGCAGGCTGGATGGGACCTCCGAGGAGCTCCTGAAGATGGCGGCGGACCGCATGGGCATATCCGCCAGGGGAATAACGAGGATCCTCAAGTTGGCCCGGACCATAGCAGACCTTGAGGGCAGCGAAGATATCCTCACCCATCACGTCGCCGAAGCCATACAGTACAGGCAGAATGTGGGAGATTACTGGGTGGTGTCGTTGGTATGATATCGGCCATAGTACCCATGCGCAACGAGGAGGAGAACGCCGAGGAGTGCCTCCTATCCCTAAAGCGAGCCCTTGAGGAGAGTGGTGAGGATTGGGAGATAATCGTCGTAGATGACGCCTCCCACGATTCCACATCGTCCATAGTCCGATCCCTCGGATTCGCCAAGCTCCTGCGGATTGACATGGACGAGAAGCCTCCGGAAGCCGTGGGTAAGAACTACGCCCTCCTCAAGGGATACGCCGAGAGTAGGGGCGACGTGCTCCTATTTATGGACGCGGACGTTCGGCTCTCGCCCTACAGTCTGCGCAGACTCCTGCGGAGGTTCTCCGACGTGGATATGCTGTCGGTCAGTCCGGAGCAGATGTACGGCTCACCGTGGGAGGCTTCGCTCCAGCCGATGATCTTCAAGCTTCTGGGGGAGCTGTATCCTCCCGAGAAGGTGGCATCTCCCGACTCCCGAATCGCCGCCGCCAACGGTCAGTTCATCCTGATAAGACGGGAGGCCTACGAGGCCGTCGGAACCCACAGGGCCATCTTGGGAGAGGTTTTGGAGGATGTGAGGCTGGCGGAGATGCTCAAGCGGAAGGGGTTCAGAATCCTCCTTCTGCACGGCAGGAGGTTCGGAGTCAAGGCCCGCATGTACAGGAGTCTGGATGGGATGGTTGAAGGATGGGCGAAGAATCTGATGCTTCTCCTGCGGGGGAACGTGCGTCTCGGTCTGTGGTACGGCCTATGGAACCTGTTTGAGAGCTTGGCCGGCTGGTCCCTCACCCTCTCCTTCGCCGCGTTCGGCGACTACGCAATGGCAATGGGGACCTTCCTACTGGCCAATCTGTACTTCGCCTACCGGTTCAAGAGCCACCATCCCTTCTATACGCTCGTCCATTCAACCGTCGGCTCCGCCCTCTTCCTCTACGTGCTGCATCTCTCGTACCGTTGGTACAGGAGGGGGTGGGTGATGTGGAGGGGTAGGCGCTACTCTCTGGATAGGGCCTCCCTCAAGCGGCGAAGCACCTCCTCGTAGGTCTTCACCACATCCCCCGTCCCCTTTCGGAAGACGTCCTTGTCCAGACTGCGGCCCTCCGAGTCCCATATCCTGCAGGTGTCCGGGCTTATCTCGTCGGCCAGAAGGAGATTCCCCTCGTCGTCGTATCCGAACTCGTACTTTATATCCACCAGGCGAAGCCCCGCACGGGAGAAGAGCTCCTTTAGGAGCTCCGTACTCCTCAGGGCTATGTCCCTCATCCTCTCCAGCTCCTCCCGGCTCGCCCATCCGAAGTAGGTGATATGGCCCTCGCAGACGAGGGGATCGCCGAGGGCGTCGTCCTTGTAGAAGTACTCAACGAGGGGAGGGGAGAACTCCCTACCCTTCTCCACACCCAGACGCTTCACGATGCTCCCGGTGGCCACGTTTCGGACCACCAGCTCCACCGGCAGTATGCGCACCCTCTTGGCGTAGAATCCCCCCTCTCCGGGCTCCAGATAGTGGGTGGGTATGCCCCTGCTCTTCAGATACTCAAACAGGAGGCGCGATATCTCGTAGGTTATCCTGCCCTTGCCCTCGGGGGAGGCCTTCTTCTCGGCGTTGAAGGCCGTAATGTCGTCCTTGAACTCAACGAAGACCCTGCCATCTCCCACGTCGTATATACGCTTGGACTTGCCTTCGTACAGTAGCCGCATAGGCTATTATAGACGCGTCGGATGTGAGGGCGATTCCCGCCTTTCGGCGGTAGAATGGGGGCTTGAGGATAATTCTCGTAGCGGGAGCCAGACCGAACTTCGTCAAGCTGTCGCCGCTCTATTACGCCCTGAAGTCCCGGGGCATCGGGCCGGTGGTCATCCATACGGGGCAGCATTACGACTACGAGCTTTCGCAGGCCTTCTTTGAGGATTTCAACTTGCCCGAGCCGGACCACTACTTCGGCGTGGGCTCCGACACTAACCTTAGGCAGATTTCTAAAATTATAGCCAAGGCGGAGGATGTGCTGAGGGCTCTGAATCCCGACGTGGTGGTGGTCTTCGGGGATGTGAATTCCACCCTCGCCCTGGCCGTGGCGTCCAAGCACCTGCACCTCAAGCTGGCTCACGTTGAGGCGGGACTCCGCAGCCGGGACTGGAGTATGCCGGAGGAGATAAACCGTATAACGACCGACGCCCTGTCGGACCTCCTCTTCTCCCCATCCTACGACGCCACCGAGAATCTCCTCGCGGAGGGGAAGCCTCCCGAGAGCATCTTTACCGTGGGCAACATAATGATAGACAGCCTGATGAGGGTACGCCCCCGGGCCGAGAGTCTAAGGTATTGGGAGAATCTGGGCTTGAGGGAGAGGGGATACATCCTCGCGACCCTCCATCGTCCCGTGAATGTAGATGATCCCGAGAGGCTCGGGAGGATACTGAAGGTTCTGGATAGGATAAACGAGAGGTACCCGGTGGTCCTTCCCATGCATCCGCGCACGAGGAAGAACGTGGAGAGGTGGAATCTGAGAACCTCCGTAAGGGTGATAAAGCCCCTGCGCTACACCCACTTTCTATCTCTCATGCTGGGAAGCGGCCTCGTGATAACGGATTCGGGAGGGGTTCAGGAGGAGACCTCCTTCCTCGGAATACCTTGCATAACCCTAAGACCGAATACGGAGCGGCCTATCACCTTGGAGTTGGGGACGAATGTCCTCCTCAAGGAGCCGGAGGGCCTGCCGGAGTTGGTGGAGGAGAGATTCGGCAGGATAACGGAGACTTCCATTCCCCTCTGGGACGGACGGACGGCGGAGAGGATAGCCAGAATTCTGCTAAACCCCTAAGACTCTCCTATACACCTTCAGATGCTCCTCGGTGAATCTCCCCCTGTCGGAGAAGGTGCGGGCGTGGGCTATGAGTCGCTCCGGGGGTATGGGGGAATTTAGGGCCCGCTCTATCCCCTCGGCCACGGAGTCGCCCCTTAGATGGACCCTGTAGGACAGGTCGGGGGGAGCCGCCTCCTCCGGTATCTCCGACGAGACCACGACGGTCGTACCGCAAGCCATGGCCTCCACCACGACTATGCCGAAGGTTTCGCTC
>JAADDJ010000048.1 GCA_013153965.1 Thermotogae bacterium
TCTTCTCCTTCAGCATCCTCTGGAGGGCCATCCGGGCGAAACGGTTGCGGTCCTTGGGGTCCTTGGCATCCTTGGGTACTATGTCCAAAAGCAAGACCTCTATGCCCACGTTGGCCAGGTGGGCTGCTATCTGGCTTCCCATAACGCCGGCACCTAAAACGGCAGCCTTCTTTATATGGTACCTGCTCATTATTGCCTCTATTCTACGGTGGCGACGGGGGGAGCGGAATCGCCCGAGCTGGAAATTCACCTATCCACCGTACAATTCTTTGCCGATGAGAAGGTACATGATCACCAGCGCCCTGCCCTACGCCAACGGGCCCATACACATAGGACATCTGGCCGGAGCCTACCTTCCCGCCGACATATTCACCCGATTCCTCCGGCTGAAGGGTGAGGACGTGATACACATCTGCGGAACGGACGAGCACGGGGTGGCCATAACGTTGAGGGCGGTTCAGGAGGGCATATCCCCCAAGGAGTTGGTGGATAAGTATCACGAGAGGATAAAGTCGGACTTTGAGAAGTTCGGAATATCATTTGACCACTTCTCACGGACCAGCACGCCCCTGCATCATCGGAATGCTCAAAACTTCTTTTTGAAGCTCCACGACAAGGGCTACCTGTACAAGCGCTCCATGAAGCAGTACTACGACCCCAAGATGGGTCGCTTCCTCCCCGACAGGTACGTGGTCGGCACCTGCCCCTACTGCGGCTACGAGGACGCTAAGGGGGACCAGTGCGAGCGGTGCGGGCGACAGATAGAGCCGGGGGAGCTGAAGGACCCGAGATCGGCCCTCAGCGGGGAGCCGGTGATCCTCAAAGATACCGTTCATTGGTTCTTCAAACTCTCGGACCTGAAGGAGCCCCTCAGGGAGTACGTCTCCTCAAAGGATTGGAAACCCTTCGTCAAGGAGTTCGCCCTCTCGTGGATAGAGGAGCTGCGCGACAGGGCGATAACGAGGGACCTGGAGTGGGGTGTGCCCGTCCCCTTGGACGACCCGGACGCGAAGGGCAAGGTCCTGTACGTCTGGTTTGACGCCCCGATAGGATACATATCGGCGACCATGGAGTGGGCCTCGCAGGTCAAGGGGGATCCCGACGCGTGGAAACCCTACTGGATGGACCCCGAGACCGTCCTGGTGCATTTCATCGGCAAGGATAACATCGTATTCCATACCGTAATATGGCCGGCCATGCTCTACGCCCACGGGGATTACATCCTCCCCACGGATGTACCCGCCAACGCCTTCTTGAACCTTCAGGGGCGCAAGCTATCCACATCCAAGGGGTACGCCATATGGGCGGACGAGTTGGTGGAGTCCGTAGGACAGGACATAGCCCGCTACGCCGTTGCCTTATACATACCCGAGAAGAATGACAGCGACTTCAACGTGCGAGAGGCCTTCACGCGCACGAATGCGGAGCTGGTGGATAACTTCGGCAACTTCGCCCAGAGGGTCCTCTCCTTCATAAACCGGTACATGGACGGCAGGGTGCCGGAGCCTAAGACCCTGACGGAGGAGGACGAGCGACTCTTGAAACTTTTGAGGGAGACCGCCAAGCGCTACGAGGAGCTGATGCTCCGATACGAGATCAGGCTGGCCCTCAGAGAGGCCGTAAATTTGGGAGCGGAGGCCAACCGATACTACGAGCATCAGGCCCCGTGGAAGTTGAGGAAGGGGGATCCGGATAGGGCCTCCACGGTCCTCTACGTGGCATTTCAGATCCTGCGGGGTCTGTCTGCCATGTTCTACCCCTACGTACCCGCCTCCGTGAGGAGGCTGTGGGGGTACATGAACGTCTCCCCCGAGAGCTTCTCGGACCTGACCACCCCCAACCCTGATCTGGCGGGGCATCCAATAGGGAGGAGCGAGCCCCTGTACCGGAAGGTGGATGAGGATAAGATACGCCAATGGGAGGAGGAGCTTCGCAGGAGAGCCGAGGGGAGGGAGCCCGAATCCAAGGGGGCCGAGCCTCGCATAGGGTACGAGGACTTCGCCAAGGTGAAACTCAGGGTGGCCAAGGTCCTGTCGGCCGAGAGGATACCGAAGACCGACAAGCTGCTCAAGCTCACGATTGACCTCGGGGATGAGAGACGCACGCTGGTGGCCGGACTCGGCCACGTCTATGAGCCGGAGGACCTCGTGGGCAAGAGCATAGTGGTCGTGGCCAACCTTCAGCCCAAGAAGCTGCGCGGTGTCCTATCGGATGGCATGCTACTGGCGGCCCACGATGAGGAGGGGAAACCCGTCATACTGACCGTGGAGCGGGAGGTGCCTCCCGGAAGTGAGGTGTCTTAGGCCTTCCTTTTGGCCTCCTCAATCATCTTTAGGAACTCCTCCTCCGTGAGGATGGGGATGCCGTACCTTTGAGCCTTGCGAAGCTTGGAGCCGGGATTCTTCCCCACGACCAGATAGGACACCTTTCGCGATACGCTGTTGGCCACGCTCCCGCCAAGGTCCTCAACCATCCTCTTGGCCTCGCTACGGGGACAGCAGTCAAGCTCGCCGGTGAATACGAATATCTTCCCCGCCAGAGGTCCCTCCCTCTCATCCTCGTACAGAATCTTGACCCCGTACTTGAACATCTTCTCTATGGTGCGGCGGTTGTGCTCGTCCGAGAAGTACTTGACTATGGCCCGGGCCGTCTCGGGACCTATACCCTTGATCCTCATAAGCTCCTCCTCGGTGGCGCTCATCAGGTCCTCAAAGCGGGGGAAGTGCTGGGCCAAGAGCTTGGCCGTCGCCTGACCCACGGAGGGGATACCCAAGGCGTATATGAAGCGATGGTAGGGAACCTTCTTGGCCCTCTCTATAGCCAGGGCGAGTTGCTCGGCCGAGACGTCGGCGAAACCCGGAAGCTTCAGCAGGTCCTCCTTCGTCAGACGGAATATGTCGGCCAGGTCCTTGACCAGACCCCTCTCAACGAGGAGGCGGGCCGTCTTCTCGCCCAGCCCCTCTATGTCAAAGGCGTCCCTGCTGGCCAGATGCCTTATGCTGGCGACCAGTTTGGCGGGGCAGGAGGCATTTACGCACTTTAGGTAAGGGCCCTCCCTCACCACCTCGCCGCCGCACACGGGGCACCTGTCGGGTATGGGTACGGGTTTTTCGTTCCCCGTCCGGAGTTCAACTATAGGTTTCACTATCTGCGGTATCACGTCCCCGGCCCGTGAGACCAGAACCGTGTCCCCTATGCGCACGTCCAACTTCTTGAGGATATCAACGTTGTGGAGGGTGGCCCGCGAGACTATCACCCCGCCGATCTCAACGGGTTGAAGCTCGGCCACGGGAGTTATTATCCCCGTGCGACCGACCTGCCAGACCACATTCAGGAGCTTGGTCGTCCTCTCACGAGGTTTGAACTTGGCGGCGAAGGCCCAGCGAGGGGCCCGCGCCGTGTATCCCAGCTTGTCCCACAGCGATATGTCGTTGACCTTTATCACGAGGCCGTCCAGCTCGTAATCGTAGGAATCCCTCTTGGCCTCCCACTCCTTGTAGTAGCGCACTATCTCATCCTCATCGTCGCTCACGAAGGGATCCGGAGCCTTGAAGCCCAACTCCTTCGCCTTCTTCAGGAACTCCGACTGCTTCTTAAACTCTATCTCGCTCCTGCCGAAACCCCATACTATGAACTCCAGAGGCCTCTGCGCCGTGATACGTGGGTCCAACTGCATCAGGGAGCCGGCGGCCGCGTTTCGCGGATTGGCGAAGGGACGCTGCCCCTCCTCTATGAGACGACGATTGAGCTCCTGAAAGGCCCTCTTGGGCATAACCACCTCTCCCCGTATCTCTATGGAGATAGGCTCAAAAAGCCGGAGGGGTATGGTCCTTATGGTGCGAGCGTTGGGTGTGACGTCCTCCCCCACGTACCCGTCCCCCCTCGTTATGGCCCGCACCAGGACGCCCTTCTCATACACCAACTCCAAGGATGTTCCGTCGTACTTGGGCTCAACGCAGAATTCCACCTTACCGCCGACCATACTTTGGATGCGGCGTATCCTCTCGCGTATCTCCTGCTCGTTCCGGGCATCCTCAAGCGAGAGCATGGGAATGCTGTGGCGGGCTTGGGGGAACTCACGCCTCGGGGGCGCGCCGACGCGCTGGGTGGGGGAGTCGGGGGTGATGAGCTCGGGATATTTGCTCTCAAGCTCTATGAGACGCCGTTTCAGCTCGTCGTATTCGGCATCCGATACGAGGGGCTCGTTGAGAACGTAGTAGTGATAGTCGTACTTGCGGATGAGCTCCCGGAGGCGCTCAACCTCCTCCTTCACCTCCTTGGGAACGGCCATACAAAGAAAAAATGGGCGCGGGAGGAGTTGAACCTCCGACCTCTCGCATGTCAAACGAGCGCTCTAACC
>JAADDJ010000018.1 GCA_013153965.1 Thermotogae bacterium
TCCATCCCTTCGGCGGATTCAACATGTCCGGAACCGACGCCAAGGCCGGAGGCCCCGACTACCTGCTCTACTTCATGCAGGGCAAGAGCGTATCGGAGAAGCTCAACTGGTAGGGAGCCTTTGCCCTACCTGCTTCAGATATTCGCGGGTCTCTCCTCCTACACCTATTGGGGGGTGATGTACTGGAGGGATGGGCGACGATTCTCGCTGGACGGGAATACGGCGTGGGGGAGGGGGAGTTTCCGGGACGTCGGGGCTCTCGTCGGTTTTGGGGGAGGTTGGCTCCTCGGACTTCACTACGGTTCCGGTCGCGTGGACCGGGCTTGGCGTACGGCCGAGGGCATAATCGTGGATACGGGGAACGGAACCACCTTCCTGACGTTGGGCCTCGGCAGGATGTGGGAATTCCCCCTCAACCCCCACTTCTCCTCCTACCTGACGGCCCTTCCCTACGTATCCCTATCCCACTTCCACGACACCCCCGACTTCCCCGAGGACACCTCCGAGAGTCTCATCGGCTACGGCCTCGGTCTAAGATTGACCGGCGGCCTGTACTACAGGACGGCCGGAGGTATAGGTTTCGGTGGGGAGATCCTTTGGGACCTCCTTCCGATGGTTCGCTACGGAGGAGAGGGGTACTCGTGGTCCCCCACGTGGGGGCAGTTCTTGGGCGGGAACCTCTTCGTGAGATGGGAAAGGCTCCCCTTAGAATAGTGGCGTGATCTTCCTGCCATTCTGCGAGCCCATACACCCCCTGTTCGGGGCCGAGAACTGCGAGACCTACTCCTACTCCTTTTACGGCGACGCCATATACCTACAGACGGAGACGTACGTCTCCCTCCCCAACTTCTCCCGGAGGGTCAGGACGGACATATACACCTACAAGATGTTCCCGCGAGGGGGCGCGCGGGATTACCAGAATGTGGGGGTCAGGTTTGAGGCCCCCAACCTCGTAGGTGAGGCCTTCTCCAGACGGAACGCCTACGGTGAGGACTACGCCTTCGGTCTCTACGGCAGGTGGAGGGGGTGGGGAGGCTACGCGTACAAGGCTCGGGAGTACCCCTACTCGGGGGAGGGGATATTCGTATCTTACGCTCGCGGATGGTTCTCGGCGACCGGAGGGTGGGCCGAGGGAGGACCATCGGCCGGATTCCAGCTGGGCGGGAAGTACTACCTGACCGGTAAGGCCTACGCGGGGAAAGATACCCTGGTGGGCGTGGGTTTGGGAACGACGGGCAGAAACTACGACATATTCGCCGTGGTGGGCAAGGGGGCACTGGTATCCGCATCCTACGTCTCCTCGTGGAGGGCCTCCCTCTCATACACGGTGAGCGGGAGGTTGAACGTGGCGAGATTGGAGATTGGAAACCGACACGTGGGGTTGGCCGGCATCTATGGGAGATGGTTGGGGCACTCCGGATACGAGATTCAGGCCTACGGCCGCTACACCTCAAGGTTCATCCGTCTGTCGGTGGCCGGGAGCCTCCGGGACGATAGTCGCTACACCTACAGGGTTGATGCGGTGCTCCTGCCATTCTCCGTGAGGGATATAGTCGTCGTGGAGCCCGAGGTGATCGCGCACGAGACGCCGGAGAACGGTTGGTACTCCGCGGGAGTTGAACTGACCTTCTACAACGACCTGACCTTGGGGGCCCACTACGACCTCGGCACGTACGGGGAGGGTGTGCGGGTTTCGGTCGTATGGACCCTGTGGGATTGAACAGATTCTGCGAAAACACGGGTTTGACCCGGAGCACTCCCACCCTATAATGGTCGTCTATGGCTAAGGGAAAGACGTACGATTTTAGCCGTTTTTTGATAATCGGCGGTACGGGGTTGGTGGGAAGGGCCGTTCTCCAGAGAGCGGTGGGGCGCAGCCGCCACGTCTTCGTGGTGGGACTCAGGCGCTCGGAGGTTGAGGAGACTTTGAGCCTATTTTCCAAGAATCCCAGACCGAAGAGGCACCCGGTGCTGGGGGAGTACCTCCTCGCGGGGAAGGTGGCGGGGTTCTGGGGGGACATCTTCCTCAGCATAAAGATGAAGGATGTGAGCCGGAGGGAGATAAATGAGGATGAGAGCGTAAGGATGACGGTCATAGAGGACCTTCTGGGCCTCGTGAGGGGTCGCAAGCGCAAGCGTCAGAACTTCCTGAGGGCGCTTCTAAAATATCTCAAACCCGACGTCGTCGTGGATACGGTCAATACCGCCACGGCCATAGCGTACAGGGACGTATTCCAGAACGCGGGGGAGATATACCGCAAGCTTAAGGAGGACGAGAGCGTCAGCGTGGAGGACCTACGCTTCGCCGTTGAGAATCTTCTACTTTCGCTGAACATCCCCATACTGCTGACCCACGTGATGAATCTCCAGCAGGGACTCAAGGAGGCCGGAACGAAGATATACCTGAAGGTGGGCACCACCGGAACCGGTGGTATGGGCTGGAACATACCCTACACCCACGGAGAGGATAAACCCTCAAAGAAACTTCTGGACAAGTCGGCCATAGCCGGAGCCTCAACCATGCTCTTCGTCCTGATGAATAGGGACGATACCCCGACGGTCGTCAAGGAGATAAAGCCGGGGGCTATGATAGGATGGAAGCGCATAGGCAAGGGACAGATAAGGGACATCACGTTGAGGGAGCCGGCCAAGGTATCCCTGTCGCTCGGCGAGATCCCGGAGGTGAGGACGGAGGATACGGGGGTAGCGTTGGAGACCGCATACATAGACACGGGAGAGAACGGTCTGTTCTCGTTGGAGGAGTTCCGGGCCATAACCTCTCTGGACCAGATGGAGATGGTCACGCCCGAGGACATAGCAGAGATCGTCTTTCTGGAGATAGAGGGAAAGAGCACGGGCAGGGATGTGGTCGGGGCCGTTGAGGGGGCGATACTCGGTCCCTCCTACAGGGGCGGCTTCATGAGGGAGGACGCCATAGCCCTCCTGGAGAAGTACGAGAAGGATTCGCCCATGCCCAGCGTGGCCTTTGAGATACTGGGACCTCCGAGGCTGTCAAAGCTCCTGTTTGAGGCCCACATACTCCGTAAGGCCTTCGGCACCTTCACCAAACTGTCCGAGGCATCCGCCGAGGAGATCTCCGAAGCCATGTGGAAGGTGCTGACGGAGGACCCCCAGCTGATGCGCTACATAACGTCCGTGGGCATAGGCATCCTTTCGCCCGACGGGAACCTGTACTATACGGAGAATTTGAAGGTGCCCAAGCCGCCCGTTGAGATTCCCTCCGAGGAGGATATAGACGTCTGGGCCCACAAGGGATGGGTGGATACCCGCACGGAGAATGCCCGCCGCTGGAAGTTCCGGGCCATGATATATCTGGACGAGCTTCACCGCAAGCAGAGGGGCCTGAAACGGTTGGAGGGTTCATCCGCCTACGACCGGATAGGTATAGGACGCAGGAGCCTGCGCGTGGATGATAAGATAGTGCCGGGAGATATAGTCAGGTGGATCTTCATCCACGAGGATAAGGGGCGCCGGACGAGGCCCTACTGAATCCTCCCTTAGAATACCGGAGATATGCTGCTCTTAGTCGTTTCCCAGTACGATTGGGAGGCCGATGAGTACTACTACGAGGAGATAAGACGCAGGGGCAAATACGTACTGTTGGCGGTAGGGTACGGCATATACACCACCGGGGACAAGCCCCAATCCGCCATGGGATACGTGGGGATAAGGACGACCCGGCTTGAGGATCCCCGAGCCTACTTCACCTTCCTCGGAGGTGGAGGGTACTCCTTCACGCACGACCTCCTCTACGGTCAGGGTGGGATCCTCTACGAGAGGAGGACCCAGAGGTTCGGGGGGAAGCTGGCTTTCCATCTCGGTATAGGCCTCATGGCGGGATACTACTCTTGGCAGGACGGCTCCACCCCCCTCGGGGACAGCGGCATAACCAAGAGCAACGCCATAATGTTGGAGTTTCCCATAAGGGCGGCCATGAGCCTCAGACTCGGCTCCTTTGAGTTCGTTCCCGAAGTTCAGGCCGTCCCCTCCGCGAGCATAGACTTTTACAAGGCCTTCACCGTTAGGGGCCTCCTGTACGTCATGTACGGACAGGAATCGGAGTCGGAGTTCTTTGAGGCCCGGCGAAAGAAGAAGGAGATGGAGTACAAAGAGCTCAAGTGAATCTTCCCGGGGACTTTCTGACCCTCCTCCCCCCGCCGGTCGTTTGGGATGAGGGGAGGGTGCGCGAATATGTAGGCGAGGCGGAGGCTCTGGTATCCAACTTGGGCGGCGATGTGGCCGTGAATGTGCCGGAGGTCGTGAGGTTGAGCCGAAGGCCGAGGCCCTTCCCCTTCACGGAGAAGATGGACCTGCTGGAGTTCGGACGGCTCCTGAAGGGTAGGGGTCTGGACGTGTATCTTGATCGCCACTTCCCCCTCCTCCCGAAGGAGAAGACCTTAAGGTGGATGGAGGAGGCGAAGACCGTGGCCGATGGGGTAGTGGTCGTCGGCAGGATCCTCTCCGACTATCCCTATCCGGGGTACGACGTTGAGGAGGCCATATCCTTGGCCCGACGGATCTTCCCCCATGTGGGCGCCATCACGATAATAAACCGTCCGAACGAGGAGGTTCGCGCATGCTCAAAGGTGAGGGCGGGGGCGGATTTTCTAATATCGCAGATTACATTCATGCCCGAGGAGGTGGAGAGGTTCGTCATAAAGCTCAAGGGCGCGTGCGGCGGGAGTTTCCCGAGACTCTACGTCAGCGTGGCCCCGGTCTTCGGGGAGGAGGAGCTTCAACTCCTGCGATGGATGGAGGTACCCATCCCCAGGCGTATCCCACCTCTAAAAGCCTTGGCCGAGAGGATGAGGGAGATACCCGGCGTGGCCGGCATAAACTACGAGCATCTAAGATATTCCAACGTTGGAAGGCTCCTCGGAGGTCCTTAGATTGGCCTCCTCAATTATCCCCTCTATGGTGATGTCCGAGAGGATGTCCGTTATCCTCTCCTGAACCTTGTTCCAGACCCCTCGGAGTATGCAATCGGAGACGGGTATGTAGCACTCCACGTGCTCCCCCGGGACCAGACACCTCACCAATCCGTACTTGCCCTCAACCGCCTCTATCACGTCCAGAACGGTTATGCTCTCGGGAGGCTTGGCCAGAACGTATCCTCCCTTCTTCCCCCGTATGCTATTGACGAGACCCGCCCGGCGCAGTCGTACCAGTATCTGCTCCAAGAAGTTTATGGGGATCTTCTCCAACGAACTTATCTGGGGGACGCTCATGGGAGATTCGGCCAACGCCAAACGGACGAGGGCCTTTATGGCGTATTCAACCCGAAGCGTGAATTTTAACAAAGAGGTGGCGCCGGGATTTGAACCCGGGAATAGCGGATTTGCAATCCGCCGCCTTAGACCGCTTGGCTACGCCACCGCGAGTTCTTATTATACGGTGGAACCTACCTTATCAGAATAGCCTTCAGGGGGCGGCCGTTGAGCCGCAGGTAGTATATGCCTCTGTTGAGGCGTACCTTCAGGGAGCCATCGCCCTCGGCCACCTTCCGGCCGTCGGACGAGTAGAGGGTGAGTATGCCCGGGAATCCGAACGCCTCAAGGTCGCGTCCCTTCAGGAGCAGTCTGCCTCCGGCCGTTGTCCTCTCCGACACTCCCAGCTCGTCCCCATCGCCGAGGGGGTCGTATATGAAGCGAATCTCATCCAGTATGGGGCTTAGGGTTGAGTCGGAGCTGGCGTACAGGTCCACCCTGTACTGGATGTAGCGGAATCGTTGGACGGCGAAGGTGTCGGCTCCCGGAACGCTCGGGTCCGCAAGACTCCTTATGTCGCTCCCGGTGAAGACGTAGGGGCCGATCCAGTCGGTCCATACTATGCCGTACCTTGAGGCCCTGACGTAGAGGTGTATCTCCGTCCCACCGGGGTTGCAGTTGGAGAATCGTACCTCAACCTCCTGCCAGAGGCGATAGACCCCCGCATCGTAGGGGGAGGATGTGAGGGTTCCGAAGGGATAGTACCGGAGGACCGTCTTGTACCACCAGAGCCCCTCCTTCGCGGTGAAGGTCCCGGCCCTGACGAGGATGTCGGGGGAGGCGTCGCTGTTGAGATCCCCTATACCCACACCGAAGTAGTGTCTCGGGGTTATGGGAGGCACCGTCTTGGTGAAGTTCAGGGATCCATCGTTCAGGTATATGTATATCCTCTGGGCGTACTGGTCGGCCACGGCTATGTCCAAGTCCCCGTCGGGCTCAAAGTCGGCCACCTGAATCCCCATCGGCCTCGTCGCGGCACTATCAACGGTGATGCGGCTAAAGACCAACCCACCGTCATTCCTGTAGAGGAAGACCTTTCCGGTGATGTCGGTCAGGACCAGGTCATAGTCTCCGTCCCCGTCCATGTCCCCCTTAGTCAGGCCGTACCCGCCCGATAGGGATCCGTCTATGACTATCTGGGAGAAGGTGCCGCCGCCGAGATTGACGAACAGGCGCAGGGCACCGTAGGTGGCCATGGCTATGTCGTTGTCCCCGTCGCCATCGTAATCGCCTATTACCACGTCAAAGCTCGTCCCGAGACCCGTACCGAGGTTGTGCCCGCTCCAGCCGGAGCCGGTGTTCTCGTACCACCAGAGGGCGCCATCCAAACCCGTGGCGGCTATGTCGTTATCCCCATCCCCATCAATATCCCCCGCATCAACGCCCTCCGCCTCTCTGGTCCCTCCCATGTCGGGGTCTATCACGACGGGTGAGAAGTTCATCGCCCCGTCATTGACGTAGAGGATGACGTCCTCGTACGGCCACGCGACGGCGCACACGTCCATGTCCCCATCCCTCTGGTAGTCAAAGGCCACCACCTCATCCACGCTCCTTATGTAGGGGTCTATGGTGTGGCGGGTGAAGCTGCCGCAACCGTCGTTCTCGTACCAATATATGACCATCGGCCCCGCCTCGTCGGAGACCAGAAGGTCGTTGTCCCCGTCCCCATCCATATCAACTATGTCGGGGTCGTTGTCCCAGCCACCTATGGTACTATCAACCAGATACTCATCCAAGGACTTGAAGACTCCCTTGAGCCTTAGTTTTCCGGCGAAGAGATGGAAAATCTCGGGCGAGGCGGAGCAGTAGGTGTTGCCCCAGCTGGAAACGGGAGCGCACACCCCGCCGCCTCCAGACCAGTCGGTCTGGACAACCGTTTGCCCGATGAATAGGAGCACAAACATGCCACCATATTTTAAGGCAGCTGAACGTCCAAAGTCAAATGTCCCTTAGATTACCAGCAAACTCCGAAGTCCGCCTTTTTGAAATCTTCGTCCAAATCGCTCAAAGGTATCACGACTATCCCCCTCTCGCCCGTCATCCTCTCAACCCGAGAGGGTATCCCGAGGCGGTTATAGACGTGTCCGGAGCCGACGAGTACGATGATCCGGCGGTTGGGATTCCTCTTCATGTACTTGGCTATGGCGTAGGCCATACCCTCATCCCACACTATCATGGCTTTAAGAAAGCGCTCCAAGGTCTTATCGTCAAACTGGGAGTGGCCCCCCATCATGCTCTTGAATTGGGCTATGTACTGGCTGTCAGGCTCCTGCAGATCCCTCGGGAGGAAGGGGGTCTTCCGGAGGCGGTCGTAGGACATATTCCTCGCCTTCTTGCGGAAGTTATCCGGAACGTTTATGGCGAGCAAGGGTATCCCCTTCTCGCGGGCGAACTTCCACGTCTCGCGATAGAGTCCTATGTCGTACTTCCAAGTCTCGTGCCAGCGGGCCTTGTACAGCATGACCACCTCGTGTATCTCCCCCTTCACGTACGCGTCCAGATAGGGTTGGGCCGGCTGCTGGAACATCTCGTACGCGATGGTTATGTTGCTGTCGCGGGCGTAGAGGGCCTCTATCACCCTCATCTGGAAATCGTGTATCTCGGGGCTGGTATGGACCTCACCCAGATACACGACCCGGTGCCCCCCCTTGACTATACGCTCTATGAGGGTATCAAAGGGCACCCTCTGGCCGCTCTGCAGGTCGTAAAGTCCCGTCAGCGCCATAAATGCGAACATAGCCGGGATTATAGACCCGAGAGCACCCGCCTACGCAGGAATAGCCCCCATTCCTCCTCGCAGTCCCGGAGGAAGGTTCCGTACTTCTTGGTTATGAGCAGGTCCATGGGGATGTGGCGTAGATTTCCCAATCTTCCCAAATATTCAATGTACCTCCTGCGGGGATTTATGCTGTCCTTGAAGATCACGTGAGCGTAGTCCCTACCCGCGTCGCCGAGGACCTTGGAGAAGACGAGGACGGCTATGGCCTTGCGATGGCGATGGAGTTTTATCTCCCTTCGGCCCTGATATAGGCGGGGTTTGCCGGCCAGCGACAGGAATGGAAGGTCCAGAATCCTCTTGTGGGCGTACCACCATATGGCCCTATAGAAGAATAGGTCATCGTCCTTGAGGGGGAGGGGAGCCCCACTCAGGAGCGCTCCGGCCATGGTCGCCTGCTCCCGAAATCTGGGGACGTCGGGGAATTTCGGTATCCGCCTCCTGAATGGGATGAGGTATATCTCCGAGACCTTCTGGGAGAGTCTATCTCCCAGAGAGCGGGCTATCTGCCGTCCCGCCTCTATCATGGTGGGATTGAGGGCCACGAATCCGGCGAGATTAAGCATATCAATGCCCCACCCGACGTATCCACCCTCAAAGGCCTTAAAGGCCGTCTCGTTGAGCAGGGCGCTTCCCTCCTCCCAGAATCCCCCCGCCACCAGGTACATACCTCGCAGATAATCCACGTATATGCGGTTCATGCTGTAGGGTAGGAACTGCTTCAGGAATCTGGGGGGCCTGCCGGCCATTATATCCACGTATGAGGGGAGGAAGGAGGGAGAGCGGAGATTGGGGAGGATCCTCTCGGCCTCCGAAACGTACCCCAAGGTTGCCAGAACCCATCCCTTCACGATCGCCGCCACGCTCACCATGGTGCGCTCAAGGCTGTCCAAGTCCAACGTCCGGAGATTCAGGACGGCCAGATATTCCCGCCTTATGCGGAAGAAGTAGGGATACTGCTTGAGAAGGCTCCTCAGGTCCCTCACCCTCCTCGCGCTCACCAGGGCGTTGGCCAAGGTGATGAAATCCTCCAAGGTCTCCCTCTCCTTGAAGCGACTCTTGGCGAGGACTATCGCCCTATCAACCTTCGCCTCCCTGATGAGCTCGTTTATCGCCTCGTTCAACCCCATAGACCGATAAATATTATACGGACGCCACGGAGGCCCAAAAGCCGCTCCGCTACTCCTGTAGAATTCCCGTCCTTTGCCCATCCAAGAGGTCAAACTGCTTAAGGATAGAAACGTCGCCATACTAACGTTCTCGCAGGCGATCTCCCAGCTGGGGGACCGCATAAACAACATGGCCATACTGGGTCTTTTGGGTATCCACGCGACGGGCTCAACGGAGTACGGTTTTCTGGCCTTCTGGACCGTTATACCCGTGGCCATATTCGGGCCCATAGCCGGCGCCATATCAGACCGGTTCAACCGGAAGTATCTGATGGCCATCGCAGACATAATGCGGGGGATCATAGTCCTGTCCATCCCCTTCCTATTCAAGGCCACGGGTAGGATGCTCTTCGTGTATATCTCGGTCTTCCTCGTCTTCACCTTCACCGTCCTCTTCAACTCCGCCAAGAACGGTGTCGTCGTTCATGTGGCCGGAAGCCGCGACCGGATAGCCGTAATAAACGGTCTGATGAGCTTCTGGGGAAGGATAGCGACGGGCGTGGGTATCCTGCTGGGGGGGATAATCTCGGACCAGCATCTCTGGAGGGGCTTCGGCGTTGAGGGATGGGAGGTAGGCCTGGCTGTGGATTCTCTCACCTTCTTCACGTCGGCCTTCCTCCTCGTATTCCTGACCGTCTCCGGCGAGTACATCAAACCCCAGAAGAGCAACGCCAGCCTGCACTACCTATCCTCCATAAAGGAGGCCATAAGCTACGTCCGGAGGCGGCGGATACTGCTGCACTCACTCATGGCCGCCGCCCTCATCTCCCTCGTGGGCGGAGCCACGTACATCCTCGGGATAGTCAAGCTCCAGAAGATAGGGCACACCTCCACGGCCCAGCTGGGCGTGGCCGGAGGGATATACGGGTTGGGTCTCTTCGTGGGATCCTACATAGCAGGGCGGATACTGCCGGCCCGGGAGTACAAGCACCTGTGGAACAGCATCTTCTTCCTCGCCCTATCCCTATTCGGTCTGGCCGCCACCACCAACCTGTGGATCCTCCTTCCCATAGCCGCCGTCGGGGGCGTATTCACGTCCATAGGCTTCATCGCCTTGGACTCCATATTCCAGAAGTACTCGTCCGCCACCGTTTTAGGCAGGGTTGTGATCCTCAAGGACATAGTCAATGCCATAACCTTCACATCCACGGTCCTGATACTGGGAAGGTGGAACGACATATTGGCCGCCCGGGTGGGCTTCGCCACGGCCCTAAATGCCAACCTGATAGCCGTCGGGACCTTCGTCCTGTTGGTCCTCGGAATCAGGAAGATCCTAAGATGACGGGTACTCCCGCGCCTCCTCCTCGCCTCTGAGAACCCTCAGGGCACCCTCCTGAAGGGCCAGCATCTCATCCTCACCGGGATAGACGTAGTAAGGCGCCAGAAAGCCCACTCTCTCCTTCAACCCTTCAACCACGTAGGGCTCGTGGGCCATACCACCGGTGATTATTATGGCGTCCAATTTCCCCTTAAGTACGGTGGCCATGGCTCCCACATCCTTGGCTATCTGGTATATCATGGCATCCACGACCTCCTTGGCTTTGGCATCTCCACCTCTCACCCTCTCCATCACCTTGCGCAGGTCCTTCTCGCCGAGATAGGCGAGGATGCCACCCTCTCCGAATATCATCCGTCTGACGTCATCGTAGGAGTATTCGCCGGAGAAACATAGGCGGGCCAAACTCATCACCGGGAGGGTGCCCGTGCGCTCAACGGAGAAGGGCCCTTCCTCCATAGAGTTGGTCAGGTCTATCATCCTGCCTCCCGTGTGGGCGGATACGGTTATGCCGCTCCCCAGATGTACGACGATTATGTCGCTCTCCTCGTAGCGTCTCCCATGCTCTCTGGCCCATCTTCGGGCCACGGCCTTGGTGTTGAGGGCGTGGGATAGGCTGTATCTGGGAAGTCGCGGATGGCCGGAGTACCGGGCGAGCGGCCCCATCTCATCCACGCTCACGGGATCCGTGGTGTAGGCTTTGACCTTCCATCTCTTGGCCAGTTCATACCCCAGTATGGCCGCCACGTTGGACGCGTGGAAACCTCTCTCACTCCTCCACATATCCCTAACCATAGCCTCATTGACCTCGTAGGTCCCGCTGGGTAGGGGCTTCAGAAGCCCTCCTATCACGGCTATGGCATCCACCCCATCAACCTTGCGCCTCCTCAGGATATCCTCCACCACCTTCCTGCGGAACCTCACGTGCTCCTCCACGCTCTTTAGGGAGCGCAGCTGGGAGTGGGGATGTCTCACGACCTCCCTCCACAGCTCCCTGCCGTCCTCGTACAGGGCCACCTTGGTGGATGATGAGCCGGTGTTTATCACCAGTATCCTGTGGGCCATAGATGCCGATTCTACCTGCGAGAGGGGAGCTTGAGCCGCCCGTAGAGGCTCCTATATACCCCAAAGCTCCGTATCACCCTGCGCACGTAATTGCGGGTCTCGTTGTAGGGGATTATGTCTATGAAGTGGTGGAAGTCTAAAAGCTCGTATCCGTAGGTGCAGAGCCACCTGTTGAGGGCATCCTCCCCGGCGTTGTATGCGGCGGCCGCCAGATGGTGGGAGCCGTAGGCTCGGAGGGATTTGGAGAGGAGCCATGCCCCCACCCGAAGGTTGGGTAGGGGAGCGTAGCGGTTCCTTATGCGCTCTTTAAACTCCCTCTGGAACTTGTCAAAGTTATAGGGCATTATCTGGGCGAGTCCTATGGCTCCGGCCGATGATCTCGCCCTCCTCTTGAATCGGGACTCCTCCCGCACTATGGCCGTGAGGAATAGAGGATCTATGCCGAACTCCTTGGCGGCCGAGTCTATCTCCCCCCTATAGAGGTCGTAGGGGAAGGCCATCCTTCCCCACCACCGGGGTACCCCCTTCGTCCTGTCGGCCGAGGAGTATATGGCGGCGAGGACGTACGAGGCTCGCAGAAAGTTCCCGCCCTCAATCAGCTCACGCGCCTTCCTGTAGGCGGAGGGTATGTCCTTCAGATACCAGCGGGACGCCACCTTCCAGCCGAATAAACCCTCCAGCAGCCTCCCTATGCGGTAGTTGCGGAGGGATCCCGTTGTATCCCAAACGTCCTCATCCCTCCAGGGGATGGGCACTCCCAAATCAAGGGTGTAGTAGCTGACGGGGTTGTAGGTGCGCAGGTCCCTGCGGTAGAGGGTGTCCCGGGTAATTATGTAGAGCCAGTACGTGGCCTGCGTCCAGGGGAAGGAGCCCCTCTCGGCCTTCTCCCTCGCCTCGGCGAACCAGTTGTAGGCCTCCTCAATGTAATGGACGCCGTAGGCCGATAGGCCGAGCCACACCAGGGAGGAGGGATCCAACCCCTCGTGGGCCGTGGCCGACAGCCTCACGTAGAGGTCGGACGCCTCGTAGCGGAGAAAAGGCTTGGCCACCTCGGAGGCCATGACACGGTAGGCCCTCTCGTAATCGCCGAGGGCGACGAGGTCCAAAAGGGCCATCTCTATGGAGTCGTAATTCTCCGCCTTCAAAAATCTGACCAGGTGCTTTATCAGGGGACGTCTCCGAAACTCGGGCGGAAGCAGTAGGACCTCCCCGTAGCTCAGGCCGCGGGTCTTCCATTTTGCGAGAAGGTAGTAGGTCCGCTCCTCCGGCTTCGTTGTATCCGCCTCCTTCAGAACTCTATCGTAATCCCCGTGGAAGTAGAGGACCCGCAGCTTCAGATACTTGGGAGTGTTGTACTTCAGGACGTCCTTGGCCTCCCTGCTCCTCGGATAACGGCGAGCCAGCTCAATCAGGTACCGCCTGCCTTTGGTGCGCCCGTACAGGGCCCTCAGGACCGGATACGTGAGAGGGCAGGGGGGATGGGAGACGAGGTCGGGTCTGGAGTCGGCGAGGGAGTTGCAGGCGAGCTCACAGGGCGTTCTGTCCTTGCCGGAGCATATCCTCCTCAGGGTGGAGCGCACGAATCCGGGAGACGTACCCGGTAGGGAGACTTTGGCGGCCAGCAGGTAGGGCTTGATCTCCGGATAGAGCCGCATGAGGGAGTCAAGCTGGGCATGCGTCCATGCCAGAAGCAGCGGACCCATAGCAGGGTATTATAGGGGAACGTCCCTCTCAAAAATTCGCAACTCCCGCTTTGCAATTTTGGAGGTGGGGATGCCATATTTCGGCATCCGGGACCCCACGGTCGCATTTCGGGGGTATACTTCCCGTTATGGCCCATGCATACACACCCGGTTTGAAAGTCACGGAGAAAACCCTAATAGTTAAAGAACGCCGTCTTCCACTCTGGGGCGATGTCCTGGTGAAGGAGGGACAGACGGTCAAGGCGGAGGATGTGGTGGCCAAGGCCCTCCTTCCCGGTCCCGTTTATCCTAAGAATCTGGCGGGAGAGCTGGGAATATCCCCCCAAGACCTTCCGAAGGTCCTGCTCGTAAAGAAGGGTGAGAAGGTGAAGGCCGGTCAGGTTATAGCCCGCGCGAGGGTGTTCTTTGGCCTATTCAAGGTGGAGGCCACGGCTCCCGTGGATGGGGTGTTAGAGGATTACTCCACCATAACGGGGCAGGTCATATTCCGCGGGGAGCCCATCCCCATAGAGGTCAAGGCTTACTTGGACGGCGTCGTTGAGAAGGTTCTACCCCGGGAGGGCGTGGTTGTCAGGACCGTCGCCGCTCTGGTTCAGGGGATCTTCGGAGTCGGCGGCGAGAGGGTGGGGGGCAAGGTTAAGGTGGCCGTCTCCTCCCCGGATGAGGAGCTGACTCCGGATAAGGTGGGGGAGCATCTGAAAGATGCGGTGGTGATAGGAGGGAGGACAGCCAAGATAGAGACCCTAAGGAAGTTGGCGGACGTGGGTATAAACACCCTCGTGATAGGCTCAATAGATGACGCCGACCTCCGGGAGTACGTGGGGTACGATATAGGGGTGGCCATCACGGGGAACGAGGACGTTCCCTTCACCCTGATAATCACCGAGGGTTTCGGCTCCCTCCCGATGGCAAACCGCACATTTGAGCTCTTTAAGAAGTTTGAAGGCCTCAAGGCCTCAACCAACGGGGCCACCCAGATAAGGGCGGGGGTCCAGAGGCCCGAGGTCATAATCTTCCGTAAGGACGTGGATATCAACGAGGTGATAGAGGCCGAGCCGCCCGCCGAGAGCGGACACTTGGACGTTGGGACCGTCGTTCGTATAATCCGCGAACCCTACTTCGGGGAGATAGGCGTGGTGGTTGATTTGCCCAACGAGCCGGTGAAGATAGAGACGGAATCCGTCGTTAGGGTCCTGAAGGTCAAGCTCAAGGACGGCAGGATCGTGGTCGTGCCAAGGGCCAACGTGGAGCTCATAGAGGAGTAAGGGCGGCGGATGCTCCTGCTCATCTTCATCTCCGCGGTGGGAGTGGGGGCCGCGGCTCTGCTGAATCTTATGAGCTGGCCCCCGTACTACGAGGCCCTCCTCGGAGGTGTGGCCATAATGGCGGCCGGCTACGTGCTATCGGTGGCGGTGGAGGCCGCTCAGAAGGACGTCTCCCGAGCCTTGGCGACCATAATCCTCGCCCTGCTGGCCGTCCTGCCGGAGTACGCCGTGGATATCTATCTGGCCTACATGGGAGGGTCCCATCCCCACTACGTGCATTACGCTACGGCCAACATGACGGGGGCCAACCGTATGCTTCTGGGCCTCTTCTGGCCTATAGTGGGATTCGTGGGTCTCTACCTCGGGCGGGGCAGGAAGACCGTCAGGGGTAAGGCTATAATCCTTGACAGGTCCTTTCGCCTTGAGGTCTTCTTCCTTCTGCTGGCGACCCTGTACTCCTTCAAGCTCCCCCTCTTTGGGAGGATAACCATCTTTGATTCGTTGGTCCTCGTGTCCATATTCGGCGCCTACGCGTGGATAGCCTCCTCCTCCCACCTGCGTGAGGAGGAGTTTGAGGGGGTGGTTGAGAGCATCGTGCATCTTAGAAAACCTCTGCGCATAACCATAGTATCCTTCCTCTTCCTCATGGCGGGGGCCGTCATATTCCTATCGGTTGAGCGATTCACGGAGGGCCTTATAAGGACTGGGGAGCTCTTCGGTATAAGCGAGTTCCTCCTGATCCAGTGGGTCGCGCCCGTGGCGTCGGAGATGCCCGAGCTGGTCGTGGCCGTTCTTCTCGCGCTGAAGGGGAAGACGACGACGGCGATAGGGGCTCTCGTATCCAGCAAAGTCAATCAATGGACCCTACTGGTGGGGGCACTCCCTCTGGCCTACTCGTTGGGCTCCGGCCGTCTGACCTCCATGCCCCTTGACCCCCTCCAGAGGGAGGAGCTCTTCCTGACCGCGGCCCAATCGCTGTTCGGAAGCATCCTCATAGCAGATCTCAAGCTCAGTCGCGGCGATGCCCTCCTCCTCTTCACCCTCTTCTGGTTGCAGTGGCTGATACCCATACCCTCGGTGCGGATGGTCGTGGGGGTCATATACATAGTCCTCTCGGTCGTCCTGATCTTCAAGGATAGGGGACGGATGATCTCGCTGCTCCGATACGCCAGAGACCTACTTTAGGGCGGCGAAACCCCATCCCCACCTCTCCACCGTGTAGGCCCGCATCTTCCTCTCCCTACCCATCGTCATAAGCTTGAGCCTCCAAGCCCCTCCCAAAACGTCCGGCAGGAGACGGAACTTCTCCGGCTTCCATCCCTCGGCCCCTATGGAACCCTCACCCACCTCCTCAAAGGAGGGGCCGTCGCCCTTCAGGGTCAAGCGTACCCTCCCGCCTATCCTGCGGGTATCCTTCAGCGGCACCAGCCTCCCGTCATCCCCCTCCTCTATGAATCTTCGGCAAGCCCCGATGTCAAGGGGAACGCCGACGGCCACCAGAGCCGCGGGAGCATCGGAGAAGAATCCTCCCTCGCTGATGAAGAGGGGAGCTTCGGTCTCCACAACCACGCCACCATCCACCGGCTCATAGTCCGAGTAGAGTAGGGCGAATCCCGAGAATCCGTGTATGAGGCCCATCACCCGCCGAAGCAGAAGGAAACGTCCCCCTCCGAATAGGGCCACGGCCCTCGGCTCGGGCAGGAAGGAAACCACCGACAGGTCAACCCCCTCCTCCTCGGCCCTGTAGAAGCCGAACACTCTCATGGACAGCGAATTTTAAACGGGATCCACCGTACAATTTCGGCGTGGGAGCTCGCCAGCACCTGCGTAGGATAGGCCGTTTCATGTACGAGTTGCCCATCACCTACAGACCCGGTATGAGGGTCCCGGGCCTCATATTCACCAGCCCCTCCATAATGCCCGAGGATGAGGCTCTTGAGCAGGTGGCCAACGTGGCCACCCTCCCCGGCATAGTGAAGTACTCCATAGGGATGCCCGACATACACTGGGGATACGGATTCCCCGTCGGAGGCGTGGCGGCCTTTCGGGTGGAGGATGGGATAGTTTCACCCGGGGGCATAGGCTTTGATATAAACTGCGGCGTGCGCCTCATAAGGACCAACATCTTTCAGGAGGAGCTCCGGAGTGTGGCGGACCGCTTGGCCAACAAACTCTACTCCTACGTTCCATCGGGTGTAGGCGTAGGGGGCCCCTTCAGGGCATCCAAGAGGGATCTGGAGAGGGTGTCCCACGAGGGAGCCCACTATATGGTGGACCTGGGATACGGTTGGGAGGAGGACCTGCAGTTCATTGAGGAGAACGGGAGGATGAGGGGGGCGGACTTCTCCAAGGTGTCCCGTCGGGCCCGCCAGAGGGGAGCGGATCAGCTCGGGACGCTGGGCTCGGGAAACCACTTTCTGGAAGTTCAGGTGGTGGATAAGATTTACGACAGCGAAGTTGCCCGGAGATTCGGCCTCTACAGGGGACAGGTGGTGGTCATGGTGCATTGTGGGAGCAGGGGTTTTGGGCATCAGATAGCAGACGATTACATATCCGTGATGCTCTCGGTGATGGAGAGCAAGTACAAGATAAAGGTCCCGGACAAACAGCTGGCATGCGCCCCCATTACCAGCAAGGAGGGGCGGGATTACCTCAAGGCGATGGCGGCGGCCGCCAACTACGCCTTCGCCAACCGGCAGCTCATAACCTTCAACGTGCGCAGAGCCTTTGAGGAGGTCTTCAAGAAGCCGGCGGATGAGCTCGGTATGAGCATCCTCTACGATGTGGCCCACAACATAGCCAAGTTTGAGACCTACGAGATAGACGGGCGTAAGGTTGATGTTCTGGTGCATCGCAAGGGAGCGACGAGGGCCTTTCCGGCGGGGAGGCCTGAGATACCCGAAGCCTATCGGGACGTGGGACAGCCCGTCATCATCCCCGGAGATATGGGAAGGTACTCCTTCGTTCTGGTGGGACAGCCCGGCTCCATCGCCAAGAGCTTCGGGTCAACCTGCCACGGGGCGGGCAGGGTCCTCTCACGTCGCAAGGCCAAGAAACTCTACTCCGTATCCGAAGTCAAGAGGAGGTTGAAGGAGAGGGGTGTGATAGTACGGGCGAGCAGCCGAGCCACGATCTTGGAGGAGATACCGGAAGCCTACAAGGATGCGGAGGAGGTCGTAAAGGTGGTGGAGGGTGCGGGTCTGTCCAAGATAGTGAGCCGCAACCGCCCGGTTATCGTCGTTAAGGGTTAGTGGGCGACCTCATCCAACCGCACCTCCGGGTACTTGCGCAGCTGCGAGTATATGAGATCCTTCAGCTCCTCCAGACGCTCGGGCGTCTTCGCCTCAAACCTCATCACGAGGACGCTCTGGGTGTTGGAGGCCCTCACGAGGGCGAAGCCGTCGGGGAACTCTATCCTCGCCCCGTCAATATCTATCACCGGTAGTCCCATGGCCTTGAACTTCTCCACCAACTCCTGAACGATGCGGAACTTGACCTCGTCGTTGGATACGGGGACCCTTATCTCCGGCGTGGATATGTAGGAGGGTATCTCCGCCAGCAGCTCCTCAAGGGACCTCTCCTCCTGCGAGAGCATCTCCAAGAAGCGTAGGGAGGCGTATATAGCGTCGTCGTGGCCGAAGAAACGGTACTTGAAGAAGATGTGCCCCGACATCTCGCCGGCTATGGGGGCGTTCAACTCCTTCATCTTGGCCTTTATCAGCGAATGTCCCGTCTTCCACATGACCACCTTGGCTCCCAATCTCTCCAGATACTCCACGACCCCCTTTGAGCACTTCACATCCAGTATCACGGGGGCACCCGGTATCTCCCGCAGGACGGGGCGAGCGAGTAGGGCCAGTATCTTGTCGGCGAAGACCATCTTGCCCCTTGAATCCACCAGACCTATCCTGTCCGCGTCGCCGTCAAATCCGAATCCCAAATCCAACCCCTTCCTCACCACGAGGGCCGACAGGTCCTTCATGTACTCGGGGACGGTGGGATCCGGTATGTGGTTGGGGAACGTCCCGTCAGGCTCCATGTAGAGGCCCTCGTACTCTATCCCCTTCTTCGGATAGATGGCCTCAACGACGGGACCGGCGGTTCCGTTGCCCGCATCAACGCCCACACGGAAGCTCTTGGTTATGCTCACGTTCTTCCTGACCCAAGAGACGTAATCATGGACGGCATCGTGGGGAGCGATCTTGCCGTGGGGGTAGGGGTACTTGGGCGACAGATGAGGCGAGGAGAAGATCTCGTATAGGCGCTCTATGTCGTCGCCGTAGAAAGGCTCCCCGCCGAGGACTATCTTGAATCCGTTGAACTCCGGAGGATTGTGGCTCGCCGTTATTTGGACGCCGGCATGTACGTTCAACGTCTTGGAGGCGAAGTACATTATGGGCGTCGGAACCGTACCTATGTCAATCACCTGAAGGCCCATGTGCATCAGTCCCCTTATGAAGGAGTCCTTGATGGGAGGGGTGTGGGTACGCACGTCCCCCCCCACGACCACGGTATTCGCCCCCATATCCTCAAGGATCTTCCCGAAGGCGATCGCCAGCCGGTAGGCGAATCCCTCGTTTATCTCGTCGGGGTATATTCCACGGATGTCGTACTTGCGGAACACGTGTCTCAAGGCCTCAAAGCTCCTCATAGAGGCTATTCTATCCCCGACTTTAAAATATCGGTGTCATGATAAGTTTGATAGTAGGCGGTTGGGTGCTTCTGAAGGTCGGGGACGATGTGGGTGCTCAGGAGCTCAAGATGGCTGGAGTGCGCATATTCCAGTACGTTCCCGGCTACGGATACGTGGCAGACGTTCCCGATGGCCTGAAGCTTCCCGGCATGAGCGTGCAACCTGTCCCGATGGAGCTCAAGATGGACCTGCGTCTATGGGAGGGCTCCCTTGAGGACGCCATGTACGACGGCAAGGTCCGTCTGGAGGTGTGGGGTTATCCCGGGGGGGATGCGGATGGGCTGTTCAACGCCTTGGCCTCGCTGGGGTTGAACCCACAGGAGATTCCGGGTAAGTTGATGCCCCGCTTCAAGGTAGCAGTGGAGCCGGAGGATGCCCTGAACGTCGCCCTCCGCTTGGCCGATATGGACGTGGTATCCCACGTTGAGCCCGATTTCCGCAAGTACCTGCTAAACTCCCGCACCCGCTGGTACGTTCAAACCCACGTCACGGGGGATTCTCTGGTGTGGTCCCACGGGATCCACGGGGAGAATGAGATAGCCGGCGTGATGGATACGGGGCTTGATTATTACTCCTGCTTCTTCAGGGACTCCACCGTGATAGTTCCCGGTCCCGCCCACCGGAAGGTTCTGGCCTACATGGTCTTGGGCGACAACGCCGACGACTTCGCCACCTGCTCCTACTCCCACGGGACCCACGTGACGGGAACCGTTCTGGGCTATCCCGATTCGGCGAGTACAGCCTTCTACTGGTTTAAGGGGATGGCCTACATGGCGAAGGTGGTCTTCGGAGATGTGGGCGGTCCCGACTGCGGAAGCTGCAGCAGCGTGTGCTACGATGGCTCCCTCTACGACATACTTGAGAGGTTCTACACCAACGGCGCGCGGGTGATAAACTTCTCCTGGGGGACCTTCTTCAACGCCTATCTGAGCGCCGCCTACGACTCCGACGCCTTCATGTGGGATTATCCGGACGCCCTGATAGTCGCCGCATCCGGAAACTCCAGCAGTGCGGACAACTCCGAGGATGGGAGCGTCTCCTCCCCCGCGACGGCTAAGAACGTCCTGACCGTTGGGGCCACGGGAGCCTTTGATGAGGATTCCAAACCTCATGAGCATAGAGCCTATTACTCCTCCCAAGGACCCACATACGACGGCCGCATAAAGCCTGAAGTTATGGTACCGGGAGGGGATTATCATTACACTCCCTCCTTCATCGCTTCAGCGCTCAATAACACCGACAGGACCTACTCATGCTTAATAGTGAGTACCGGCTTCCAAGGTACGTCCATGGCAGCCCCCGCCGTCACCGGCTCCGCCCTGCTGGTCAGGCAGTACTTCCGCGAGGGTTGGTATCCCAACGGCGAGAGGGATTCGGCCAACGGTTGGATACCGCAGGGCTCCCTACTTAAGGCGGCCCTCATAGCCTCATCGCAGCCTCTGGAGTACGAGCCTCTGCCTCCAAACAGCGAGATAGGTTTCGGCGGCATAAATCTGAGTCGGGTCCTATACTTCGCGGATGCTCCCCCCGAGTACAAGCACCGCCTCTTCGTGGTTGATGACTCCGTGGGTCTTCAGCTGGGGGATACGGCCGTCTTTGACGTGACCGTGGGTTGCAACGAGTCCATGTACACCGATTACGTGAAGATAGTCCTAAGTTGGACGGATGCTCCCGGTAGCACCCTCCAGAATGATCTGGACCTGGTGGTTGAGGGGGCCGATGGAAACACCTACCACGGCAACATCTTCAGCGAAGGCGTCTCCGTCCCCAATCCCTCCAGCAGGGATTATCTGAATCCCACCGAGGTGGTGTATGTGGCCCCGGCCAAGAGGGGTACGTGGAGGGTCAAGGTAATCGCCCGCGCTCTCAACAATCCGAAGCCCGGGGGCTATCAGCCCTACAGCCTGGTGGTGGTAGATGCGGGTCCGTGCGGGAACGATGAGGGATTGAGCGTGGCGGAGCGGTCTTCTACCCTGTCGCACCTGCCCTATAGGATAGAGGGCAGGAAGGTCTCCTTCCTCACCGAAACCTCGCTGTACTCGGCCGACGGCCGTTTGGTCGGCAGATTCTCCGACGGTGAGACGACCACGTTGAAGTCCGGCATATACTTCGCCGTCTCCGGAGGAAGGAGCTACAGGCTTCTGATCCGCTGATATCCAATCCGCACATAGTTGGGGGGCTTCGGCCCCCCTCTTTTCATTCAAAGGTGCAGGATGACCTTTGAGAGGGTGAAGTAGAGGGTGAGGGTGAGAGCGTCGTTCAGGGTGGCGTTGAGGGGGGCGGAGATGCTCGCCGGGTCTATACCCACCCTCTTCGCCATTATCGGCAGGAAGAAACCTATACTGTTGGCCACCAGAACGGCCACCACCATCGTGAGAGCCACCGCCGACGTTATGAGGATGTCCCCCGTCCGCAGATAGGCGCTCCCACCGGCTATGGCCGAGAGCGGAACGGCCAAGCCCATAAGAACTCCCGCCATCTCCCTTATCCAAACCTTCAGAACGTCCGTTATCTTCGGGGATATCTCGCCGGTCGCCAGGGCCCGTATGACGAAGCTGGCACATTGAGAGCCCGTGTTTCCGGCGGTGCCGTTGAGTATGGGTATGAAGGCGGCCAGAATAACGGCCTCCTTGAGGACATCCTCGTAGGCTCCGATGATCATGGACGATATGTTGGCCAGAAGGGCCAATCCCGCGAGCCAAGGCAGTCTCTTCTTTATGCGCTCCAGAGGCGGCAGGAGGAAGTAGTTATCCTCGGGGTCGCTGACGGCGGCGAACTTCAGGAAGTCCTCGGCGCTCTCCTCGTATATGACATCAACCACATCGTCTATGGTTATGACGCCGAGCATGCGGTTGGCATTATCAACCACGGGTATTGAGAGCAGGTCATAGTCGGCCATTATCTTGGCGGCCTTCCAGGCTGGATCGTACGCCGATACGAAGGGCACCTTCTCCGCGAGACGACCGATGGGAACGTCGTCGGAGGCCTTTATTATGTCCGTGAGCTTGACCTGCCCCCGCAGTCTCTGGGCGTTGTCTATGGCGTATATGGTCAGGAGGACCTCCTCCGAGTAGTCGGATCGGCGAAGGAATTGCAAGGTCTCCCTTACGGTGGTGCTACGGTTCAGAGCTATGAACTCCGTATTCATCAGGCGGCCGCAGGAGTCCTCGGGATAGTTGAGGAGCGTCAGAGCCACCTCCCGCTCCTCCTCCGGAAGCAGGGACAGGATCCTACGAACGAGCTCGGGAGGCAACTCCTCAAACAGGGCCACCCGGTCGTCGTCGTCCATCTCCTCAATTATCTCCAGAAGCTGCCTGTCGGAGAAGGCGGAGACTATCCTATCAACGTGGTGGCCGCTAAGGTTGGAGAGCACCTCCGCAGCCTTTTCGGGCGGGAGAAGCTTCAGGAGCAGGACCGCCTCCGAAGGTTTAAGCTCGGATATTATGTCCTCAATCTCGGCCGGATGGAGCTCCAACAGGAGAGCCTTCAACGCCCTAAACTCCCTCCCCTTGAGGAGGTCCCGTATCTCCGGGAGGAGGGCATGGGCCGCGCGGAACAACCGCTAATTGTACGGCAGAAGCCTTTTCAGGGCATCGCCCCAGGCGTCCATATCTCTCATCAGCAGCGCGTAGGCTGCGCGGTCGTAGTCGTCCTTGCGATTGAAGAGGAGGTCCGAATCTTTGGTTATCAGTCTCTTTAGGATCCTCAAGCCCACCTCGTAAGGGATGCCGTCGGCGAACTCCTCCCCTGCCAAATCCTTTATCCAGAACCTGACGAAGGCGTCCTTCACCTCCCCCCTGCTGCGGAGTCCGTTGAGGCCCAGAATCTCAAACTTCCTCCACATCTCCTCCAGAGCCTTGTCGGGATGGGGAAACTTCCTGTTCTTCCGGATGAACTCCTCAATCGGTACTATGTCCCCCACGTCCCTTATGCGCACCTCGTACCTCTCCTCCTCCCCGCCCTCTCCCGACGAGCTTCTGACCGTTCCCCTCACCACGAAGACAAGATTGTTCTCCAGTCTATCCAGCAGCTCCGTGAGGCCCTCCGATATGAACATGGATGCCTCAACCGTGCCCGTATCATCCTCAAAGATGAGACTGACCTTCGTTCCACTGCGGAATTTCCTCTTGTCGTAGTAGAGTAGGGAGGCCACGAAGGTTATCTCCCTGTTCAGGTGATTCTCCAACTCCTCTATCTTCGGGAATCCGTAGAATCGGCTCACGTGCGCGTAATCCTCGTAGGGTTTTCCCGATATATACAGGCCGAGAGCCTGACGCTCCATGTGCAGGAGGGTACCCTTGGACTCCTTGGCCTCCTCAACCTTCTTTTCCATCAGCTCCCCGAATAGGCTTCCCCTCATCCTCCGGGCCACCTTACCCGAGCGGATGTCCCGAAGGAGTTGGCTCCTCGTCATCCCCGATATGCCATCCAGAGCGCCCGCCTTCGTCAGGGTCTCCAAGACCTTCTTGTTGGCCTTGGTCCTCCGTATGAAATCTACCACATCCCTGTAGGGGCCATTCTTGCGCCTCTCGGCCACTATCCGGTTGGCCATCTCCAGACCCACGTCCTTCAAGAACCCGAGTCCCCAGATTATGGCGTTCTCCTCCACGTCCATGTGGAAATCCACCTCGCTACGATTGACGTCCGGTGGCACCACCTTTATACCCCTCTCCCTCATCTCCGCGATGAAGAGGGGGGCATTCTTGAAGAATCTCTGCTGCTGGGAGCCCTTGAATGAGGATAGGGATGCCGTGTAGAAGGCGAGGGGATAGTGCGCCTTTATGTAGGCCGTCCAGTAGGCCATAAGGCCGTAGGCGGCCGAGTGGGACTTGTTGAAGGAGTAGGAGGCGAACTTCTCTATATCCTCCCAGAGTTTCTTTATCTTGTCCTCCGGATAACCCCTCTCCACGGCCCCCTTTATGAACTTGTCCCGCATCTTCTCCATCAGGGCCCTCTTCTTCTTTCCGATGGCCTTGCGAAGCGTGTCGGCCTCACCCGGTGTGAATCCCGCCAGCACCTGAGACATCAGCATCACCTGCTCCTGATAGACGAAGAGGCCGTAGGTACTCTTGAGGATGGACTCCAGCTCCGGAAAGTCGTAGGTGAAGGCTTTACCGTGCTTCCTCTCAATGTACTCATCCACCATTCCGCTCTGGATGGGACCGGGCCGGTAGAGGGCGTTGAGGGCTATTATATCCTCCAGCGACGTGGGCTTGAGGCGGATGAGGATGCGGCGCATGTTTGCCCCCTCCAACTGGAAGACTCCCATCGTCTTGCCCTCCTGCAGAAGCTTGAAGGTGGGGGCATCGTCGGTCGGTATATCCTCAAGGCGGAAGTCGGGGTCGTAGTAGCCTCTCACTAGCTCCTCCGCGTGGGCCAGCATGGATAGGGTTCGCAATCCCAGAACGTCTATCTTGAGCATGCCCAGAAGCTCCAGCGAACCCATATCGTACTGGGTTATCCTCTGGTTGTCCTTGCTGAGGGCGAGGGGTACGTAGTTGGTGAGCTCGTCGGGGGAGACGACGACCCCAGCCGCATGCACGCTGGTTCCCCGGGTGAAGCCCTCCAGTCTTATGGCCTTCTCCACGACGGTCTTCCAAGGCTCCTTACTTACAGCCTTCCTAAAGTCTTCAACGCTCTCGTAGGCTTCGGCCAAGGTTATGGGGTCCGTGGGGACGTTGGGTATCAGCTGGGATATGCGGTTGGCCTGCTCAAAGGGGGTATCGTAGTAGCGGGCCACGTCCTTGAAGGCGGCCCTCGCCTTGAGTTTGTTGAAGGTGATTATCTGGGCGACCCTATCCTCGCCGTAAGTCTCACGCAGGTAATCTATCACCTCCTCCCGCCTGTTATCCTGAAAGTCTATATCCACGTCGGGAGGGGATATTCGCTCGGGGTTCAGGAACCGCTCAAACAGCAGGTCGTACTTGAGGGGATCAAGTTGGGTTATCCCCAAAGCGAAGAGGACGAGGGAGCCGGCGGCAGAGCCCCTTCCGGGACCCACCTTTATACCCTTGCCCCGCGCGCTGGCAACCAGGTCCCGGATTATCAGGAAGTATCCGGCGAAGCCGGTGCGCTCTATGACCGAAAGCTCGTAGTTGAGCCTCTCCCAGTATCTTCCGTGGGCGTCCCGAGGGACCCTCACCAGGTACTCCCTGAGCCCCTCGTGGGCCAGATGCCGCAGGTACTCCATCTCGTCGCGGTAGCCTTCCGGAAGGGGAAATTTGGGGAGGTGTAGGCGGGTCGGATCCAACGTCAGCTCCACGTTGGCCATCTCCGCCACCAGAAGGGTATTCCTCACGGCGTCGGGGATCCACGAGAACCGCTCGTACATCTCCTCGGCGCTGCGCATGTACAGCTCTCTGGTGCTCAGGGTGAAGCGTCCCTTATCGCTTATCTTCTTGCCCTGCGATATGGCTATGAGGATCTCCTGCAGCTCGTAATCCTCGGGGGCTATGTAATGGACGTCGTTGGTGGCCACGAGAGGTATCCCGAATCTCCTTGAGTACTCAACCAGACGCTTGTTTATCGCCTCGTTCTCCGGTATCCCCACATCCTGAACTTCCAGAAAGAATCTCTCGCCGAAGATGTCCTTGAACCACGCGACCCATCGCTCCGCCTCCTCGTCCCTTCCCTGAAGTATGCTCTCGGCTATCACCCCCTTGGGGCATCCCGAGAGTACTATCAGTCCCTTTGAGTGTTTCTCCAGCAGGTCCCAATCTATACGGGGTTTTCCGTAGAAGCCGCTTAGAAATCCCTCCGAGGACAACTTCATCAGATTTATCCATCCCTCGTTGTCGGCGGCCAAGAGGGTCAGGTGATTATACTCCTTGTGCTCCTTGTCCTTCTTTGACCGCTCCCTCACGACGTACGCCTCCATCCCGAGGATGGGCTTTATGTCCATCTCACGGGCCGCCTTGTAGAATTCCACCGTACCGTAGAGGTTGCCATGGTCGGTCAGGGCGATGGCCGGAAAACCCAGCTCCTTCGCCCTCTTCACCAGATCCCGTATTCGGGCGGCCCCATCCAAGAGGCTGTACTCGCTATGCACATGCAGATGAACGAAGTCCGACATTCTCAAAATTCTACGGCGGGTTCGGAGGGTAATTTGTGAGGCTAAAGTTTATAAAAACAAAACTTACGCCACAAAATTGAACACGTCAGGGCTAAGCGCCCCCGGAGGGACTCGAACCCCCAACCTGCGGATTAGAAATCCGCTGCTCTATCCTGTTGAGCTACGGGGGCTTAGGCGGCAATTATAGGGTGGAATGGGCCGCCGATAACGACCTTAGAATACTCCGCCTTGAAGGTCTCCGTTATCGTACCAGCCTACAACGAGAGGGAGAACGTCCTTCCACTCTACGAGGAGTTCAAGGAGCTCTTTAAAAGACACGGCATAGACGATTGGGAGGTCATATACGTTGATGATGGCTCAACCGACGGCACCTACGAGGAGGCCGTGAGATTGGCTCCCAGGTATCCCTTCGTTAGGGTCCTCAAGCACGGGCGGAATCTGGGCAAGACGGCGGCCATCCTGACCGGATTCGGGGTGGCCCGAGGCAAGTACATAGCCATATACGATGCGGACCTGCAGTTCAAGGCCGAGGATATACTGAGGATGGTTCGGGAGATGGAGGAGAAGGGCTATGATCTCATAACGGGAAAGAAGGTGGGCAAGTACGAGAAGGCGTTCGTATCCAAGGTCTATAACACCCTCAACCGCTGGCTGTTCGGAGTCCCCGTCTCCGATATGAACTCCATGAAGGTGATGAGGAGGGAGGTCCTTGAGGATATACCCCTTCGTAAGGAGTGGCACCGCTACATGGTGGCCCTCGCTTGGATATACGGATATTCGGTCGGTGAGACGGAGATCACCCTACGCCCCAGAAAGTTCGGTGTATCCAAGTACCGGGGGATAGGGAGGGTCTTCGTTGGGGTGGCGGACCTGCTGGCCGTGTGGCTCTACACCACCTTCATCCGCAAACCCCTCCTAACCTTCGGGAGCGTTGGTCTCCTCCTCTGGATAGCCGGCCTGATAGTGGGAGGGGTGGGGGTGGCCTTGAGGCTCGCCGGCCACGGGTACCGGCCCATACTCTTTCTGGTCGTGCTCCTCCTGATCATGGGAACCATATTCTGGGTTCTGGCACTTCTCGGCGAGGTCGTCGCCTCCGTGTATGACGAGGTGAGGAAGCTGCGCCGCATAGTGCGCGCGCGCAGATGACAAATATTAGTTGTTCGCCCTTATAATATACGTCCAGTGATTTGGGTCGTCGCCCTCGTCGTAAATGAGATAGCCGCGGTGGATAGGGATTCCGGTTGGGTGGAGCTGTACAACGGGAGCGGCGACGTGGTGGACCTCTCCAGATACACTCTAACCACCTCTTTCGGGACCTTCCAGTTGAGCGGTGTGATGGCGGGAGGGGAGCATAGGGTCTTTTACATCAGGCTCAAGGAGGACGGAGACAGCGTCGTTCTCCGGATGGATGGGAGCACCGTTGATTCTTACAGCTGGAGCAGCCTCCCCAGCAGCGGCAGTCTGGGACGCATACCCGATGGCACCGGCGATTTCCGATTCTTGGTGGTGGCCACACCCAATCGCCCCAACGAGCTCCCCGCCTCCCTTGACGAGCAATCTTGGGGTCGTATAAAGGCTCTCTTCGGTCCCGGTAAAAGGCGTTAGTCTTGGCCTTCTGCAAATTCTTCGGGGAATGTCCGGTATGTAAGTTTCAGCATCTCCCCTACGACGACACTCTCAGATTGAAGGCCGAGGAGGTTGAGAGACTCTTCGGTCTGAAACCCCGGATCGTGCCGTCGCCTAAGGATAGAGCCTACAGGAGCAGGGTGATCTTCCATCTGCGGCGGCCCCATCCCACGAATCTCATAATAGGATACACCTTGGAGAGGGGTTTCGTCTTCGGGGTGGATTCGTGCCCCCTGCTGGATCCGGCCTTGGAGGAGCTCATAAGGCCCCTCAACGGCATCCTCGCGTCCGCCCCCCTAAGCGTATGGGACGTTGAGAAGGGTAAGGGGAAGCTGGTGAGCCTCACGCTGGTGGGGGATGGGAACGGCGTGGTGTTGAGCCTCAACCTGCGCAAACCCCTATTCGTTAAGAGGCTCACGTTTGAGCTTATGGATAAACTTCCGTCCGTGGTGGGGGTTTGGTGGTCGGTGGGAACCTTCGGGGAGTACATCACGGGGGGCAGGGGGGAGATGTTCCGCACGCTCCGGAGAGGCAGATACGTCTTCAAGGTGTCGCCGTACGGCGACTATCCCGACAACCTCCACATCCTCTCGGAGCTATGGAGGTATCTTGAGGGGCTCCTGGAGGGTAGGGTGGTGGCGTTCATGACGGGTCTCCACGTTCCCCCCTTCAAGATGAGCACCTACGTTGACCTTCGCGGCATGCCCGTAAGGGAGGTCAGGGAGACGGCCGAGGCCGTCGGGGTCAGTCCGGATGTACGTCAGATGGAGCCGGGAGCCTTCCTCCTCGTGAATCCCGAGCCTTACGATTTCGCCGTGATACACACGGACAGGGTGAAGGATAGGAGGGTGATGGATGTGGCGAGGCGGACGGTCCTCATAGGTGAATCCCCGCGAAGGTTGAGGGACTTCCTAACCGACGGGAAGCCCCGCGAGATGCTCCTGTTTGATCTCTACCCTTACACCGATAAGTCCCTGCTGGTAGCCCTCTTGTAATTCCACCCTTCGCTTCTTTATAATCCCGGTCCATGGCGATGGGATTTCTGTTTTGGAATATCGGCAGCGGCTCGGAATACCTACGGATAGTTCCGAGAAGCCTCTCCATACTTCACAGGGAGCATATGTACGGTTATCGTCAGGAGGAAACTTACGTTTATTTTGATCGCTTTGGCCTCGTATCCAAGGTGGGATACATCACGCAGATGGAGCTGCGGGATGAGGACGGGGAGCAGGTCGGTACGTACTCCGCATCGTTCGTAGGTTTGAGTGGGATATACACCACGGCGCCCTTGGGGACCGAGGGCTGGACCTTCGGGGCCGGGCCGGGTCTCCTGCTCTCCAAGATACACTCCTACTCCGACTGGGCCCTAACCCTCAACGTCCTCGCGTACGGCTCCTTTGAGAGGGGCAGGCTTCTCCTGCGGGTGAATAATCTGGGAATCGGCTCGCTCGTACCGATACCGGAGACCTTCGCCGGTGGATACGCGTACCTGCCCGGTGGAGTGAGATTGGGCGGCTTCCTCCGGCTCTTCGGCGATGTAGATGTTGATGGGGGGCTGTACATGGCCAAGCGCGTATCCGTGCTGGACCTTGAGGTGGTTCCGGCATACAGGTACATAACCTTCGGGGTCCATCTGGGCGTGGGTCCCCTGAAGTTCCGCTACAACTTCACCCATTCGTACTACGGTCTCAGCTCGCATCTGGTGGGTATAACGTACTTCTGGGGCGAGCAGAGGGGCATAGAGGAGCGTATAGGTCGGTTGGAGGTGCAGGTGGCCGAGCACGAGGAGAAGATAGCCTCCCTGCGCGACAGGATAAGGGCCATGGAGATAGAGGCCGAGAGGAGGGCGCAGGAGCTCATCAGAAAGGCCCGAAGGGAGAAAGACCCGGAGAAGGCGCTGGCTCTGGTGGAGATGGCGGCGGTCTTCCACTCCTCGCCGGAGATAGACCTCCTTCTGGACAGCCTGAAGAGGGAGTACGTGGAGAGCAAAAGGGCCCGCTACATAAAGAGGATAAACGCCTTCCTCCGCAACCGGATGTACGCGGACGCGTACGCCGAGGCTCTTGAATTCGTGAAGGAGTTCCCCGACGACCCGAGGGCCGTGAAACTCTTCAAGGAGATAGAGGCGAGGATAAACCGCAGGGTGAGGAAGAGAGAGCAGGTGAAACGGATAAAGGACAGCGCTCTGGACATATACTCCAACCGGAACATCCGGAAGGCCGACAGTCTGATAAACTCCGGCGAATACCTGAAGGCTCTGGAGATACTGAAGGTGCTGCCCGACTCTCCGGAGAAGGTGGCCCTTCTGACCCGGATAAAGGAGAAGGCCAAGGATTACCTTGACTCGGCACGGGTGTATATGCGCAAGAGGGAGTGGGCCAAGGCCCGAACCTATCTGGAGGCTTACCTTGACCTGACGCAGGATCCCAAGGGGGTCAGCCTGCTCCAGAAGATAAACGAGAATATACGCAAGCAGGCGGAGTATCATTACATGAAGGCTTTGGAGATGTATCAGAAGGGCGATATACTCGGCGCCTACGCTCACGCCGAGGTAGCCCACGAGCTTCAGCCCAACAACGAGAAGTACCGCAGGGTATTTCAGAGATTGTCCTCCATCTACAGGAGGTACGGTAGATGAGAAAACTTTTGGCAACTTTATCCCTTTTGACGCTCGCCCTCCCTCTGGAGGGCTACGTTTCCACGTATAACCTAACGTCCTCCTCGCTCTTTAGGTACGCGGGTTCCGATATTGAGGTCCTACCCTCCGGCCTACTTCTGGGCTACACCTACGACGATTCCTCCGGCCAGCACGTCCTCTTTAAGATGGGGGCCGGTTATCCCCCCATAGCCTGCGGATTATCGCACAGCACCACGGCACCCCATCCCTCCGTCCATCTCGGCGTAGCCAACTCCATAATATACGTCTCGTCGGGATCCAATCTCATCGTGGTGGATACGGGACTGGGCGGTGCGATGATAGTCCCGGCGATGGGAGGGGTGGGTGCCACGGTCCATAGGGACGATACCCTGGCGCTGGTGTGGAGGATGGCCGATAGCGTAATCGTGGCACTGGGATATCCGGATGCGGGGGGACTCACACTTCTGACGACCTCCTCGCTGGGAGTGGGGACGACGATGGACGTGTCCTACGGTATAACCTCCACGTCCGACGGGAACTTTCTGGTCGCATTCCCCAACCGTACGGCCGACAGCCTCAACCTCGTTTTCGTCAGGCCCTCCTCATCCTTCTTCGTCCTTGATAGCGCGAGGGCCGTGGGTCTCCCGGGAGGATATACGGTGGATTCCATAGCCACCATCAAGGCCTTACGCACGTCCTTCGGCCCCATCATCGGTCTCACCTTAAGGTACGGGGGATACAGATTCCCCGCGCTCCTACTCGGAGGGGATTCCTACCGGATGTTCGTGATGGATACCGTGGGTCTGCTGACCGACATTCACACCTCCTCCGACGGCCTGGTGGTGAGCATAGCAGAGGACGACAGGTCCTACGTTCAGGTCGTACCCCTGCCCATAGACTCCGGCCCCAGTCCGAAGGGGGCGGCATTTTGGGACGTTGAGATAGGAGGAAGTGCGGAGTTCTCGGTGGGGCATTACGTATCGCTGGGGATTCTGGATGGGGACTCCATCCTGCGCCTCGTGAAGTCCGACCTCATCACGATACCCTCCGACGGATACGCCGACCGTCGCATATGGAATCCGTTGGACATTACGCTGGCATCGTCCTCGCCTTCCGTCCTCCCCACGTCCGCCTCCCTGGCTCCGACGATGGTATCGTGCTCGCCCCTGCCCATAACGGCGACCCCCGTATCCGCCGCGGATACGACGCAGCCCACCCTCGTGTCCTATCCGACCGACGACGTCATCAGGGCCTACGATACTCTGGTATATGTGTTCTCCGAGGATATTGACCCCCCGACCTTCCAGTACGGCGTCAGCGTCTCCGCCCTCGGCGCCTCTCGCGCCCCGCTCTCATACACCTCCCTCTGCACGGGCGCGACCTGCTACCTCATCATCAGCGCGTACGGTGCCGAGAGCGTGGCCGTTAGCCTAACGGCCTTCATCACCGACACCGTAGGCAACCCTCTGGCTCCGGCCTCGCGGAGGAGCGACACCTTCAGCCTCCTACCCGCGGGTCCCCGCGTCGTCTTCACCCAGCCCGACAGCGGTGAGATAGACGTACCCTTGAACGCGAGTATAGGCGTGTGGTTCTCAACGGATATCAACCCGGCGACGATAAACTCCTACACGGTTGATATAACCGACGGCTCCATATCCTACCCCTTCACCGTCACGTGTCCTCTGGCCAACATGTGCGTTCTGGATCCGCTGCGCGACTTCCCACCCGGAGGCGAGATAAGGGTCAGCTTCACGTCCGGCGTGCGCGACACCTACGATCAACCCTTGGAGCCCAAGGTCATAACCTTCCTCACCGTTCAGGCGGACACCTTGGCCCCACGGGTGAGCATGACCGTTCCCGACAGCGGAGCGATAAACGTCCCCCGCAACTTCTCCCTGAGCGTCCTATTCTCCAAGCCGATGGATACGACCACGGTGGCGTCGGGAATAAGCCTGATGGGCTCGTCCTCCGGCGCCCACACCTTCAGCGTCTTCTGTCCCACCCTCCAGAACTGCGTGGTCAGACCTCTCAGCGCCTTTCTCTCCATGGAGGTAGTCACGGTCCGTTTCAACGCCTCAATCCTTGACACCACCGGCCGCTCCCTCATCCCCAAGAATGTTATCTTTCAGGTGGGTACCACGTACGATAACACCCCTCCCAACGTTCGGATAATCGCCCCCGACAACGATACGTTGGAGGTCTATCACCCCATAACGGAGCCCGTGAAGGCGGCCGTCTGGGACAATACGGGCATCCTGATGTCCTCGTGGGTCCTCGGCAGCCAAACCTACCACGCCCCCCTCTCCTGCAGGGGGCTTCCCTACGTGGCCTCGGATACCACCTGCTTGGACGTGTCCGAGACGCCATCCGGAGCCTACGTCCTGCGCGCCATAACCTACGACCTCGTGGGAACCCAGAGCGTGGATACGGTGATTCTTATCGTGCATGACACCGTGGCACCGAGGGTCTCATTCACCGAGCCCGCAAACGGCGAGATGGCCGTATCCCCCTACACGGACGTCTCCATCACATTCACCGAGCCCATGGATACGACGTGGGTTCCTACGTCCGCCGTAAGCGTGGTCGTGGGCGGGACATCCGTCCCCTTCTCCCACGTCTGGAACACCCCCTACGTTCTGAGAATCACCTTCTCCGACGCCCTCCCTTGGGACTCCTCCGTAATCGTCTCCCTAAGCTCCCTGCGGGACCTCTCCGGGAACGAGATGGTGCCCTACACATTCTCCTTCAGGGTGGTGGGGGAAACGCAGGTTGATGTCAGATGGGTGAGACTGGAGAACGACTCGGTCTTCGCCGGTAAGAGCGATAGCACCCTGGTGGTGGCCGTCGCCCGCTCCGACCACTCCATAACCAAGGCCTTCGTGATGATAGGGGACGGGGACAGCATTCCGATGCTCCCGGCGGATGGGTCCTACGACGAGCCGGAGGAGACCCTACAGGTCTATGTGGGTACGGCCTCTCTGGAGCCCGGGACCTATCCCCTGCGCGTGAAGGCTTGGAATCCCTACGTCTTCGGCGTATCCGACCCCAAGGAGCTCTACGTTCTGGACGTTCCCCTCCTGTCGCCGGAGAACGTTTCGGTCTATCCGAGTCCGGTTAGGACGTCCGGGAGGGTGAGGGTGGTCGTCGGGGAGCCCACAACCCTGACGGTTGAGGTGTTTGACCTCAAGTTCCGGCGGGTGATGTACGACAGGAGGACCTACGAGACTCCGGCCATATACGAGGAGCCTCTGCCGGACCTGCCGGCGGGCGTCTATCTCCTGCGGGTCAGGGCGGGGGATATGGTGGTCAAGAAGTGGTTCGCCGTCGTGAAGGGGGAGTAGTTCCTCCGTAGAATTTGCCGTGCCACGCATAAGGGTGAATCTGAAAGGCAGGCCCTCCGACTACGGCCTCCATCCTTGGATCTTCAAGGATAAGGTCAAGGGGGTGATAGGGCAGGGGTTTGAGGCGGCCGTCTATGTGAAGGGGAAATTCTTCGGCAGCGCCTTCTACAACCCGGAGGGCAAGCTCGCCCTCCGCTTCTACAGTAGGGAGGAGGAGGATTTCACGGCCGGACTCGTATATTCCCGTATCCAGAGGGCCCGGCACGAGAGAGAGGATATCCTCGGTTTCCGGGGGGCGTACCGTCTCTTCTTCGCCGAGGCCGACAACATGCCCGGTATAATCGCGGACGTCTATGGGGACGGCGTGGTGCTTCAGATATCGTCCTACGGGGCCGAGCGCCTGAAGAGGGAGATAGTGGAGGGTTTTAGGATGGCGGGCTACAGATGGCTCTACGAGAAGAGCGACTCCTACGCCCGGAGGCAGGAGGGTCTGGAGCCCTACGAGGGTTGGCACTTCTACGACGAGGAGAGGGAACACGTTTGGGTGGAGATAAACGGCCTAAAGTTCAAGGTCCCCATAGGGGGGCAGAAGACGGGCCTCTATCTGGATCAACGGCTGAATTGGGAGGTGGTCGCCCGCACGATGAGGGGCCGCAGGAGGGTGTTGGACGCCTTCTCCTACACGGGAGGATTCACCCTGCACCTGCTCAAGTACGGCGTTGAGAAGGTGGTGGCCATAGATGAGGACGGCGACGCCTTGGAGCTCCTCAGGGAGAACGTGGCGGCCAACGGTTTCCCCAGAAGGGCCGTGGATACGTTCTCGGCCAACGTCTTTGACATGTTGGACAGCTTCCTACTCGCCCACGAGAGGTACGATGGGATAATCTTGGATCCGCCGGCCTTCGCCAAGGGTAGGAACGTCTCCGGAGCCCGCAGGGGATACTTCACCCTCTTTGACAGGGCGCTGCGACTTTTGGAGCCGGGGGGCATTCTGGCGGCCTTCTCATGCTCAAGGCACATAACGTTTGAGCTCCTGCGGGAGGAGATGACTCGGGCGGCGAAGAGGCTGCTCCGAGAGGTGAAGGTGCTCTACTGGCTCCACCAATCGCCCGACCATCCGGTCCCCGTCTATTTTCCGGATGCCGAGTATCTGAGGGGCTTTTTGGCCTTAGTATATTGACCATGGGTCGTCTGAAGGCGCTCTTTCTTAAGGATGTGAGGCTCTCCCTCTCGTGGTTCCTGACGAATGTCGGTATCATCCTCCTGTTCAACGGAATAGCCCTGTACAACGCCATCAAAGGGAACGACATAGCCCTCCTATTTCTGGGTATGATGGTCGTAGGTCTCCTCATCTGGAGCGTGTTCGCCGGTATAGCCACGTACTTCTCCGAGAGGGACGGGAGGCTCTACGAGTTCATAAACACCCTTCCCGTAAGTCGTCATACGGTCCTCGTGTCCAAGGCCCTGTGGTTATGCCTTCAGGCCCTGATATACGTCGCCCTCTTCGTCGCGGGGGTCATCCTCGTCGTGAAGCTCGGCAAGTTGAACATAGTGGAGGGACCCATGAGCTTCCAGCTGGGACTCATGGGAACCTTGAACTTCTACCTGCGTATAACCACGATGCTCCTCGTGGGCCTGTTCTCGGCCGCCCTCGTCAAGGATATACCCTTCAAGTGGCTCATGGCCGTCATCATGCTCTTCGTGATAGTGTGGATACTCGGTTGGGTGGATACCCTCATAAATCCGAACATCCGGAATCTATCTCTGGAGTCGGCGGACAGGCTCCTGAAGGTCCAGACCTTGGCCGAGGGGTTGAAATTCGCCGGAGCGTGGCTCCTGGTGGGTTTGGGAGGTCTGTGGATAGAGAGGAGGGGCTACTGAATCTCCTCAACGAGCTTCTTGAGCATCTCCAGAGCCTCCTCCCGGGTCCTTATAACGCCCTCGGCCCTCAGCTCCTCTATCTCATTCAGGAGTTTCTTGTATATGGGGCCGGGGGGTACCCCGAGGGCCTTTATGTCGTGGCCGGTTATCAGGCGCGGGGGGCGCTTGGCCTCCGCCTCCAGATCCCTCAGAAGACCTTCCAGCTTGCGCGCCAATCGGAGCTGGCCGGCAACTCCCTCCGCCCGCAGGGGTGTGGCGAGGGCATCGGCGTAGGCCATCAGGATTATGGGGAACGCCCACTCCCCGGTCCTACGGTAGTACCTGAAGAGGGCCCTCCTCGTTACGTCCGGCGTGGCCAGAAGGTGGGGATGCATATGCTCGGCTATGAGGAGAGCCACCGTATCTATGAGGTCGTTGCTCATCCGCAACCTCCGTCCGACGCGCTTGAATATCTTTGAGCCCACGTAATCGTGCCCGTGGAAGGAGATGTTGCCATCCTCATCCACCCTGTAGGTGGTGGGCTTCGCCACGTCGTGGAACATGGTACCCAGAACCAGGGCGAACCGTCCCTCCCGGCTGCGTATGGCCTCCATCCTGTGCAGGTAGTATGTGAAGGGGCCATCCTCCAAGGTGTTCAACGCCACGTTCAGGCGACGCAGCGCCAGAAGGGTGTGGCTCCAAACGTCCGTCTCAAGGCCGCTCAAGGGCTTCCGCAGGGTGTCAAGCTCGGGAAATATCACGAAGAGGATGCCGGTGTCGGCCATGGCGGATACGTGCTCGTGGAAAGTTTCGGAGGAGAGGATATGGCGAAGCTCGTAGGTTATACGCTCGGGGGCCACCCCCTCCACGAGGTGGGCGTTCCCCCTGACGGCGAACAGGGTCCGGGGCTCTATTGAGAATCCCAGCGTGGCGGCGAATCGGAAGACCCTGAGCATCCGCAGGGGGTCGGATTTGAGATTCTCCTCGGAGGTCATGCGCACTATACCGGAACGCACGTCCCTCTCGCCGAAGAGGGGATCTATCATCTCCCACGTGTTGAGGGAGACGGCGATGGCGTTTATGGTGAGGTCCCGCTTGAGGAGATCGTCGTATATGCTCCCATCTATCCGGGTCAGGTCTATCTGCTCACCCTCCACGACCACCCGGTATATGCCGAATTCCTCACCGAGAGGGACGAACGCACCTCCGAGGTGCCGGGCTATGAGCTTGCCCACCTTCTCCGGCTCCCACACGGCTATATCCCAATCCTTGGGGACCCTTCCCATGAGCAGGTCCCGCACGCTTCCCCCCACCAGGTAGGCATCCCTCGGTATCCACTGGAACCAAGGCTTTGAGGAGATGACGGAGCGGATCACCTCAACCATATGAACCGCTTATTGTACAACCTGCCGTTTATCTTGACCCTCACGAAATAGACCCCCCTACGTGCCCTCTTCCCTCCGGCCACGCTCCCGTCCCAGTAGAGTTTGAAGGAGGAGGCTTTGGTTCCCGAGTACAGATGTCTGACGACCTTCCCCGTGAAGCTGACGATTGAGACATCAACGAAGGAGGGAGTGTCCAACTTCACGTATATCTCCACGCGCCCGGGCTGATAGGATACGGATACGGGATCATCCCCCATCATGTGGGCCGTGAGATCATACCTCTCCGCCTTGGAGACCTGAAGCTTGAAACTCTTTCCGGCCATCTCAACCACGTACTCGCCGGGACTCACCGGTATCAGGCCCACGACGAGGGAGTTTAGGAGATACAGGTCGTGTATCCGCGTGGAGCGGTTGCCCATCTTGAGGATGAAGGGTAGGGTGGATGTGAGGAAGGGGCGATATATGGGATGGGCGTGCAACGAGAATCGTCCGTATATGAGGTAGAGGTGCCCCCTGTGGGCCGCGAAGGCGACGGAGCGACTCTCCCCCCTCGGCGAGCCATTAACGCTCAGAAGATTACCCCTCAGCTTCAGGGAGACCCCATCAACCGTGGTGTGGGGCTCGTAGGCGAAATCCATGAATCGGGGCTCCAGCCTCCCGCCGTTCAGGATTAGGGAGCCGTACTCCGTGAAGACGGCCGTATCGCCGCACACGACGAAGGAGGAGCCGAGATTCAGGGTATCCACGACTCCGGCGGGTCCGACGGTCATGGTCATCCTGTCGGACGAGGCGAAGAGGCGACGCTCCCCACCCACTCCGCACACGGTCACGTCGCGAGCTTGGGGTAGCAGGAGGCTCAGGGTATCGCCCTCAAGGATGAATAGGCCACTCTCCGAGAGGAGGTACAGGGCATCGTTGAAGCGGTAGGCCTTGGTGTATCGGCCGGTGAGGTTGGGGGACTCCATGGACAGGAGATCCGTGGAGACTATCACCAGCGGAGATGCGAAGTTGTCCAACGTCAGAAGGAGGTTGCGGTCATCGTAGTAGGATATGTGGAGGACGGGGGAGTATATGCCCTCAACCTTCTCCGGCGTGGAGAAGGGGCCGTCGCGAAGGAGGAATAGCCCCTCGGAGGTTCCGAGGAATATCTCGGAGTTTCCGTCCCCGTCAATATCAACGGTGGCCAAGGTGTTTATCTCTCCGACGTTCAGGAGAAGGAGCCAGAGCATACCTAACCACCCAGCTGCTTTATAAGCTGCTCCATCTGCTGGGCCTTATCGGTCTTCCCCATGGCCCTGTAGAGCTTGGCGGCATTTTGGAAGGCCGCCAGCGCGTTGGCCTTGGCCGCCTCATCCCCGGCCTCGTACTTCTTATAGTGCGCGAAGCCGAGGAATCTGTAGGCATCGGCCAGCTTGTCCGACTTCTGGAAGGTCTGAACGAACTGCGTCAGGTAGGTTATGGCGTTGTCGTAGTCCTTCTTGGCGAAGTAAGCCAATCCCAGCAGGTAGAGGGCGTTCTCCGCATCCTCACCGTTGGGATACTTCTGGATGTACTGGCCCAGATACTTTATGGCCGTGTCGTACTCCTTCATCTGATAGGCTATGTACCCGGCGTTGAACATGGCCTTCGGCGTATATTGGCTGTTGGGGAAGAGCTCGGTAAATTGGGCGAAGAGCTTGAGGGCCTTGGGATAGGCGCCCTGATTGTAGGCGGCCAGGGCCTTGTTGAAGACGGCCTCGGCCCCCACCTCGGATTTGACGTACCGGGCCACCTCCGGCCTCTCGGCGATGAGCGCCTGAAGGAGCTTTTTAACGTTCTCGGCGTTCTTGTGGCCGGGATACTCGCGCAGGAACTGGTCCCAGACCTCCGCTGCCCTGCGATAGTCCTTCAGCCGGTAATACACCTTACCCAGAAGCTCCAAGACGGCGGGCCTGTCCTCACCCTCGGGATACTTCTTGAGGTAGTACTCCAATTTCTCCTTGGCCTTCTCATAACTACCCGCTTGGAATAGGAGCTGCCCCAGATAGGCCACCAGTTTGGCCGACCTCGGATCGTCCGGGAAGAACTGTATGAACCTCTCAAACCTCTGCTGGGCCTTCGTCATCTGACCCTTCTTGTAGGCCTCCATGCCCGGCTTGTAGAAGAGTATCTCGCCGACGAGGGGGTTGGTCACCTTGAGGTTGGGGGCGAGTGCTATGTTATCGCCGTACTTCTTCTCAACGTAGGCGAGCGAGGCGAGGATGGTGTCCTTGAGGAAGGGATAGTTGGCCAGAGCCTTCTCGTACTGGGCTATCGCCTTGGGATAGTCGCCGTACTCGGCGTACCACTCCGCGAGGATTATCTCAAACTTGGGTTTCTTGGGATGTCCCCTCTCTATCAGCCGCTTCAGCTCCGTTATGGCCTTGTACAGCTCTCCCTTCTTGCGGTAGGCGAAGACCTTCAGGATGGCGGCGTCGTTCGCCTCCTTCGTGTTCGGGAATTTCCTCTCCAGCTGATTGACCAGCGATATCACCTCGTCGTAGGAGCCGTTCATGTAAGCGGAGAGGGCGGCGAAGTACAGGGCGTCGCGATATACGTCCTCGTACTCCGGATAGCGGGTGAGGGCCTTGAAGTACCTGTACGCGTCCAGATACCGTCCGATGTTGTAGTACGCGATGCCCAAGCCCATGTACAGGGGGATGACGGCCGGCTTCCTACCTCCGCTCAACACCTCCGCCTTCTTGAAGGTATCTATGGCCTCCCCGTAGCGGCCCATGTGTATCAGGCACCAACCGTTGCCTATGTATCCGACGAGGCGCTTTCCGGGGGCGTCGGTGTTGTTTATGAGGTCCTCGTAGTAGCTCTTGGCTCTCTGGTAGTCTCCGGAGTAGTACAGCCTCTCCGCCTTGGCCACGAGCGAGGAGTACTTGGTGGCGAAGGCGTCGGGTAGGGGTTTCTTATATCCCGTTATCTTGGAAGGTATCAACGCACCGAACAAGAGGGCAACGAACATACCGCTAACAATTCTAAGGGTGAAACCTCAAACCGAAGTGCCACCCCTCATGGCGAGGCCTATGGCCAACTTTGAGCGGCTCTCAACCCGGAAGCCACCGCCTCGGAGGATGCTCGCCGCTCGCTCAACGACCTCTCCATCCCCCTCAACCTCCAAGAAGGTCATCTGGGTTGAGTCGTCGTACCACACCACGTCGTAGGTGAGTTTGAGGTTCTCTCCCCCGTACGTCCTGCGCATCACCATGAGCTCAAGGAGGGGGGCGACGCATCGTGTCTCCGAGGCCATCTCCTCACGCGATACCTCCCTCTCGCATTCCCTGCGCCGCACCACCCCACCTTCGGAGGATATGTCCCGCTTGTAGGTGCGCACTATGCGACCCCCGGGATATATGCGGAAGCGCAGGGCGCCACCGTCCCCCGGGTCGTAGTACCTGTCGGTGTAGCGCTCCTCACCCTCGTACCGCAGACTGAAACCCTCCCTCCTTAGAAGCTCCAGAGCCCTCCTAAGATCCTCCTCGCCGCCTACGACGAACTTGGCCTCAATCTCCATCCGGAGGGACCTCCATGAGGCGGTGCTTTCCCTTCTCATCCACGTACATCCGACCGGCGAAGGCCTCCCTGTCGTGGGGGGTGAATAGGATGGCCTCCTCCCTGATGAAGAGGTCGTACCAGTACTTGCGGGAGAATAGCATCTCCTCGGGATAAAGGTCGTAGCCCATCACGTAGGGTAGGGGGGAGTGGTGACGGGTGGGAAGGAGATCCCCGGTGAATACGAACAGACGGTCCGTGTCCCGTATCAGGACTATCTGATGGCCTCGGGTGTGTCCCCCGGTGCGATGCACGTATATGCCCGGCCATACCTCCCCGCTCCCGGATATGAGGCGCACGTTCCCCTCAAGGGCCCTAAGACGCTCCCTTACGTAGCTCGCCCGACTCCTCTCGTGGGGGAAGTGCGCGTCCGCCCACTCCATGGCCTGAACGACCACCGGAGCCCTGTACCTGAAGCGTCCGTCGGGGGTGGCCAACTCGCCCATGTGGTCAAAGTGCAGGTGGGTCTGAACTATCAGAGAGACCTCGTCCCGACCCACGGGGGCGTCGGCGAAGGGATCCTCCTCATGAACGTCGTATATCCTCTTGAACTTCTCATCCCAGCCGGTGCCGAGGCCACTCTCTATGAGGACCCAACCCCGCTCGGTCTTCACGAGGAGGGGATGGGTGGCCATGGGTATGCGATTCTGCTCGTCCGCCGGTATGAGCCTGCTCCAGAGGACCTTGGGGACCACGCCGAACATGGCCCCACCGTCCAGAGCGAACTTCCCCGAATCCAGCTGGTAGATGGTTATCCTCCGGCCTCTGAAGATCCTCATGGGGCCTATTCTACCCCCGAGTCATAGGCGGAGCCTGTCCGCCCAACGGCCAACTATCGGCAGAGGCTCAACGTGGCCGCTCGCCGCCTTCACCATGCCGAATATGGTCAGATATATGAGGAATATGAGACCCACGGGGGCGAGCAGGGCCCATCCCACCAAGGGGACGAACCTCCAAACGAAGAGCCAGAGCAACCAGAGGGTTGATAGGACGAATCCCTGCCTTATGTGGAAGATGACGAACTTGTCCTTCGGCAAAAAGAGGATGAGGATGAAGAGGAAGGGGAGGTAGGCCATGGCCCCGAGGATGCGACTTCTCAAGCTCAAGTCTTTCTCCCTATGGGGGATATGAAGCGGATGAATCTGCCCTCCGTGTCCGGAGCGAGGGCGTAGATGTCCGGATAGGTGTCGCCCGGCTCATCCTCACGGAGGGGAGCGGCCCTCTCAACGACCGAGAGCATGGGCTCCACGTCGTCCGGAATACGAGACAGGATGGCTATGAAATCCAAAATCTTCAGGAGATCCTCCTCCATCTCGTCATCGGCCTCCACACGGGCAAGGGCGGCTATCCTGCTGACGTCCAACTGGGGCGGGAGGACTCGAACCTCCACTACCAGATCCAAAGTCTGGCGTGCTACCGATTACACCACGCCCCAGTGAGGAGGAAATTATACGTCCGATTTACGCTCGCCGCCTTTAGAATATCCCGTGAGTATGCTTAGGGGCACCTGGCGAGTAAAGGTCGGATTGGCACGCATGTTGAAGGGTGGGGTGATAATGGACGTCACCACTCCGGAGCAGGCGAAGATAGCGGAGGAGGCCGGTGCGGTGGCCGTGATGGCGCTGGAGAGGGTTCCGGCCGACATCCGCAAGCAGGGGGGAGTGGCCCGGATGGCCGACCCCGAGATAATCCTCCGCATTATGGACGCGGTGAGCATTCCGGTGATGGCGAAGGTGCGCATAGGACACTTCGTTGAGGCGCAGATCCTTGAGGAGTTGGGCGTAGATTTCATTGACGAGAGCGAGGTCCTAACTCCGGCCGATGAGGAGAATCACATATACAAGCATCCCTTCGGTGTCCCCTTCGTGTGTGGCGCCAGGGATCTGGGGGAGGCCCTCCGTCGCATCGCCGAGGGGGCGGCGATGATCCGCACAAAGGGTGAGGCCGGGACCGGGAATGTGGTTGAGGCCGTCAGGCACATGCGCCGGATACAGCGCCAGATACGGGAGCTGACCACCAAGGACCCCGAGGAGCTATACACCGCGGCCAAGGAGTTGCGGGCCCCGTACGAGCTCGTCAAGTACGTGGCCGAGCATGGCCGCCTTCCCGTCCCCAACTTCGCCGCCGGAGGTATAGCCACGCCGGCCGACGCGGCCCTGATGATGCAGCTGGGTGCGGAGGCGGTATTCGTGGGTAGCGGGATATTCAAGTCCTCGGACCCCAAGAGGATGGCGGCGGCCATAGTGGAGGCCGTGGCATACTACGACAATCCCAAGGTTCTGGCCCGCATCTCCAGAGGTCTCGGCGAGCCCATGAGGGGTATAGACATTCACGAGCTCAACGAGGGAGAGCTCCTTCAGACCAGAGGATGGTGATGCGGATAGTCATCGCCAACCAGAAGGGAGGGGTCGGAAAGACCACGACGGCGGTGAATCTCGCCGCCGCCCTCGCCCTGATGGGCGACCGGGTCCTGCTGGTTGATGCCGACGCCCAGGCCAACGCCAGCATAGGTGTCGGACTGATTAACCGGGAGCCTAACCTCTACCACGTCCTCATAGGGACGGCCTCGCTGAGTGAGGCCGTGTATCCTACGGAGGTTGAGGGTCTATACTGTCTCCCATCCTCTCCGGACCTCATCGGCGTTGATGCGGAGATAAAGGGAACTCCGGGGTGGGAGTACAGGTTGAGGGATGTGCTCCGGGGTACCGACTACGACTGGGTGATCATAGATACCCCCCCTTCGCTCGGGACCTTGACCATACTCGCCCTGACGGCCGCCGACAAGGTGATAATCCCCGTTCAGGCGGAGTACTACGCCCTTGAGGGGCTCGGACAGCTGCTGGAAACCCTCAAGTACGTGGTGAATCTCCTCAATCCAAGGTTGGAGCTGCTGGGTGTCCTCGTGGCCATGTACGACCGGCGCATCAGACTCTCGCGCGAGGTCTATGCCGAGCTCAGGCGGTACTTCGGCGACAAGCTCTTCAAGGCCGTCATCCCCCGAAACGTCAAGTTGGCGGAGGCCCCGAGTTTCGGGAAACCCGGGGTCATATACGACCCCACATCCCGTGGAGCGCGGGCTTACATGGAGTTAGCGAAGGAGATAAGACATGCCAAGGTCAAGTCGCTTAGGTAGAGGTTTGGGGGCCATATTCGGCCAGCAGGAGGGGCCGTCCCTCCAGCGCTATCTGCCCATAGACGAGCTGGTGCCTAACCCCTACCAGCCACGGAGGGACTTCAAGGAGGAGGAGTTGAGGGAGCTCGCCGAGTCCATAAGGCTTCACGGGATGCTCCAACCCATAGTGGTGCGCGAGAGGAATGGCAGGTACGAGATAATAGCCGGCGAGAGGCGTTGGCGGGCGGCCAAGTTGGCCGGCCTTGATAGGGTTCCCGTCATCATAAGGGAGGTGGAGGACGAGAGGGAGATGCTTGTCTTCGCCCTCGTGGAGAATCTCCAGAGGGAGGATCTCAATCCGGTGGAGAGGGCCTTGGCCCTGAAGCGGCTGAAGGAGGAGTTCAACGCCACGGACGCTGAGATCGGGAGCGTGATAAAGAAGAGCAGGAGCGCCGTGACGAACACCCTGCGTCTTCTGGAGCTTCCGGAGGAGGTTCTGACCCTTCTGGCCGAGGGGAGGATCAGCGAGGGGCACGCCCGCGTCCTTCTGCGTCTCAAGGACCCCAGAAGGCAGATAGAGTGGGCGAATAGGGTGGTGGCCGAAGGTATAAGCGTCCGTCAGCTGGAGAGGCTCTTCTCCGGCGGGAGAGAGGATGACGGTTGGGTCAAGGAGTACGAGTCCCGCCTCAAGATGAACGGTCTCAAGGGCAGGCTGAAAGTGGGAAAGAGAAGTCTGACACTTGAGCTGAAATTCAAGAGCCGTGAGGAGTTGGACGAATTCCTGAGCAGGATAGGTCAGGTGGAGTAGGCTTGGGATGAGCCGGGATGCGGATTCCAAGCGGCCAGCACGTGGAGGAAGGGTTCGGGAAGGCGACGTCTGTAGCCCTCTTCGGCATCATAGAGGGCCTCGTACAATCTCCTGAACCGCTCGTAGGATAGGGCACCGTCTCCGTGCATCTCCCTCAGGACGTAGTATCCGAGCCGGATTATGGGTATCCCGTACTTCTGGAAGGCGTCCAACAGGGTGAGGGTGGCCGTCTTACTGCCGAATACGAACTCCTTCCAAGCGTTTATTACGCGCCGTATCTCCTCCATCCTCCCCATCCTCATCAGCAGGTACTTGGCCACCCCCGCGCTGTGGCCCGATACCTCGTACAGGATGGGCTCCTCAACACCCACCACCTCGGCGAACTCCTCCCGCGTGAGGGGTGAGAATCTGATAATCAGCGACCTTGACCTTATCGTCGGGAGGACACGGTGGGGGTTGGAGGATATGAGGATGAAGAGGGTGCGCCTCCATCCCTCCTCAAGGAGTTTGAGCATGGAGTTCTGGGCCTCCGTCGTGGAGTTCTCCACGTTCATCACTATGACCAGCTTGTAGGGGAGGACTATGGGGGGTTTCACGACCTCCGCCTTTATCCTCCTTATGGCCGATATGCCTATGGTGGCCGTGCTACCGTAGAACTCCAGAGGGCGGGGGCCTCGGGGGATAGGGGGTACGGGGGAGAGGATATGCACGTCCTGACAGGTCAGGTTCCTCACCTTCTCCCCGAAACCGCTCTCCTCCGCGAGGGCCTCGGCGAACTCGTGAGCCAGGGTGGCCTTGCCCACACCCTCCGGACCCACGAACATGACGGTGGGGACCTTGGGATCCCTAAGGAGTTTCCGGAGGATTCTCTTCGGGTGGCGTTGGCCTACGGTCCTGACGAAGGTCATCTCTTGGCCAGTATCTCCTTCAGGTTCCTTATGCGGTCTATCCGGTACGGGTCCCCTCCGTACTCCACGGTTAGCCAGTAGCTGACGAAATCCCCGAACCAGATGAGATAGAGCATCTGCTCCAGAAGGCTCTCGCCTCTGGCGACCACGCTCTCGGCCCCCATCACGTAGTCGCGCAGCAGGTCCTCAACCACCTCCATCCTCAGACGCACCCTCGGATGGTCGTAGTCGGTCTTGAGGAACAGGAGCCAAGCCTTGGTCTCAAGGAACTCCGGATGGTCAAACCCCTCAATCTCGTTGTGGTTGTGCTCGGGGAAGAGGGATACGTGGGCGAAGGCGTTGGCGTTCTCGTTAATTTGGTTCTTCCATCTGGTGGCCACGGAGCCTATCTTGGCGTCGGCGTATATCAGGGGTAGCCTCCTGTACAGCATCGTGGCCACCTCGTAGGTGGGGGAATCCATGCCGTCCAGCTCAGAGGCGTAGGCGTCCAGATTCTCGGCGGCCTTCAGGGACAGCTCATGGAGGGCGTCGTCTATGATTCCGGAGCGGTGCGCTCCGAAGACCAGAGCCCTAAACAGGTATCCGAAGGCCTCACGGGGCTGGTAGCCGGAGGGCACCTCCACGACGGGGACCCCATCCCTCTCGGCCATGGCGCCGAGCTTCCCGCCCGTCGTTATCACGAATCCCCTCATACCCCTCTCAATAGCCTCCCCGTAGGCGGATAGGGTCTCCTCGGTGTTTCCGGAGTAGCTGATGGCTACGAAGAAATCTCCCTTTCCGTAGAATGGGGGTAGGTTGTAGTGTCTGACGGTGCGCACGTCCATCCCGGTCCAATCGGCGAATAGGTCTCCGGCGGCGGCGGAGCCCCCCATTCCTATCACGGCTATCCTCCCGCCCTCGTATCCGGGAAAGTCTCCCCGCCACGATGGGGAGTACCTCAGCATCTCAGGGAACTTTCTGATGTTGTCAATCATGGGAGGGATTTTACCGTTGCCAGATAGTCCCTCACGCTATCTATGAAGGAAGGCATGGGGTAGGCGTACCTTGAGGACAGGAGAACGGAGGAGCGGGGCCTTATGTCCATGAATCCCTCCGGTACGGACCGGACTATCCGGGAGGTGGAGTTCAACTCGTCCGCCAGAAGTATGGCGCCGTCAAAGGGGGTCAGGGGTAGTTTCCCGGTGATGTGGTATATGCCCCCGGGAAGGTCCTCTTCCAGCATCCGCAGGAGGATGCGGGCCAAGAAGGGGGCGTATGTGGGCGATGACGTCTGAAGGTCGTGGGCGAATACGGTCTCGCCGGCGAGGAGTTTCAGGGGCAGGCGGCTGAAGAAGTTCCGCCCTCCCTCCCCGAATATCCACGATGTGCGCACGACCATGGCCTCCGGGTACTCCTCAAGGACGTACATCTCACCCAGCAGCTTGCTCTTCCCATAGACGCTGCGAGGTTGGGGAGGGTCGTCCTCGTAGTAGTATCCCACCTCGCCGTCAAATACGTAATCGGTGGAGAGGTGTATGAGTTTGACGTTGGCCTCCCTGCACACCTGTGCGAGCACCTTGGGGAATTGGGCGTTTATGCGGAATGCCAGAACGGGCTCCCTCTCGGCCCCATCTACGTCCGTGTAGGCGGCGGCGTTAATCACGGCCTCACTCCCCTCAAGGAAATCGTGGAGGAATCGGCGTATGCCTCTGAGAGTGCGAAGGTCCCAGTCTTCGCGCGTGTGGAATTTACCCTCGCCTACGAGTCTCCTGATGGCTCTTCCCAACGTTCCACTGGAGCCGAACACTGCTATCACGGGTCTATTCTACCCTCGTCATATGAGTCTCTTGCCCTCCGCGTCAAACAGGTAGTACCTATCCACCCACACGGCCACCTTGCTTCCCACCTTGGGAGGGGTATCGTAGTGCTTGACGCTCACGACTATGTCGCCGCCTATATCCACATACACGATGCTCTCGTGCCCGAATATCTCACGATGCACGACGGTACCGGATATTCCCCTCTCGCTCAACCTCGCTCCCTCCGGCCTGAAGCCCAAGAGGGCGGAGCCCTCGTAGTCGGTATCAACGGCGACCCACCATCCGGCCGGCGCGTGGAATTTCCTCCCTCTAACCTCCCCCTCTATGAGATTCATGGGCGGGGAGCCCACGAAGGAGGCGACGAAGGCGGAGGCGGGCTCGTGATACACCGTGAGGGGGTCCGCGAACTGCTCTATCTTACCCCGGTTGAGTATTAGGACCCTGTCCGCCAAGCTCATCGCCTCAACCTGGTCATGCGTCACGTATATGCTGGTGGTTTGGAATTCTCTGTGGAGGCGACCTATCTCCGCCCGCATCTCCGTACGAAGGTTGGCGTCCAAGTTGGAGAGCGGCTCGTCAAACAGGAAGAGGCTCGGACGCTTTATCAGGGCCCTGCCGAGGGCCACCCGCTGCCTCTGCCCCCCGGAGAGCTGGCGCGGCTTCTTGTGGAGGTGCCTCTCTATCTTGAGGATGGAGGCGATTTTCTTGACCCTACGGTCTATCTCGTCCTTGGGGACCTTCTTGAGCTTGAGGGGGAAGGCGAGATTCTCATAGACGGTCATGTGGGGATATAAGGCGTAGTTCTGGAATACCATGCCCACGTCCCTCTTGGAGGGGGGAAGGTCGGTGATATCCTCGCCGTCAAAGTATATCCTGCCCGATGTGGGTCGCTCAAGTCCCGCTATTATCCGCAGCAGCGTGGTCTTGCCGCATCCGGAGGGGCCGAGTATCACCACGAACTCCCCATCCTCTATGCTGAAGTTCAAGTTTTCAAGGACTACGAAGTTCCCGAAGGATTTGCTAAGGTTCCTGACCTCTATCCTCAAGGATGAGATTATAGGGGAGGGTCATCGCAGTATTTCCCGGAGAATCTCGGGAAGGTACGGCTGCTCCCCGACGCCCCTCCACAGGTACATCACCTTACCGCCGCCGAATCCCCGCTCCCCGACCACCGTTCCCAACGGCTTACCCGCCAGATAGAGCCCGTAAAGAGACACATCCGGATTCTCCAGCGTCCGGAGGCGGGTCTCTCCCACCGCGTAGTACCTGTAGGTGCGATACCTACCCTTCACGGATGCCGTCCGGTACTTCCCCCTCAGGTCCGGCCCGAATCCGATTCTCAGGCCGAATCTTCCCACAGCCGGCTCCGCCTTACCTCCGCCCTTCCTGTACATGGGAAAGGGGCCCCCGGCGAGGAGTAAGGTCCCTCCCCGGCGCACGTACCGAAGCAGCACATACACGTCGTTGGGGAAGTATTTTTCGCCGAAGTCGTAGATTACGACGTCGCATCCGGACGGGTACTGACCGGATGACAGCTCTCTTCCCGGAAGTACGAGGTAGGTGGGGGATCTGGGGGCACGGGCGGGCATGTAGCACACGCTCTTGGACGTGCGCACCTTGGGCGGGGAGAAGGTGCTTCTAAGAGGCCCCCTTACGGCGGCCTTGAACCTCTCGGCCATCATGCGCGTTAGATTCAGATAGTGGGAGCCGTAGGATTCGGAGGGCTCTATCTGGGTGCCCTCCTCCCACTCGTTGAAGGAGGTTATGAGGACGATGTCGGCGCCGGAGTAAAGGGCCCTACGCCACTGGGATAGGTAGGTCTCTCCACCCCTGCGGGGTACCTTCGCCTTGGGCCGGGTTTTGAGGTTGAAGCCGGGGGAAACGGGGACGGCGCAGAGGCCTCCGAAGGCGTGGGTGTAGTCGCACATCTCCCGGAAGTATTCCCCGTCATTCTTGAAGTCTATGTAGGTGTGCATGCTGCCGGATGTGAAGCCGTTTAGGCCGTTGAAATCGTGCAGGGAGATGACGGCCACGTCGGATAAAGATTGAAGTTTTAGACGTCTTTTTACATCCACGAGTTGCGGATTTATCCGGCTGTAGATGAATATCAGGGGTTTCCCGCCCACGCGCAGGAGATTCCTCCTCTCGCCGAACACCCGGAGGATCTCCTTCACCCTCTCAACCACGTCGCCATTCTCAACGTAGAAGGTATATTTCAGTCCGCACTCCTCCAGAATCTCGGTTATTTGCCTCGCCCTGTTGATTCCGCCGAAGACCTCCTCCTGCCACAGGGATACGATGAATCCGTCTATCCCGGCCTCCTTGGCCATCCGGCAGTGCTCCCGCACAACGTGCGCGTCGGTTGATACGTACGCCCCCATCGTCGGTTTATCCGCCGAGACTTTCCAACGGCTCCCATCCTCGCCGAACCATATGTAGTAGAAGGCCAGAACCATACGGGACGATTTTAAAGACGAACTTCCCCAGTAGAATAACGCCCATGGTTAGGACGAGATTCGCCCCCTCTCCCACGGGGTACCTGCACGTGGGGGGAGCGAGGACTGCAATCTTCAACTATCTGTACTCCCGCCACACTGGGGGGAAATTCCTCCTGAGGATAGAGGACACGGATCGCCAGCGCTTCCGTCCCGAGTGGGTTGATGCCATACTCAACGGTCTGAGGTGGCTGGGCTTGGATTGGGATGAGGATGTCGTGTTCCAGAGTCGGCGTTTGGAGCGCTACCGTGAGGTGGCGGAGGAGCTCATCCGGAGGGGTAAGGCCTACAGATGCTATTGCACCCCCGAGGAGTTGGAGGCGGAGAGGGAGGAGGCACGGCGCCGGGGAGTCCCCTACAGGTATTCCCGAAAGTGCCTCCATCTGACGGATGAGCAGCGCAGGAGGTACGAGGCGGAGGGTCGCAAGCCCTCCATAAGGTTCTACGTGCCCGACGATAGGGAGGTCGTATTTCGGGATCTCGTCCATGGGGAGATAACCTACAACACCAACGACCTTGGAGGGGACTTCATCATCGTCAGGTCCGACGGTTTCCCCACGTATAACTTCGCGGTCGTGGTTGATGACCACGATATGGGCATAACCCACGTGATACGCGGGGATGATCACATACCCAACACCCCCAAGCAGATTTTAATCTACGAGGCGATGGGATGGGAGGTGCCGCAGTTCGCCCATCTGCCCATGATACTCGGACCGGACCGCCAGAAGCTCTCCAAGAGGCACGGCTCAACGTCCCTTGAGGAGTTCAGACTTCAGGGGATACTTCCGGAGGCTCTCTTTAACTACCTGCTGCTGCTGGGGTGGTCGCCGGGCGATAACCGGGAGATCATAAGTCGCGAGGAGGCCATACGTCTGTTTGACATAAGGGATGTTCATAAGTCGGCCGCCGTGTTTGACCACAACAAACTCCACTGGATGAATTCGGAGTACATCCGCTCCTTGGACGACGAGGAGCTTGTGCGCAGGCTAAAGGAGTATAACGACTATCTGAAGAGGAAAGGTGAGGGCTACGACGTGTCCGACGAGCATCTGCGAACTTTGGTGAGGCTCTTCAAGGAGCGGGCGAAGACTCTGCGGGACTTCTTCACCTATGGGGTCTTCGTGTATAGAGAGGACTTCCCCTATGACCCGAAGGCTGTGAAGAAGCGCCTGAAGGACCCCAACATCTTCGCCTACCTTAGGGAGTTGGCTGACAGGTTTGAGGCTCTGGACGACTGGAGGGAGGAGAGGATAGAGGAGGTCCTACGCTCCTACGCCGATGAGCTGGGGGTCAAGCACGCCCTACTCATACACGCGACGCGTGTCGCCGTCTCCGGCATGGCCGTGGGGCCGAGCCTGTTCTTCATGCTGGAGGTTTTGGGGAAGGATAGGGTGGTCCGTCGCCTGCGGGAGGTGGAGAGGAGGGCAACCCTGTAGAATCGTTAAACGTTCTTGCTTTAAAATATCGCCGATGCTCTGGGTAATAGCACAACTTCCCGACACTCTATGGGTGAGGACCTACCCCCGTCCGGGGGAGCAGAGGATCTTCGGAGTCGCAAAGTCCCACAGCGGTCTGGTAGTAGTGGGCTACACCACCG
>JAADDJ010000026.1 GCA_013153965.1 Thermotogae bacterium
GGATACAGGGGCCCGCCACGGAGCTGAACGCCATTCCCCGGGCCTCCGACGACGCGAACACCCTCACGGCGGATCCCAACTGTGAGGACAATCCCGCCTACCGTTATCTCGAGGTTTACGACGTGGACGGAAATGCATTGGGCGAAGAGCCCGCCGGCTGGTACACCTTTAGCTTCGACGACTCCTCTTGGAGCATAGGGGCCGCGCCCTTTGGCAACACGGGCGGGGAGTGTACGACAGTGTTGACGAGTCCGCCCCAGGACCTCTTCCTGAGGAAGAGCTTCGTGGTGCCCGGTCCTCCCAAGGAAGGGAACCTCTCCATCTCCGTGGGAGGAGGCCTTCGCTGCTATCTTAACGAGGTCCTGCTCATAGACGAGCTCAACGTTGAGCAGAACGCCGCCTACTGGAACTACACCCTTGACGTGAGTCCCTACCTTAGGGAGGGAACGAACCTCCTGGCCTGTTGGGTGGCCCTGGGAGGGGAGAACAACGGCACGGTAGATCCCTACTTTGACGTCGAGCTGAACGTCATTTACTACGAGCGCATTGCCGACGTGAACCTCTGGGTGAGGATGAACCTCCCCGCCGCCGGCGGCGTCGTCTACGTTTACTATGGGAACCCCGAGGCCAACTCCATCGAGACCTACACGGGCACCCTCTATCCCTACGAAGTGAACGGCAGCTGTGAGGGTGCCACCGCCGGCGGATCCTGCTGGTACACCTTCGATCCCTCCGCGGACTTCAACGACGGCAACTACATCTTCTTCCCGGACCAGCGCTACGGCTACGGCTACATAGACCTCTTCATGGGCGGTGACTTCGGCGCCGTCTCCGAGTACGCGGAGGTGAACTACGAGGCAGGGGGGACCTCCGTTTACCTGGGTGCCTACGACGACGGCAAGGCGGTGGACAGCTGTGACCTCACCCACGCGGTGCCCGTGGACGCCACTTCGCCTCCTTGGCCCATGTTCATGCAGGACTGGGCGGCCGGCCAACCCACCCTCACCATGGTGGCCGACACCACCGCCGCCGTGAACTACTCCCCCTGTGGATCCTATTATTACAAATTCGTCTGGCCCCTGAAGGCCATCGTCCAGAAGATCACGCCCGCCGGAGAGCCCAGCGCCACCGTGGGCCCCGAGATGATGAGAACCGTCACCGAGTACGACGGCAGCTATGCGTTCAGCTTCCGGGTGCCCTCGGATCCGGGCATCCACTGGGTGAGGGTGGAGGTGAACGACGGCAACGACTTCGCCGCCGTGGACGTGCCCCTCTTCGCGAGAAAGGATCTCCTCGTCCTCTGGGCAGAGCCGCTCCCCCGCCTGAGCTCCCAGATCTACAGCGTCTACGTCCTCTCTGCAAACCCCTCCCTGGACAGCCTTGAGCTAAACGTTGCGGACCTCAACCTCAATAACATCCTGAGCGTTCCCTGTTCCACCGCCGACGGCGTCCACTGGACCTGCGACCTCAACGTCCTCGAGCTCAATAAGGACCAGAACTACCTGCTCCTCTTGAGCGGTTATACCGCCGGAAACCTCGTGGCCTTCACGGCCAAGTATAGCTACGCCGCCTCCGCCAAGGCCGAGGAGTTCGCCACCTTCAGGGACGTCAACGACCACAACAACGTGGTCATATACCCTGACCGCATCACGCTGGAGGGCTACCTGGCCGGCTTCAGTTACAGGGCTCCCGTAACCATCCGGAACAACACCTACCAGACGCTGAAGGACTATCCCGTGAGGGTGGTCATGGATACGGCGGCGTTGATTTCTCAGGGGAAGATGAGGGCTGATTGTGGTGACGTGAGGTTCACGGACGGGGATGGGGCCACGGAGCTTCCATATTGGTTAGAAAGGGGGTGTGGGACGTCGAGTACGGTGTTTTGGGTGAAGGTGCCGGAGATAGGACCCCTGGAGGAGAAGACCATCTACGTTTATTACGGGAATTCCCGGACCCTCTCGGCCTCCAAGGGAGAAGACGTGTTCCCGTTCTTTGACGGTTTCAACGAGTGGAACGGCTGGGTGCAGTTCGGAGGGGGGAGGGTAACCCAGGCCGCCGCCCGGGTCTGGGAGGGGGACTTCGCCCTCCTGAAGACCCTTTACTCAGACCCCAACGGAGGGTACAAGGAGCTGGGGTTTGTGCTGGACTGGCCGTTTGTTTTAGAGGCAGAGGTTTACAGGTTAAACTACAACGGGGGACAATGGGATAGAATCGGTGTCATAGACGCCGACGGGAACGGCTACGAGTTCATGCTACTCCACGACCAGAATGCCGTGGCCATCGGCCAGAGGGTGCAGTACGCCGGCGGCGTCCTCGCCTCCACCACGCTCCCCTACAACCCGGAGTACATGTGGTATCACATGGAGTTCGTCTGGCTGGGGGACGGCAACATCGTTGCCCGGGTATACGACGCCAACCTCAACCTCCTGGGCGAGACCAACGTGGTGGACACGAGGTTCAAGGCCTTCACGAGGGTGCACGTGCTGGGTGGCGTGGAGTACCTGGTGGATGCCATAAGGATCAGACCCTATTTACCTCAGGAGCCCACCGTGAGCATCGGCCCCGAGGAGACCGTTCCCCTTAGTTACAGCAACGAGGGCAACTGGCTGGGAGGCTTCCTCTACAGGGACGAGGTGACGATCGAGAACCGCTCGGGGGAGTTCCTGAGGAACTATCAGTTGAGGGTGGTCATGGATACGGCGGCGTTGATTTCTCAGGGGAAGATGAGGGCTGATTGTGGTGACGTGAGGTTCACGGATGGGGATGGGGCCACGGAGCTTCCATATTGGTTAGAAAGGGGGTGTGGGACGTCGAGTACGGTGTTTTGGGTGCTCACGGACGTTCCGCCGGGCGAGAGCAAGATCTACGTTTACTATGGGAACCCCGAGGCCAACTCCACCTCCACCACGTCCATATTTGACTTCTTCGAGGGCTTCGAGGTCTGGGAGGGCTGGATCCAGTACGGCAACGGCATTGTGGAGCAGAACTGTGACATGGCCTGGGAGGGCAACTGCTCATTGCTGAAGACGGCCAACTACGACCCCAACGGAGGATACAAGGAGCTGGGGTTTGTGCTGGACTGGCCGTTTGTCTTGGAGGCAGAGGTTTACAGGTTGAATTACAACGGAGGTTTGTGGGACAGGATCGGCGTGATCGACCGTGAGGGGAACGGCTACGGCTACGTTCTCCAGCACAACGTGGACTCCGTGGCCATAGACATCCGCGAGCTCTTCGCTCCCACCCTCTTGGGGAGCTCTGACCTCTTCAGCGATCCGGAGTTCCGCTGGTACAAGACGTCCATCATCTGGAGGGGGAAGGACATCATCGCCCAGATCTTTGAAGAGAACGGGGTGGCCATAGGCGCGACGGTCATAGAGGACGATCGATACAACTTATTCACCCGGGTCTACGTCTTCGGCGGATATGACTATCTGGTGGACGCCATCAGGATCAGAAAGTACGCCTTCCCCGAACCCGTGGCCACCGTAAAGACCTACGAGCCCACCTTCGTCTCCTCGGGTTACGTGGAGTTCAACGAGATCATCCCCTGGAAGGTCCGCTACTGGAAGTACGTGGAGGCCGTCGTCGACGACGTGAGGGACAGCAACGTGGTGTTGTCCCTTTACTCGGACGGCAACCTGCTATGCTCCTTTGACCTAACGCCCGAGATCAGCCTCTACGACGTGAGCGGATGTTTGAGAGACAAGAACAGCGTGAAGATGCGTGTGGACCTTTACACTTATGATCCGTCCGTCACACCCGTGCTCAGGTACCTGAAGATCAACTGGGAGGAAGACGGCAACATCATCCTCTACGAGCCCAACGACCAGTACCTCTTCAGGAACGAGGGTGCCACCGCCAAGGGCTGGAT
>JAADDJ010000012.1 GCA_013153965.1 Thermotogae bacterium
TGGCTCCGGGGAAGTACGACTTCTACGCCACCGTTGAGGCCGTGGCCAAGGTCTATCGCTACTTCAAACGTCGCTGGAAACCCATCCAACCCGAAGGTGGTGGATACCCGGTCATCCTGCGCGTCCGCGAGAGGGATTACACGTACTTCCTCGCCGACGGGGACGTTATCGTCAAGGTGAGGGGGCCCGCACGCCTGCACATATTCTTCCGAGCCTTCATGAAGGGGAAGAGGAAGGCCAAGGCTCGCCTGACCGTCTATGAGGGAAAGAGGCCGATAAAGACGCGGATTGAGAGCCTGAAGCCCTCAAACAAAGCCTTCTTCATCCTCAAGGGGGATACCGTAAGGGCCTCAATACCTCTCAAGATGAGCCTACAGGTTCCCCCCGGCCTCCACAGGTACCGTATAGTGGTTAGCGGCAGTGAGGGAGCCCTAAAACCCTACGTTGAGAAACCCTCCAAAGGCAGGAGAGGCTCTCTGAGATTACCGACCTTCGGTCAGGGTGGAATCCCCCTGCTGGCATCGGCCTCCGGCTACCTGTACCTTCCGGCCGCCAAACCGTCCAAGAAACGCCGCAAGAGTAAGCGTCGCAAGTTCAGGCATCACGAGGTCGGGATATACACGAACCTCCAGATCTACACATCCGACAACGTCTATCACTTCAGTCCGGAGAAGATAGAGGAGTACGAGTCGGGAGCCTACCCCTATCGTTATCCGGGCGTGGAGAGTATTGGGGATAGGGTGCTCTCGTGGAGCTTGCAGCCCCGCTATCGCTACAGATTCTCCCGCAGGACGCACTTGGAGGCCAAAGTGAAGTTTGGCCTTAGACGGTACTTCAACAACGTCCAACTTAACCGCACCCTCTGGGGATTTTCCCTCGGGGGAAGGTATTACGGACTCAGCGGCGGCATCTCCTACCTGAACATCCCCTTCATCGGGGTCAGACCCACATACACCGGGATACCCCGGACGTACGAACTCCTATCCTTCTCGTACGACCGCACGGCTCTGGACATGCGATACCGTTTCGGATACTTTGCCATCACCGGAGGATACGCTTTCGGACGATACGACTTCAACCCGACCTTTGACGCGTACGATGCCCGCTACGGCTACAGTCAATTCGGAGCATCCTTCAGATACTCAAACTTCCGAATATCGGCCGAGGGAAGGATAGGATACGTCCAGGCCGAGGAGCCGCCCGCAGGTAAGGATTGGTCCCACGATTACACCCGCTGGAAGGTTGATGTCTCTCTGAACTTCCGTTTCATCAAACCCGAGATAAGGTACGCGATGGGAACGCGCGATTACACGACGGACGACCCGCAGGATACCCACTATCGGCGCGAGGATACCGAGAGATTCCTACGCTTCAGCTTGGAGTTCAAGGTCGGATACCTGCGCCCCTACATCCATTTCACCTATAGGGATCGGACCACAAACTCCCCCATAGCCACCGTAGATGTCTTCAAGGACTACAGGGAGCGGATATTCGGTCTGGGGATAAAGGCGTCCTTCGCTCGCAGATTCTAAGCGAACCACAGGGACACGACGGCGAGGAATGTGATCACCTTCAGAGCCTTTGAGAGGAAGGCATACCGTCCGTAGAGGACGGAGGAGGCGACGGCCAAGGTGGGGAAGCCCACCAGCAGTATCACGGCCATACCGTAGAGGTAGGAGTATCCGAAGAGAACCGGAACCACGGCCAAGAAGGGCAGAAGGAGAAGGGCGATGAATATCACCTTTCGCAGCATCTCCTCCCCGAGAACGTGAGCGACGGTGCGCCTGTAGGGCCTGTCCCCCTCCCTGTCCTGAAGACTCTTGACGAGCTCCCTCACGAGGTGCAGGTACGCGCCGAGGAGGGCGGCCGGAATCACCCTATGCACGTACATTCCCCCGCTGCCGTAGAGAAATGCCATGAAGACGACGAGCGATACGATAAGATTCCCCACCACGGGAATCCCCTTGAGGCAACAGTTGTAGAGCAGGGATATAAACATGGCGAGGGAGCCGACGGCCAAGGCCCAAGGCGAATGCCTGTAGGAGAAGTAGAGGGCGAAGAACAGAACGACCAGGGCGAGCATCCAAGCGTCCATCTCGCTCACCTTTCCGGAGGGTAGGGGCCTATCGGGATGGTTGTGGGAGTCCTCTCCCACGTCAAAGATGTCGTTGGTGACGTTTATGAAGGCCGTGATGAAGAACGCTCCGAGCATCAGATGGAGCGGCTTTCCGGCCCCGCAGAAGGCCAGATGGCAGGCAGTTAGCGCTACGAGTGAAGCGAGGATCCCGTTGAGGGGACGCACGAGCTTGAGAACCGACACGGCCGCTATTTTAAATCCGCCGCGGTTCGGTCTTATAATACCGGTGTCATGATGTGGATAATAGCAGGTTTGCCCTTTGACCCTTCCCTACATACGAAGGTCAAAGAGGCTTTGAACGATAGGCTGCAGGTCGTAGAGGAGGGGAGCTCCTACAGCCCCTTCTCCCTATCCTGGCTCGGGTACGACAGCGGAGACCGTTGGGATTACACCATAAGCGGCTGGTACTACGGCAACGGCTCCGTCGTTGATAGCGTCTTCGCCGTCGGGACCATTGACTCGGTGGGTACCTGCTACAAGCCCGGAACCGAGATAGCCTTCCTGACCAGCGTGGGCACCTCCGACTCCGGAGCCATAAACGACACCTTCTTCATGTACTTTGACGGGGCCCTCTACAGCGAGGGAGGCGTGATGGTGGCCAAGTACAACGCCGCCACCGGCGACTCTTGGGAGGCTTGGGACACGTGCCTGATCGGTCCCCTCAACACCCGTTTCCCCATCGGCGACATAGATGGGGACCTGAACGAGGATAGCGCTTGGGTGGAGGCCTCCCCCATGCGGGCGGTGAATGCTACCTCCAGCGAGCTTGAGACCCACGTGGCTCCCCTCACCATAGGCGTGTGGGCGTCCGCCCTCGCCAGCTCCTACGGCATAGATTCCATAATCATCTACGAGTACGACAGGCACCTCTTCCTCATAGGCGAGGGGAAGGCCGAGACGCATACCGACTCCGTCAGGTACGTGTATTTCATGTACGGCTCCCCCGCCATAGACACCGTCTATCCCGACGCGTATCATAAGATCCTGAACGTGGCCGTCTCCGAGCGCCCCGAGATCTCCAGAGCCAGCCTGACCGTATCCGACGGCTTCGTGACCGTCGCGTACGAGGGAGACTATACCCTCAGCATATACTCCTCCGCCGGCAGGCTCGTGCGCAGGTACGTGGCCAACAGGCCCGCTACCTATCCTCTTCCCGCGAACCGTGGCGTCATGTTCGTGGTGCTTCGCACCGACAGGGGCGCCCTGATAAAGCCCTACGTGCGCTAACGGGGATATGAAACCTATTGAGGGGGGCCAAGGCCCCCCTCTTTTTATTGGCCGAGCCTCAGACGGATTCCCCTGACGGGATAGACGTTGTAGCCTAAGACCACACGCAGGGGTAGGGTGGATAGCAGGAGTACGTCCGCGTTCAGGGTGAGCATCAGAGAGGGTGAGCCGAAGGGTGAAGAGCCGTTGAAGCGGAGATACTCAATCGCCACGCCCGGGTACAGACGGGTCAGACTCAGGTAGGACACGAAGGCCCATGGGGACGGCGGGAGTATGCTCACGTTGAGATCCCGGAATGAGGGGTGGAAGATGTTGGGGTAGAGGAAAACGGTGGCCACGATGAAGGTATCGGCGATGATGGACCACGAAGGATATACGTCCTGTGATAGGATCACGGGGTAGGGTAGGGCGGCGGCCGATAGACGGGCATTCAAGAGGAGCCACCCTCCCTTTAGGGCCAGCGCCCCGTAGAATCTGCCACCCAATCCTCCCGCGTGCAGGACCTCCCCCGAGACGTAGAATCCCTCCGAGGGCAGGGTAGCCGTGCGCTTATACGCGTACATCCTGCTCATCTCCGCCCGCACTCCCACCGCGTACAGGCTCCTTCCATCCTCCCTGTGGAGGTTGGCCGTGAGGCCCAATCCCTCAAAACCGTCCATGTGATTGATGGTTAGGAGCACGTAGGGAGAAAATTCCAGAGCGTAGCTTATACGCCTCTCGCCGGCGGACATCTCCGTTCGGGCGGCGGCCGAGAAGCCCCAGGTGGGGAACAGGGATTCGTTCCTGTAGAGCAGGAGGAGATTCCCCAGGAGAGTCGTATCCTGTCCGAAGATGCCCACACCCCCGCTCTGCGTCAGGAGGTACATATGGCGCATGAGTACGTCGCTCCCGGCCGTCAGGAGCCCCGTAGAGACCACGAGCGTATCTCCGATGGCATACACGCCCCCTAAAGGTTGCCAGAATTTGGGCAGGAGGTGGGGCAGAGGTGAGTAGGGACGGGAGTCCTCAAGGGATACTCTCTCCGTCTTCCCGGCGGTCTCACTCGGAAAGTCCGTCGGCAGGACCACATCCCTCTCCTCCTTGGGTAGGATCCAGACGTCCAGACCTTCCGAGTCCATGACGAGGGCCAGAATGCTGTCCCCGTAGGGTATCGGGTAGAGCATCGGGAAGGGTGGGGAGTGGAGGGTCCTCACACTTCCCCCCTCGGCCACCATGGGGACGAAGTCGTCCGTGAAGTACGCTCCTCCGTCATCCACGTGGGATAGGAGGGTGGGGTGGCGTGTGAGGGTGAGCATCCGCACGGAGTCGGCCCCCAAGGGGAGGTAAGCCACGTTGTGCCAACCGCTCCTGTAGAGCGTCATGAAAACGGTATCCCTGTGGAACTTCAGGTCCGTAAAGCCCTCCCACATATCACCCTTCAGGAGGACCTTCCCGTTGAGGACCAAACTCTGGGTGGCCCCCTCGCGCCTGACGTACAGTAGCCCCTCGGGAGTCATGAGGGGGGAGTGGGCCCTCTCGCCGCGGGTCAGGCGTTTTACCTTCCCCGTTCGCACGTTGAGGGAATATATGTCCGAGAAGATATGGAAGTTGCGGAAGAAGTTGTACTGCGAGAAGAGGACGAGGGTATCGCCCGACCACGACACGGGACCGACGGTTATGGCTCTGACCCTGCGGATCACCTTCCCCTCCCTTAAATCCAAGACCTTGAGCGAGGGATAGTCGTAGGGGGTACTCTCGGTGTAAGCCAGCAGCCTCCCGGAGGGAGACAGGGCGATGTGCCCCTTGGAGTTTCCGGTGAAGGTCAGTCTCCTTCCACGCCATCTACCCTTGCGGGACGATTCCCGTAGAACCTCCGCTCTCCAAGAGCCGAAATCTCTCATCTCCCGCAGTATGTACGGCCCGGGTATGCATCCGCAGCTGCAGGTGGTTATCGGGTCCTCAAAGAAGGATTCATCTACGACCCTCCTTACGACCTCCCTCTCGCCGTACCTGCGGGCCAGGTGCTCAAGGTACAGGCTACCCCACAGGTACCATCTGCCGTAGGGCCATCCGTCCGTCGGGAGAGTCATGAGGTCGGGGGTTATCCGGCCCTTGCGGGCGTAGGCCAGCATCTGGTCGGTGAAGTAGCGGTTGTTCAGGCGGCCCACGCCTCCCTCGGATTCGTAGTACGTGGCTATACCTTCCACCTGCCATCCGGGATCCAGCAGGTTGGGGAAGGCGCACATGAAGGGATTCCTTCCGAAGACGTAGCGGCTAAGCTCGGGTAGGGGAAGGCTCCCCCAGAGGGAGTGGGGCTTGTCCAGATGGAATATATGCACCAGCTCGTGGCGCAGAAGCTCCTCCACCCATCCGTCCGTCGTCCCGAAGTACGGGCTACCCACGGGGGGTTGAAGGAACAGGTATATGGTATTCTCAAATATGGGGGTCGCCATGCCGTTGGATATGTCATAGGCGTCAAGGAGGACGAGGTTTATCCTGTCCGGCTCCCAACCGAAGGTCGCCGCGTAGCGCACGTAGAGGCTCTCGGCGACGGATACCACCCGGCCGACCCAATCCTCCGTTCCCCGATGGTAGTGGAGGAGGAAGTGGGGGCTCTCGTACGTGCGAAACTCCAAACCCGGCGGAAGTTTGAGCTGGGCGATGAGGAGGAGCATGTCAGTCGCCTATCTTCTCCATAGCATCCAGATATAGGCCGTCGGGTGTGGTCTGCAGTAGGACCCTCACCTGCGTATCCGGAGGATAGAGCCCCAAAAATCCCTGCGGGTCTATCACCCTCACGCTGAGGAGTTTATCGGTTATGTCCTTGAGTTTCCCCTCAATCAGAACGTAGGCGTTTAGGCCCAAGAATCCCATCTTCACGAGATCCTTGAAGAAGCGGTCATCCACCTCTTCGGCCTTCAGAACCAGGTCCGCCTTGGCCCTCATGTAATCAACGCTCCCCTTCTCGGCGAAGAAGGCGTCTATCTCCTCAACCAGGGAGGGTAGGAAGGCCTCATCCATTGAGAAACCGGAGGCCACCTTATGCCCACCGTAATCTATGAGCATCCACGATATGCTGTCTAAAAGCTCCAACGTGTCAAAACCCTGCGGGGCCCGGAGCTCTCCCACGACCTTCCTGTCGTCCCTCCTGCCCAAGGCTATGGAGGGCATCTTGAACTTCTCCTTCAGCTTGTTGGCCACGTACCCGAGATATCCCATACCCTTTTTCCCGAGGTCCACGATGATGTAGGGGCGGGACGTGGAGACGTCCTTTATAACTTCGTTGAGGATCTCCTCCGCCTTCCGGTACCATATGTCCGAGAAGGTCACCAGGCGGCGCATTATCTCTTCCGCCACGTTTATATCCTTGGTCATCAGGAGCTCAACGCCCTCGTGATAGCTTCCCTTCGTGTGGGACGATGAGATTATGTTCGTCAGGTCGTACAGGCTGGGCTTCTTGCCCTTGACGTTCTCGTAGGCCTTCTGGAAGGTGAAGGTGTGCTCTGCGAAGATCTCCTCCGCCTTGTTGTAGAATGCCCGGTTCTCGGAGAATATGGGCATTCGGTCGGCGATTATGCCTATGGTCGCCCATACGAAGTACTCGGGTTTCTCCTGCACGATGGTGAATATGTCCCAGTGGTTGGTTATCTTGAACAGGTGCCAAGCGAACTTGAAGGCGACGGCGGAGCCGGATAGATAGGGATACGCTCCTCCCCGCTTGGGATTGACTATCAGGTAGTCGGGATCCTCCACGAATACCTCGTGGTGGTCGGTCACTATCACCTCTATGCCCATCTCCTTGGCCATAGCGATGTCCTCTTGGGAGTTGGTGCAGCAGTCGGTGGTTATTATCAGTTTAACGTCGTTCTGGACGGCGTACTTCAAACCCTCCTCGTTTATGGAGTGTCCCCCCTTGCTCTTCTTGTCGGGTATGTAGTAGAGGGCCCTACCTCCCACGGTCTTTATGGCGTCGTAGAGGATGGCCGTCCCGGTGACGCCGTCTGCGTCGTCGTGCCCCCAGATGAGTATGAGCTCCTTACGCCCGATGAACTTGGCCGTGAGCTTTACGGCCTCCTCCATGTCGGGTATCAGCTCCGGAGGCGGCAGGTTCTCCACCTTGGGCTCAAACGTCACCTCCAGAAGAGCCTCATCGTTTATCCCCTTATCCACGAGCAGTTTCGCCACCAAGGGGTGGATATCCCTCCCCACTATGGCCGAGACTATGTCCCCCTGAATCACTTCTTACCTCCTTCTTTTAAGGCTACCTGTAGGAAATCTCCGAGTTTGCGCGCACCCGACACCTTCTCGTGTCGGTGTTCGGCCTCATCCTCTATCTTGAGGCCACAGACCGGGCATATACCCTTGCAATCGGGAGAGCATACGGGGTTTATGGGCAGGTTGGATATGAAAATCTCCCGGATTATCGGCAGAACGTCTATCTCGTCCCTGTCTATGTATATGCTATCCACGTCCTCGTCCTTGAGGGAGACCCCTCCGGAGTAGGCTCCCCTGCGGAGTATGTTCTCATCCGAGAAGCGGAATTTCCTGACGTACTCCTCCAGACACCGGGAGCACACGAATCGGACATCAACCTCCCCCTCAACCTTCATGTGGTATCCGATGTCCGTCCGCACCACGGTGATAAGAACGTCGGCGTTGCCGACCACGGCGTACTCCCCGGAGTAATCCATCTCTTCCGGAGTTATCTCAAGGCGGAACCTCCGGGGTTTGTATCCGATATCCTTAAGAAGTAGCAGTATCTCACGTCTTTCCATCTTCCAACCCCCTCTTGAAGGACTTTAAGACACCCATCACGAATGAGGGAGATTTTTCGGCGGAGAATCGCTTGGCGAATGTGCCGTAGTCGTATATTATCCGCTCCGGCTCCCCGTCGGTAAATAGAAGCTCGGTCATCCCGGCCAGTATGGCCGCCCTGTCCAAGGCCAGAAGCCGATCCGGCCTCCATCCGACCAGGGTACGCTCCAGCCTCTCGTAAAGACTTCCCTCATTCTTCAGGTAGAGCTCCATGAGGGTGCGCAGACGCTCCACCTCGTCGTCCGTGAGCCTCTCCCTCTCCCTGACGTGGGCTATGAAGCTGCCCGGGGATTCACCGTTGCTCTCGTGTCTGTATATGTACTCCGCGAAGGCTCCCCGGATCACCTCATCGCGAGTTTTGAACATCTTGGAGTAAAGACTATCGCTCATTCTTCCAACCCTCCACTATCTTGACCGCTCTGAGGAAGAAGGATGGGGCCACGGAGAATCGCCTGTATCCCACCGACAGGAGGAATCGGAGACCGTCCTCGTCGGAGGCCAGCTGCCCGCATACGCTGACGGGAAGGTCGGTAGAGTTGAGGATGTGGGCCAGAAGGCTGGCGAATGTGGGGTCTATCTGGTCCTTTATGTCGGTCGTCCCCCTCTCCCGGCCGGTGAAGAAGGCCCAAAGGTCGTTGGTGCCCACGGAGAAGAAGGTTGAGTAGGTCTCCGATTCGCTGAGGCTCCAAGCGAAGGAGGGTACCTCAACCATGAAACCCAATCGCATTATGCCCTTTGAGGTGATGTAGTCGTGGAAGGTGCGGGCTGTCTTGGGCAGGTCCACCATCGGTATCATTATGTGGAAGTTGGGATATCTCTTCACGACGTCCAAAAGCTCGTCAAACCGGTCCTTCAGGTCCCCGAAGAGCCTCATGGCTCCCCGTGTCCCGTGGGATTTGTCTCCCCCCACGTCGTAAGCCCGGACGATGACGGGGGCGTTCAAACTCGCGAACTCCTCCCAGGGTACCCTATCCAAGCCCACGGATAGGAGATATTCGGTGCGAAGCAAACCTACGCCCGTTTCGTACCGCTTGGCCCAATAGACGTCGTCCGGTATATCCACGTTGAGGAGGATCTCAACCCTCTCGCCGTCGGCCGTATGGAAGAAGCGGCCTTTGCGCAGGTGCAACCTCTTCTCCCGGGCCTCTATGGGGCGTCTGGATACGATTCCCGCGTCTCCATCCACGTAAAGGACCTCCCCCTCCGTGAAGTTGTCCGGGTCTATCCCCACTACGGTGGGTATCTGGGCATTCGCAAGTATTATGGCGGCGTGGGAGTCGGAGGACATGCTCTTGACAACCACCGCGGCCACCCGCTTGCTCTTGAGTTTCAAAGCCAAGGGGACGGTTATCTCCCGAGCGATGAAGACGGTACCTTCGCCTATGGGAAGGTCAAACGTCCCGTTGCGGAGTATATCGCGCACTATCTGCACGATCTCCTCCATCTTGCTGGAGAAGAAGGGGTCCTCGCTCATCCGCTCTATGAACGGGCGCAGGGCTATATCTATAGCCTGCTCCTCCGGCACGTCCAGCTCAACGCAGGTGCGAAGCCGCCGCCTGAACGTCTCATCCGTTATGATGAGTCGTACGAATTGAGCGAAGATGTCGTCTCCCTGCGTCGTTAGATCCTCTGCTATCCTATCTAAAACCTCCTCAAAGTTGGTGTCTATGCCGGTCGGGGAGGAGAATATGAACGCCTTCCCAACGGCCTTACCGGGAACGAGTCCTATACCCGTAAGTACGTCCTTGGTCCGTTTAGTGTCCTTAGTCTTCATTGAATTGCTCCACCTCTATTAATTTGACCAGGGCCTCAACCGCGTCCTTCGCATCGGGTCCCTCGGCGATTATCCTCAACCTCGTACCTTGGGGAGCCGTGAGGGTCAAGAGGGCGAACAGGCTCTTCGCATTTACCTTCATCACGGGCTTCCCATTCTCATCCAACTTCTCAATGTAAATCTCGCTGCCAAAATTTCGTGCGAGCGAAACTATCATCGTGCAGGGTCGCGCGTGCAGACCCAACTTGTTCTTCAATACGACTTCCGCCATTACCGGTTTGTTCCTAATTCCTGACACGGCGAGATGGCATTTTACAGGTGGAGCGTATCCTAATTCCTCAGGGAGTCTATCTTGAGTATCCCCTTTGCTATCCTCCGGAACAGGGGGGCCGCGGCCGTCCCCCCGGTCAGAGCCTTCGTCGGCTCGTCTATCAGGACGTATATCACGTAATCGGGGTCGTAGGCGGGGAAGAAACCGATGAAGGATGTCAGGGACCTGTTGAGGCTGTACTTCCCCCTGCGGGGGTCGTACTTCTGGGCGGTTCCGGTCTTGCCCGCCACCTTCACCCCCTCTATACGGGCCCATCTACCCGTGCCGCTATCCACGACGCCCACCAGCAGGTCCTTCAGTATCTTAAACGTACCCTTATCCGCCACGGTCCGTATCTCGTAGTATCTGACGGGGCCTTGAACGAGTTTGGGGAATATGAATCTGCCGTCGTTGGCTATGGTGATGTAAGCCCGGAGCATCTGAATAGCATTTACGAAGATTCCCTGTCCGATGGCCATGTTGGCTATCTTCACCTTACGCCACATCCTCCACTGGGAAGGCTTCTCAAATCGGATGGGGTCCTCGGGAAGGCCTATGTTGGCCGGCTCCCCGAAGCCGTAGAGAAGCGCCCTGCGGTACAGTCCATTCCTGCGGATGCTGTCCATCCTCAAGGCCAGCTTGGCGGCGCAGGCGTTTGAGGATTTGACCAGGGCCCAGTACCACGTGTTCTTCTCGCCTAAGGGTTTTATGTCCCGTATGACCACACCCCTTCCCAAACGCAGCACCCCGTCGGATATTCCGCAGGTGTCCTGCGGGGTTATGCCCCTCTCAAATCCCTCGGTATATACCACCACCTTGAAGTTGGAGCCGGGCTCGTAGTTGAAGATGTGATTCCGCCGCAGGGAGCCGACGGCCGAGAAGGTCAGTATGTCCCCCGTCTTGGCATCGGCCACTATGACCATCCCACCCTTGGCCCCGACCTCTCTCACCCTCTCCTTCAGCAGGTGGTGGGTCAGACGCTGCAGGTCCATGTCCAGAGTCGTGTGCAGGTCCTTGCCGTCGGCGACGTCGCTTCCGAATAGGAGTTGGCGTATGGCCGTCGCCAGAGATACCGGCATGGGATATACCCTCCCCGATGCGTCCTTCAGGTACCTCTTGACCACGTACCGGGGAGCTAGGATGCTGTCGTACCCGTACTCAATACCGGATACGCCGTGTATCCCCCGCACCTTCCCCACGATGTTCGCGCAGGCCTCACCGCACGGATAGTATCTCCGGTTCTGTCGTAGCGTCCTGAAGATGCCCCTTATGCTCTTGAGGGAGTCCCAGAGGGTGGGGGATATTCCCGTTATGCGCTTGTGGATGGCGAAGCGATTGACGTTTATCCCCCAGCGGGCGAGCTTCACGGAGTCCGCCCGGCTTATGGTGTCTATTATCTCCAAGGTGATTCCTTCGCCGGAGAAGGCCAGCGGTCTGCCACGGCGGTCGTATATGGTCCCCCGCTTGCCCGACACCTTCACCTCTATGAAGTGCTGCTTCTCGGCCATGGAGCGGTAAGGCTCGGGGCGGAGGACGACGAATCTGAATATCTGGAAAAGAACTCCCCCCACAACGACGATCACGACGAGCCGAAAGAAGGCCAACCTCCGACGCAGGTACTTGCCCAGCAGGGTGCTCCTCAACCTCTTTCTACGCATTCCTCACAGAAAACGCTCAAAAGGGCTTGCTTGCCCACCTCTATCTCGCCGTAGGTGTCGTCTCCGAGAAGTCGGGCTCCGGCTCCGGTGTATCGGTATAGGGCCTCGGCGAGGGATAGACGCTCCTCCCTGACGGGATGTCTCAAGGCTCCGGATATGCCGTATATGGGTCCCGGCGGCATGTTGTCCGACGAAAAGGCGTACCTGACGCCCAAATTCTCCATGGTGCGGAAGCGGTTGTGCCAGTATATGGCGTCGCCTATGACCTTGTGGTAGAGGCCCCCGAGCCTCCCCCACCTTCGGGTGAAGTTGGGCTGCACGGCGATGCCCACCTGCAAGGTGGCCGCCCAGCGGTAATGCTCGTTCCGGGGAAAGAGGAAGTGCTCTATACGGTGGCGGGTCGGATCCCCGGCCTCGGATATCACCCTCAGGGCCTGCTCTATGGCCCTGTCCCCTATGGCGTGAAACCACACGCCGAGGCCTCGGCTCTCGGCCGCCTCTATGATCCCACGAAGATAGTCGTCATCGTGGAGTAGGGGAGCCCTCCCACCGCTGTCCCCGTATGGGAAGGAGAAGGCGGCGGTCCTCGCTCCCACGGAGCCATCCAAGAACTCCTTTACACCTACGATCCGCACCCTCTCGCTCGTGTAGTTGAGGAGGTCCGAAATCTCGCCCAACTCCGAGTAATATACGGCCACCCTCCAGCGGAGGTTGATGCGTCCTTCCCCGTCCATCTCCACCAACTTCCTCACGTACTGGGCCTTGGCGTTCTCCCCCAAGGCCACTATACCGAGTCTTGAGGCCAGATTCTCCGCCGTCAGTATGGCGGTCTCAACCTCGCGGTCGCTCGGCGGGACGTATCGGCTCAAGTTCAGAGGCAGGTGCTCCACGGCCAAGCCCGTCTCCTCGTCCAGTCCCTCAATCGGACCGTGCCTCTCCTTCAGCCACCTAACGGCGGCGGAGTTTAGGACGGCCTTGTGGCCGCATATCCGCCGCAGGATCAGGGGTCGGTCCGTTATGCGATCCAGATCCCTGCGGGTTAGGGGCCGTCTCCAGAGGGTGTCGTCGTACCCCTCCATTATCACGACCTCCCTATCCACCCGGGGAGCCTTGGCGGCTACGAACTTTAAAACCTCATCCGGGTCCGAGATGCCATCAAGTCGGGGCCTGTTCAGGCTCAAGGCGTACGATATGAAGTGGGCATGGGCATCTACGAAGCCCGGAACCAAAACCCCGCTGATATCGTAGGTGTCAAGCCCGGGTATAACCTTGGTTATAACACCGCCGACGACCTCCACGTCCGTATTCTCGTGGAGGAACCTACCCACCAAAGCCTTTGAGAAGACGGGCACGTCGGTATTCTAATCCCGCTCGTCGTTTCCGTTGTCCTTCAGAATCTCCTTGACCGCGCGCCGAAGGGCATCTATATCAACGGGCTTCTTTATGTAGCGGAACCGGCAGGAGCGGATGTCGGAGGAGCCCACGAGGATGGTGCGGGACGTCAGATTTCCGTAGTTGGAGTTGGCCCAGAGGAATCCCCGCCCATCCGTATCAACCACGTACAGGTGGGCGTCGGTGCGTCTTCCGTTGCTAAGGATTTCGGCTTCATAGCCGAGGGAAGATAGGACGGATACGACGGCGGACTTCACATCGTCGTCGGCATCCACAACGACCTTGACCTTTTTCCGGTCCTTTACGAACTCCAGAACACCCTCCCGCAGAAGCCGGGATACGAAGTACTCTATCGTATCATCCCTGAGGGGAAGTCTCTGACGGAGCTCCTTCAGCGTCGCCCCTTTGACGAGCTCGTCCATGGCCATCAGGAGGAAGGCGGCCTCAAGGGTATCCTTCACGCTCTTGGCCCTCTCCGGAATCACCCGCAGGGGCACGTCCTGCGGAAGGTTGAGGGTATAGTGTCTCATCTCATCCAGAAGGGACGAGACCCACAGGGTGGCCTGATCCACGTCTATGGATACGCCGCGGGGTATCTCCACGTCGGTGCCCTCCAGATTCTCCATAACGAAGGTCCCGTTGCGGCATCTCATCACGCTTATGAGGGTATCCAAAACCTCCAGAATGTTTCCGAGGACCTCGCCGTTGCGCACGACGGAGAGGATCATCCCGGAGCCGAAGTATATCCGTACGCTATCCAGAGGAGGACAGGAGATCTCCACGACCCCCTTGCGGAAGGAGGCCGTACCTATGAGCAGAGATAGGTCCAGATCCCTTATATCTCCCTGGATGGCCATATCACCTCTCCTTCGTGAAGAGAACGGTGTGAATCATCTGGTTCGCGTGGAAGTTCATTATGCGACCTTCCACTATCAAACTCCCCTGCTCACCGTAAGTCGCCGCGCCTACGAAGGGCGCGCCTTTAACCATCTTCCCGTAAATTTTCGCTATCTCGTCCAACCTCCCGCTTATGGGTGCTATGCACCCGGCACAGTATATGAGCACCCCCCCTATTATGGAGAGCATCTCCTTCAGGCTCTTGCGTACAGTGACGGCCGTTCTGGAGACGAGGAAGCTCTCCGTGGCCGTGGCGTGATAGACCCTTTCGCCCTCGTTTATGTGGGATAGGACGGATAGGGCATTCTCCTTGGGGAGGACCTCAAAGACGTGGGACACGACTATATCGTCCCCATAGACCCTCGCGATGGGATTCAGCCCGGCTATCTCAAAGGGTATTATGCCTCCCTTCTCAAGGACGTCGCCGATGTCAAACCCCCTCTCCTTGAGCCACGACGCATAGACCTGCGCGGCAGGCTTGCCATCAATTTCGTATATGGTGGTTCCCCCTCCCTCCGGATGGCTCGCCCTCGTTATCACCCCGGAGCGCTTGGTCAGGATATAGCCGGCGTGGAAGGTGGAGAGTATGGGATTGGGGGACTTGAAGGCGACGACCGACACGCCGGAGTTGGCCTTGCGCCCGTTGGCGAACGTCCACCAGTCGCCGGAGAAGTCGTTGTCGGCGGCCGTGCCTCCGAATATCCTGACCTTACGCGAGAAGGCGTCATCCAGCGTTCTCACCACCCTCTCCTCCAAACCCAACGTGGGGAATATCATCACCATATCGGGAAGGCCGAAGTTCTCCAGTATGTCCCGTGCCACATCCCGTAGAGGCTCCTCAATCGTATGAACGTTGCCGCCCACCAGATAGGACCGGGCATTAACCTCATCGTCCCTTTCGGATACGAGGAGATAGGTACCTCGTACGTACCCTTTGGATGTGAATACGCCACCGTGGGACGTTATACCGAAGGTGGGGAAGGGGAGGCGTAGGATCCTATCAACGTCCTCGGAATCGCTCGTAAAAGCCAAAGCCCATCTTACGGAGTCCTTGGGTAATTCCGCCGCTTTATCCAGAGAGAGAACTCGCATGTACTTCCTATTATAAGAGCGGAGGGTCAATATTCGCCCCTACGCATAGCCCTCTCTATGTCGCGGGCCTTTATGGCCTCCTTCTTCTCATACTTTTTCTTACCTTTCGCCAAGGCGATGATGACCTTTATCCACCCGCGCTTGTTTATCACCTTCAGGGGTATGGCCGTGTAGCCCCTCATGGTTATCTTACCGATTATCCTATCAATCTCCCGGCGGTGCAGAAGGAGTTTGCGGGGACGTTTGGGGTCGGGCTTGAAGACGGACGTCTTATCGTAAGGGGCTATGTGCATGTTGTATATGTAAAGCTCTCCGTCCTTGGGACGGACGAAGGCGTCCTGAATGCTGACCCTGCCGAGCTTGGCGGATTTGACCTCGCTCCCTTCCAGAACTATGCCCGCCTCGTAGGTCTCCTCTATGTGGTAGTCGTGGCGCGCCTTCCGATTCTCTGCTATTACCCTCTGGTAAGCCATGCTATCAGCCAAAATATCCCGTTAAGAAGGAGCGTCAGGAGGATGGAGATGAGTATGGATGTGCCGAGGGGTACGTATATCTCGGCGTTGCCGATGCGGAAGTGGAAGTCCAAAGGTAGCCCTCCGATTTTTGGAAGGAGCATCAGGACGACCCCGACCAGAACGAGAACCACTCCCAAAATTATTAGAGTCCTTCCGGCCAGATCGTACATGAGCGCAGATTCTAAAGTCGGTTATCCCACGAGGGCGGCCAGTCGTAATATACATCGGCGGTGCCAAGGCTTAACGTTAAATGACGAACAGGTGGTTCCTACCAACGCCGGGGTGAGTATCACTCTGCGGCTAAATGGCCTCACAGTGATACCATCCTTGCCCCCTATTGAGGTCGGCTGTGGAAGACTTCACTGGTGCAGTGAAATAGCCGCTCGCCCTTAAAATTCCGTTTGTGCTCCTCTACTTCCTCTTCAACGTTATAAAGGACGAGGACTGGTACTCCGATAGCATAAAGAAGGCGTTGGGAGTGAAGGAGTACGAGTACAAGGGATGGTTTATAGTCAATTGGGACACGATACCCGCCAGAGGCATAGTCCCCGAGCCTGATGGGGAGATAGTGAGGGTGGAGGGTGAGCATATAAGCTTGCGGTACCGTTGGAAGAATGACGGGACCCGCAATTCCGGGAGACTTCGTCCCATGTTATGGCTTAGTAGGAGAGGTTTGCCTCTTGATGCGTACGACGGGGCGCGCTATCTGGTCTTCTACGTCAGGGGGCAGGGGGTGTATTACGGTGGTGTGGAGATAGTGCATAGGGGAGCGTGTAAGTATGGGGGCATCCTGCCTGACACCATCCAGTATCGCTGGAAGGCGATACGGATAGATTTGGATAGCATAAGAGTGCTATGGACCGTTGAGGAGATGAGGAGAAGGTTTGAGGAATTGGGCGATATGGCATACATGGGTCCGAAGCTGTATATGGGCTGTGGTCTTCCGGGCATACGTCCTCCGGAGAAGGCGCGAAACTTTGCGTTCTTCTACAAACCGCATATAGCACCTAAGGACATCGGCAAGGTATTCCAGTGGTTTTTGGAGATTAGCCCTCTGTACTTCGTGAAGTGAGGTACCTTCCCCCTTAAAATACCGCCGGAGGAGAATATGAAGGA
>JAADDJ010000036.1 GCA_013153965.1 Thermotogae bacterium
AATCACCTATCAGCTATGGGGTGGTGAATACGTTCCCGGGCTCTGTACTCACCGCCCGTCACGCCATGGGAGCCGGGAGCGCCTGAAGCCCCGCTACGGCGGGGTGAGGGCGAGCTCGGTGACTGGGGCGAAGTCGTAACAAGGTAGCCGTACGGGAACGTGCGGCTGGAACACCTCCTTTTCAGAGTTTCACACCTTCTCCCTCCCCTCCCTACCGAAAGGCTCTTTTTTTATTTTCAAATTCGGCCGAACCCTCATCTGGTACCCGCTCGCATCGGTATAATACCCGCCTATGCACGACTTTTACCTTCTTGATGAGGAACTAACGACCGAGGAGCGCCAGATAAGGGATGCGGTGCGCGAATTCGTACGCAAGGAGATACTTCCCCACATAGGCCAGTGGTGGCTTGAAGGAAAGTTCCCCACCCATCTCATAAGGGCCTTCGGGGAGATGGGTCTTCTGGGCATAACCACCCCTCCGGAGTACGGGGGCTTGGGCCTGAGCAAGAGGGTCTATGGGATAGTCGCGAGGGAGCTGGAGTATGGGGACTCCGGAATACGGAGTTTCGTATCCGTTCAGAATTCCCTCGTCATGTATCCCATCCTAACCTTCGGAAGCGAGGAGCAGAAGAGGAAGTACCTACCGAAACTCGCCACCGGCGAGCTCGTGGGATGCTACGGCCTCACCGAGCCGGATGCCGGTTCGGATCCCGCATCCATGAAGACCCGGGCCCGGAAGGTGCCCGGAGGGTACGTCTTGAACGGAACCAAGATGTGGATAACCAACGGCTCCATAGCCGACATAGCGATAGTTTGGGCGAAGGACGACGAGGGGGTCATCCGGGGCTTCATAGTGGAGAAGGACTACAAAGGTTTCAGCACGCAGGAGATAAAGACCAAGATATCCCTCAGAGCTTCAATAACCTCCGAGCTCATACTTGAGGACGTTTTCGTCCCCGAAGAGAACGTTCTACCCGAAGCCAGAGGACTCAAGGCCCCCCTCATGTGCCTCACGCAGGCGAGATACGGCATAGCTTGGGGGGCCGTGGGTGTCGGGATGGCCGTCTTGGAGGAGGCCCTCAACTACTCCAAGGAGCGCATAGTCTTCGGAAAGCCCCTCGCGGCCTACCAGATAACCCAGTGGAAACTGGCCGACATGCTGGCTGATCTCACCAAGATACAGACGTTGGTATTTCGGCTCGCGGACCTCATGGACTCCGGTCGGGCCACATTCCGCCACGTATCGCTGGCCAAGAGGGAGACCGTTCGGACGGCGAAGCTCATGGCAGAGAAGGCGAGGGGCATACTGGGAGCCAACGGCATAACGGCCGAGTATCACTCAATGCGGCATATGGCCAACATGGAGGCGGTTGAGACCTACGAGGGCACCTACGAGATCCACACCCTCATACTGGGGGAGTACCTCACGGGAATACCGGCCTACAGGCTCTGCGACGAGTGATACACCTTTAAAATTCGCATATGCTGGTTTTAGCTCTTCTGGTCTCGGCCGACACGGGCGTTAAGGAGGTGATAGCTGAGGGTGTGGCATCCTACGAGGAGGGAAGGAAGGACGTAGCACGAGATAGGGCCGTGAAGGATGCCTTGAGGAAGGCCGTTGAGCAGGCGGTGGGTACCTTCATATCCTCCGAGACCGTAGTTGAGAACTACGAAGTCCTAAAGGACCGCATACTCTCCAAGTCGGAAGGGTACGTGTCCGAGTACAGGATACTCCGGGAGAAGGAGGAGGATGGACTTTACAGGGTGCTCGTACGGGCCAAGGTCAAAACCGGAGAGCTCAAAAGGGACCTTCAGGCTATGGGCATCCTCATCCAGAGCAGGGGACGACCGAGGATAATGGTTCTGGTGGATGATGAGGACGTGCGCTCCATGATAGAGGAGGCCCTGCTGCGAGAGGGCTTTCCCGTCGTAGATTACGAGACCACACTCAGAAATACGGAGAAGGATTCAATCAAGGCCGCCCTGTCCGGAGATGATAAGCTGGCGCGACTTCTGGCTATACGCAACGGTGCCGAGATATACATCGCGGGCGACGCCAAGGTGAAGGAGGGAAATTACCGGGGCAAGCGAATATACTCCGTCATTCTTCGCCTCAAAGCCGTAGAGGCTGCCACGGGTGAGCTCCTATCAAGCGTCTTCATACATAGGAAACTCCCCTTTGATGAGATGGAAGCCAAGAGGAGCGCCGTTGAGGAGGCGGTTGATAGGCTCACGGACGGGATACTCTCAAGATGGAGGCGGGGAGAGGTCATAGTGCATCTGAAGGTCAAGGACATTCCCCCGTCGGAGGTTCCCAACCTACGGGAGGCCATATACCGCAACGTCAGAGGCGTCAGGGGAATCTATGAGAGGGAGAATCACGACGGCTATCTCATTCTGGAGATCTCAACCGACACGAGTCCGCAGGAGGTTCTGGATGATCTACGCCGCATAAAGACTCTTAGGATCACCGGCTACGAGGGACAGAGCGTGGAGGCCCGGTACGTTAAGTAGAGTATCCGATTCGTGATGGAGGGAGAGAGGAAGATTCGCACCTTCCACAGGAGAGTTACGCCCAAGAGCGCTGGTCTCCGATTGGACACCTACATATTCGTCAGCGGCACCGGACTGTCGCGCACCCAAATACAGCGGGCCATAAAGGAGGGAAAGGTCCTCGTAAATGGAAGGAGGGCGAGGGCGAGCTACAGGGTGAAGGCCGGGGACGAGATATCGGCGGAGTTTGAATACTACGAGCCACCCACGGACATAGTGCCAGAGGAGGGGGACGTTAGCATCCTCTACGAGGATGAGGATATCATCGTCATAAACAAGCCCCCGGGGGTGGTGGTTCATCCGGCCAAGGGTCATCTTACGGGGACCATAGTCAATTTCCTATACCACAAGCTGATAAACGCCCCCGGCTCCGAGAGAAAACGCCCCGGAATCGTGCATCGCTTGGATAAGGACACGTCGGGTGTGATGGTGATAGGGAAGTCGGAGGTGGCCGTGAGGGATCTGGCCCGCCAGATGGCCACCAAGGAGGCGAAGCGGGAGTACCTGACCGTAGTGTGGGGAGACATCCCCAAGGCGGGCACGGTAGAGGCACCGATAGGTCGCCATCCCATCTATAGGGAGCGCATGGCCATCACCGTCATAAACGCCAAGTCCGCCATAACCGACTATGAGCCCCTGGAGAGGTACGGGTTCGCGACGCTGCTTCGGGTCTCCCTCCGCACAGGAAGGACCCACCAGATACGGGTCCATATGGAGTACTTGGGTCATCCGGTCGTGGGGGATCCCACCTACTCGGGTAGGGATATAGGCACCATAACCGGAATCCTCAAGGGGGTTTCCGCCCCGGTGGAGGAGATTCTGGCGGCCATAGACCGTCAGGCCCTCCACGCCCACAGACTGACGATACGCCACCCCACCAGGGGGAAATTCATGGAGTTCGTCGCCCCGCTCCCAGAGGATATGGAGAGGCTCCTGCGGGTGGTGCGCGGCGCTAAAGTCGGATAACGCGCACGTGTGGAGAGCTCCCCAACACCTCCTGAAATGACTGCTCGTCGTGGGTGACGACTATGATCTGGATTTTCCGCTCCCTGTGAAGCCTATCCACCATCTCCCACACGTCCCTTCTCCGTTTGGAGTCAAGATGCACCGTAGGCTCGTCAAGGAGGAGGATGGGGGCCTCGCCGACCTCACCACCGATTATCTCCCTCAAGGCCATTATGTACGAGAGGTACATGGCCGTCCTCTCGCCACCGCTCAGGTATATCTGC
>JAADDJ010000059.1 GCA_013153965.1 Thermotogae bacterium
GCATGCCGGCCGCCCTGAACTCCCTCCCCGGAGGTCAGTTCTACTCGTTCCTCTGGTTCTTCCTCCTCTTCATCGCCGCCTTCACCTCCTCCGTGGCCCTCATACAGCCCCTCATAGCCTTCTTTGAGGACGAGCTGCGCTGGAACCACACGAAGGCCGTGGCCGTCTCCATGATAACCGTCATAGTGGGGGCGCACTTCGCCATATTCCTCCCCAAATTCATAGACGAGCTGGACTTCTGGGCCGGCAGTTTCATGCTCATCCTCTTCGGCCTCGTTGAGATAATCCTCTTCATTTGGGTGTTCGGACCCGACAACTTCCACAGGGAGATAAACAAGGGGGCCCAGATAAGGCTACCCAAGTGGGTGGCATACCTCGCCGGGACCGTGTCCCTCGGATTTCTCGCCGTAATCACCTTCATGTGGATAACCCAGAACATTAAGGACCCCTCCTTCCTGACGCAGGGGAGCGTGGGCCAGTGGGTGGCGCGCTACACCATCCTACTCCTCGTCCTGTGGCTCGGCTTCTACGCGGTGGTATCCACACCCAAGGAGGATGTATGAACGAGGATATACTCCGGGGATTGGGGCTTGAGGAGATAATCCTCAAGAGTAAGAATCGTCTGCGCGCTCACGAGGAGCTGACCCACGTCATTGAGAACTGCCGCCGCTGCTGGCTCCACAAGAGACGCACGAGGGTGGTGGTGTGGGACGGTAGCCCCTTCGCCCCGATAATGGCGGTGGGTGAGGCTCCCGGCAGGGACGAGGACCTGCGGGGCAAACCCTTCGTGGGAAGGGCCGGCCAACTCCTCACGAAGATAATTGAGGAGGCTGGCCTTAACAGGCTCAAGGATTTCTACATAACCAACATCCTCAAATGCCGCCCTCCGAACAACCGGGACCCGCTTCCGGACGAGATAAAGGCTTGCTCCCCCTATCTGGAGATTCAGATAAAGCTGGTATCCCCGAAGGCCTTCCTGTGTTTGGGTAGGTACAGCTCATTCTACATACTCGGGCGCAGCGACAATCCCACGATGAAGGAGCTGCGCGGGAAGGTTCATCCCACCCGCTACGGGATTCCCGCCGTATGCACGTATCATCCGGCGGCCGCCCTCCGCAACTCCCGCCTCAAGGACCTGATCTTGCAGGATATCCTGCTGCTCAAGGGGCTGGTCTTCGGCGAGGGTGGCGGGGAGACTTAGCCTAAGGCGGCTTTCAGGACCTCAACCACCCTAAGGACCCGCTCCGTCCCCATCCCTCCCCAGAGGGGAAGGGTGAGGGTGCGCGAGGCGTAGTCCTCGGTGTTGGGGAGCGTCAGGCCGCTCTCGTAGGTACGGAACCTATGGACGGGCGGGTAATGGATGCTGGTATATACGCCCATCTCCCTCATCCTACGTCGCACGGTCCCCCTATCGGTTCCCTCGGGCAGGAGGATGGGGAATATGTAGTGGGCGGATGGGGAATCTTCGGGGAAGGGCACGACCACATCGGGAATCTCCTCCGCCAGAAGACGCCTGTACAGGCGCACCAGCTCCGCCCGTCTCCCATTCTCGTGGGGGAGTTTCTTGAGATTCGCCAACCCTATGGCCGCCTGTATCTCCGAGGGACGCAAATTCAAACCCACGGCCACGACGTCGTAGAACTCCTCCTCCCCTTTCAACCTCTCCCAAGATGAGGATGTCATGCCGTGGGACCGGAGGAGTTTGGCCCTTCGGTATATCTCCTCGTCGCGCGTTATCAGGTATCCACCCTCTCCGGTGCTCAGGTTCTTGTTGGCGAAGGTGCTGAAGGCCGCGACCTCGCCGAAGGTTCCGGCCATCCCCTCGGGGTAGGCGACGCCGTGGGCGTGCGATGCATCCTCAACGAGAAGGAGGCCCCTCTCCTCGCACAGGGCCTTCAACTCCGGCAGGGTATCCCCATAGCCGGCGTAATTGACAAAGACGACCGCCCTCGTTCGCTCCGTTATCAGAGGCTCAACGGTGCTGGCGGATATGAGGGGTAGGGTGGGGGAATCTATGTCGGCGAATACGGGCTTGGCGCCGGCGAAGAGCAGCGCGTTGGCCGTAGCCACGAACGTTAGGGAGGGTAGTATCACCTCCCCTCCCTTTAGATCCAAGGACAGGTAGGCGAGGAGGAGGGCGGCCGTACCCGACGAGGTGCCGAGGGCGTACTCAACGCCGTAGAGCCTCGCCAGAGCCCTCTCGTACTCCTCGGTCTTGGGTCCCATTGAGACCCATCGGGAGCGCAGGACCTCAAGGACCGCCCTCTCCTCCTCATCGTCCCAGTTGAGGTCGTATAGGGGTATCACCCCTATCACTTGCCCCCTTCCAGAGGGATGCTGAGGGAGAATCCGGCGAGGAAGTTTATCTCGTAAGGTTTGACCCCGTAGAGGGAGGAGTTGGGGTCCTTGCTCTGGTAGGCGATGTAGCCGTCGTAGTTGTACTTCAGGATGAAGTTGAGGGCTATGAAGCGGCCGAGGGCGATGTTGTAGGTGATGTCCCCGAATATGCGGTAGTCCTGCGAGAAGGCTTGAATGTTGGGCTGGTAGAAGAGGACGAAGGAGAGCTTGCCGAGGGGTCCGAAGTTGAAATTACCCATGGGTCTGACGGACAGCCTTATGGGATATCGGCTGACGGTGTCGCCCACGTACTTCTCGTATCCACCCAATAGGGCGGTGCTCACGGAGAATTTGGCGCTCTCGGTCTTTATGAAGACGTACTTCACGCCCGCTCCCCCCTCCGTGCGGTTCTCCAGATTCATCACCCTGTTGAACTCCGAGGAGCCGAATATGAAGGCCTCCACGTTCCCCCGCACGTACCTGTCAAACCGCATGAGTCCGAGCAGATTGTTCGCGGTTATCTCGGTGCTGTCCCCCACCTTGGCCGTTCCGTAGGCCCCGGACAGGCTTATCTCGTACTCCCACGGGAATACGTCCCTCGTGAGGGCTATCTTCCCACCCAGCAGGGAGGACTCGGTATTCCCATATACGAGATTACCGTTTATGTTGGCGCTAAACGTTAAAGGTGCTGCGATTACGAAACTTAACATAGCAGTGTATTATACCGGCGTTTTAGAAGGCGAAATCCACACCCAGCGTGAGAGCGAGCGAGCGTTTGAAGAGCCAACCCTCCCCCTCGGCGAAGACCTTCAGATTCGTAAGAACGTAGTGGCTGTAGCGCAGGGCCAATGTGGCGAGACGCTCGTTTCGGTACGGGGAGTTGGCGGGTGCATCTACGTAGTTGAAGAGGAGGGAGACGACCCCATCCCCTCCGGGGGCGTAATCCACTCCGAAGAATCCGCCGTAGAAGAGATTGGAGGTGTCGTTGTCAAAGCCAACCAGTATCTGGAAGAAGGGGTAAAAGCTCTCAAAGACCCCCCGCCAGTCCAGTCCGAGGCGGTAGAGCCTCACGTAGTTGCCGAGGGTGTCGTAGTCCTCCCCCCACAGGCCGAAGAGTCCGAAGTCGGCCGGCAGCGGTAGGTGTCCGAAGAACCACTTGGAGGGATTGTCGTCGTAGTACTTGCCGTTCAGAGCGCTGAGGCCGTTGCCGTTGACCACGCCGAAGTCCCCTATAGGCGTGCCCAGAAGGGCTCCCCTGTGGTAGGTTATCTTGTACGGACCAACCTTGTATATGTAGAAGTCGGAGCGGGTCAGTCGGGTCTCCCTCATGAACATGAGGTCCGATATCTGGAACTGGCCGAGGGTTAGGGAGAAGGGTAGGCCGAAGAATCCGTGAAGGTCTATCCACGCGTCCTCAAAGAAGGGGGGCAGCCCCTTCTCAAATATCACGTACGCGTAGAAGTTTATCCTCTCGTTGGGTGCCCCTCCGAGGAGGAACTTGACGGACCACGGACTCTGAAAGTCCGTCATGGCTTTACCGCCGTCGTAGCTGGCGGCGACGTAGTGGGTGAATCGCACGGCCAGAGGCAACTCCTTGAAGGTCCTCGCCCTGTCGTCCCCGAGGTTGCGGTATATCTCCCCCTGCTTTCCGGCGAATACGTATCCGTTGTCCGCGAAGGCCTGACCGAAGCCGTTGAGCTTGGGGAATGCCACGTGGCACATCTTGCACGAGACGTTATACATCCGCGCGAAGGCCGGTATGGCTATCATCAGATGGAGCATAGCGGCCATTATAAAGCGGAGTTAGAATAGCCCCCGTGCCGACCATCCTCATAACCAACGACGACGGGTACGACGCTCCGGGAATTGAGGTCCTCGCCGACGTGGCGTCCGATTTCGGGGAGGTTTGGGTCGTTGCCCCCCTTACGGAGATGAGCGCGGCCAGCCACAGCCTGACCATGCGCAGGAATATCACCGTGAGGAGGGTGGGGAGGCGCACCTACGCCGTGGATGGCTCGCCGGTTGATTCGGTCCTCATAGCCCTCTTTGAGATACTGCCCTCGTGGCCGGATATGATACTCTCGGGGGTGAATGCCGGCTACAACTTGGCCGAGGATATCTTCTACTCGGGGACGGTCTCCGCCGCCCGCGAAGGTGCCCTCTACGGCGTACCCTCAATAGCCATATCCATGGAGAGGAAGGAGGTGATGCACTGGGATACGGCGGGGAAGGTGGCGAGGGAGATACTGGAGGAGTTCATAAACAGGAGAGATTTCCGGCTCCTGTCGGTCAATTTCCCCTCCGTTCCCTACGGAAGGTTGAGGGGGAAGCTATGGACGTATCTGGGGAATCGTACGTACGAGCGGCCGGTCAGGCGGAACCCGGATGGCACCTACACCATCGGAGGTAAGCCCTCCTTCACGGTGAGGGAGGGGTCTGACGTGTGGGCCGTCCTCAACCTGTACATCTCCATAACGCCGCTGACTCTGGACCTCACGGATTGGGAGGTGCTTGAGAGGATGGGTGTGGGTCTGAACGAGCGGAAGATTTAGGTGGAGAAGGTGCGGGCGATGAGGTCGTAATCCTCGGGAGCCAAGGTGTATCTCACGGATGAGAGATTCTCGCGCAGGTGCTCCACGCTCTCGGTTTTGAAGATCACGATGATCCTCCGGTGTCTCGTCAGAAAGTTGAGGATGACCTGCGGAACCGTCATCCCGTACCTGCCGGCTACCTCCCGCAGGACCTCCATCTTTTCACCTTCCGGCCAGCGGCCCCTCCAGAGGGGTAGGTAGCCGCTTAGGGTTATCCCCCGGCTCTCCGCGTGGGGTAGCATCCTCTCCTCAACGTCCCGAAAGTTGTCCAGATTGTACTCTATCTGATTATTGACTATCCGCAGGTATCGTAGGGCCTCATCAACCTCCCGGGGAGAGAAGTTGCTCACGCCGGCGTGTGCTATCTTCCCCTGCTCAATCAGGTACGCGAAGGCCTCCATCGTCTCGCCGAGGGGATGGGACCCGTCGTACCAGTGGAGCAGATAGAGGTCCACGTAGTCGGTCTTCAGCTTGCGCAGGCTCCTCTCCAAGGCGGCGATGGTCCCGCGGAAGGAGGCGTTCTGGGGAAGCACCTTGGTGGTTATGAAGACCTCATCCCGCCTTCCCCTCACGGCCCTGCCGACCACCTCCTCCGCTCCCTCGTACATCTCCGCGGTGTCTATGTGCCACAGGCCCTCGTCTATGGCGGCTCGGATGGTGCGCTCCATGGCCTTGGGATCACGGATGGCCCAAGTCCCCAGAGCGAAGATGGGAAGGTACTCCTCCGTCCTGTCCAGCTCCAATTCGGGAAGTTCCCACATAAAAAAACTGCGGGGCAGGGACTCGAACCCCGATCACCTGATCCAGAGTCAGGCGTGTTACCGATTACACCACCCCGCAGTTAGGTGTATATTATATACGCGAACGGTGGGTCGTTCGCAGGCACTTGACAAATCCGCGCGTTCGCCCCATTATTGCAAGGCTTAAGTTAACATAAGTTAAAAGGAGGTAGAACATGGCAAGGATGGTGCGCTTTGACCCCTTCAGGGAGCTTGAGGCTCTGCGGAGAGAAATGGAGCGTGTCTTTGACACCTTCTTGGCCGAGAGGGGGATGGAGGGCGAGTTCGTATGGACTCCCCCCCTTGAGGTTAAGGAGACGGATGACAGGTACATCATCCGCATGGACATCCCCGGCGTCAGGAAGGAGGACATAAAGATAGAGATAACCGACAACACCCTCATCGTCTCGGGCGAGCGCAAGGAGGAGAAGGAAAAGAAGGAGGCCAACTACTATCGTAGGGAGATAGCCTATGGCTCCTTCTACCGCGCCCTTCAGCTGCCCTCGGACATAGACCCCGAGAAGGTGAGCGCCCGCTACGAGAACGGCGTCCTCATCGTTGAGATCCCCAAGAGCGACAGGGCCAAGAAGCGCGAGATAAAGATAGAATAGAACCGAGGGGCGGCCTCCGGCCGCCCTCTTTTAGATGTATATCTTGACGTAGTAGTCCTTCTTCGCCTCCTCTATGAGGCGGTTCAGCTCCTCCTCTATCTTCTGATTCAGAAGGAGTTGGCGTATCTGCTCCTTTGTGGGCTTCTTCCCCTCCTGAACGTCCATCACCTTGAAGATGTTTATCATCGTCCCGTCGGGTGAGGCTATAGGACCGACTATCTCGCCGGGTTTGGCCTTCTTGAGCTCCTCAACGATATCGGGAGGGAGCATCCGGGCGCTGACCCATCCGAGCTCACCTCCGTTGGCCTTGGAGACGGGGTCGTCCGAGTACCTCTGGGCCATCTTGGCGAAGGAGTAGCCCGACTTGAGCTTCTTGACTATCCTCTTGGCCTTCTTCATGGTCTCTTGAACGTCCCTCTCGGAGGGCTTTACCCTCACGAGTATGTGCGAGAGTAGGAAGGCGTCGTCCCTCTTACCCCTGACCCAGAAGATGTGATAGCCTTGGGGCCCGCGCAGGGGTTTGGTGTAGGAGCCCTCGGGCGTCCTCTCAATCTCCCTGACGAATTCCGGAGGGAGGGCATTCTTGGGGACTATGCCCAAGTCCCCTCCCACCTTGGCGCTCTCCCTATCGTCGGAGAATTTCTGAACCATCTCCTCCCACTTCGCCCCCCTCTTCAACTGCTGGTATATGCGCTTGGCCTTGGCGTAGTACTCCTGCTCAACGGAGGCGGAGGGCCTGACCATCAGGGTGATCACGGCCAGCTTGAACTCCGGAGGGGTGGCCAGAGAGTCGGCCAACCGCTCGTATGCCTCCTCAACTTCCTTCTCGCTTATGCGTATCTTGGGCTTTATGCGATACTCTATGTACTTCTGGATGTAGAGGGTGCGTTTGGTGTCGTCCCAGAGGAATCGTCGGTAGGAGTCAAGGGTGAATCCGGCCTCCTGAAGTTTCTTGGCGAACTCCTCGTCCGACATGTTCCCCTTGAGCTGCTGAATCTGCATATCCACGGCTCTGCGTATCTCGTCCTCGCTAACGTGTATGGCGGTGTCCTCCCGGACCTTCAGGTAGAGTAGCTCGGTATTGACCATCTGCTGGAGTACCTCCCTGCGGAGGTTGGGAAGTTGCTCGGGGGGTATGCCGTACGTGGCGGCGTAGAGGAGGGCCCGCTCATCCACGTCGGAGAGCCATATGGCCTTGTCATCAACTACGGCCGCGACCCTATCCAAGGTGTCCAGCTGCGCCACGAGCATCAGCAGCATCACTTACCTCCGGCGTACTTCTTGCTCAACACCTCAAAGAGCGAATCTTCAACGGCCTTGCGACGCTGATCCAGAAGGTACTGATAGACGACGCTCTTGACCTCGGGGCTGAGATTGCTTAGGGGTACCCTGCGGATGTCGGCTATCTTGGCCAGCGCGTAGGTTCCGGGGGCGACCTGGAAGGGTCCCACCACATCCCCCACCTTCGCCTTGCGAAGGCTCTCGTACTCTTGGGGGCTCATGGCGAATCTGCCCAAGCCCAGATTCTGGTAAGGGGAGGGTTGTATGCCTATCTTTCCGCTCTTGGCGAACTCCTCAAGCATCAGGTTCGCCGCATAACTTCCGTCCTTGAGTAGTTTTCGGAGGGTGTCGGTCAGCTTGGGGTCCTTATAGACCACCATCATCATCGCCACCTCTTTGGAGAACTCATCCCTGTGGGCCTTTATGAAGCTATCCACGGCATTCGTATCCACCCTTATAAGAGGCACCACGTACTTCTGATAGTACAGGTCCGCATACACGCTCTTGTCGGCCCAGTAGGCCATCCTTTGGGCCTCGGGATCTTGAGTTATGCCCTTCTCCTTGGCGGCGTTGTAGAATAGGGCTATCTTCTCAAGGGAGCGTTTCAGGTCCTGATTGGGAGCCAAACCGGGAACGTTCTTGGCGGCCTGAAGGTCCTCCTCCGCTATGACCACGTTCCCTATCACCTCCAAGGTATCTATCTTGGCCGCCTCACCGGTTTTTTCCGACTTTTGGGCTTTCCCTTTGCCTCCGCTCAGGTACTGGAATCCCACGGAGCCGATGAATATCCCGACGGCTAAGGACACCACGGCCACCGTAACCAAAGCTGCTCTGTTCATGGGGAGGTGAGTTTAAGGGTGAAATCCGCTCAGAAAACTTTAAACCTCTTTATCTCGCCGAGCTCAAGTAGGGGAACATATACGTAGCGGCCGTCAAACCCTATCCCGGCGGGCGTCCTCAATCCCTGCGCTATCACGGAGTAGCGGCCGTTGGGGCTCACCTTTACGACCTTGCCGGACTCGTATCCTGACGCGAGGATGACGTCCCTGTCGGATACATACACCAGACCGTCGCCTCCGTCTATAACGCTGCTAACCAGCACGGTGTCCAAGGTGGAGCCGTTCCATCGGAGGAGTCTGCCGGGCGATGTGAAGGTGATGACGTACAGGTTTCCCCTGCCATCCACGGCCAAGCCGTTGGGTTTTTCCACCGATAGGACCTTCTTCACGGTTCTCCTGCGGGGATCAATCAGGTATATGGCGTTCCCGTAGGTGTCGCTCACGTACAGTTTGCCCCCTCTGGCGCAGGTTATGCCGTTGAGGAACTGGGCGGTGAAGTCCTTGGGACCGACGACCTCAAATACGGCGGACCTATCTTTGACAGCCCACACCCTATCCACGTCGGCCACGTATAGGACTCCTCCGCAGTGGGCGAGGCCCTTGGGGTCCTTGAGGTAGGAGGCCCACACCGACCACCTTCTCCCCTCCTTCATATAGACCTTTCCGTCCCTCTTCCCGAATTCCCCTATGTCGCTCACGAACATCCTTCCGCCTACCCAAAGGACGGTTTCGGGGTGTTTGAAGTACCCTCCTACGATTATCAGGAGCATGGTCCCGGATTTTAAAGGTGCATCCTACTCCTCTATGACCTCCCTCTGCACACCGTAGGGCGTGGGGGTCTCCTTTATGAGTCTGTACTTTCTGAACTTGACGGCCCACTTACGGAATTCAAACTTCAACTTCATCCGGTAGGAGCGCTGCTCAAGGAAGAAGGTGGTGTCCGTCTCCGGGGTCCTCTTGAAGTGCCATGTGTATTCAACGACGACCCATCCGGGGCGCAGTTTGGAGACGTCGTGTATGGTGTGTTTGTAGGGTCTTCCGTACTTCTTGAAGAAGTTCTGCCAGTATCTCACGAAATCGTCGTAGGGGGTGTATTGGCGGGATATGCCGTCTATGAGCATGTATGCCTTCTTGAAGTCCCCGTTCTCTATGGCCTTCAGGTACGCGTGGGCTACGGCCTCCGGGTCCATCGTATTGACATCTACGCCGCAACCCGCCAAGGTCATGGCGGCGAGCATCCCGAGTTTAGTCAGACGACCCACTTGGCTATTCTAAAGGCGTTGGGAGATGTTAAATTCTACGGTTTCCGGCACCGGAGGGTTTCCTGCGACAGTTCTCCAGTAGAATATCCCCCATGATGGAAGTTCTGATGTGGCTCTTCGTCATTCTGGCGATAGCGGGAGCCTTCGTCGTCGTCATGCATCCGAATCCCTTCTACTCGGCTCTCGGCCTGCTGTTGAATTTCGTGTCTCTCGGTGCCATATACATGCTCATGCAGTCGCCCATCCTGTCTCTGGTGCAGATAATCGTGTATGCGGGCGGTATCATAGTCTTCTTCCTCTTCGTGATAATGCTCCTGCACCTGCGGAGGCCCCTCAACGATAGGGATATGTCCCTGAGGGGGATTCTGGCGGCCGTTCTGGTGCTCGTATTCGTCATCGTCGGCGTCGCGGCCCTCTTCATCTATCCTCTCAACGGTTTCTCCTACTTCTACGCCACGGCCAAGGATCTCGGTCGCTACATGCTGACGGAGGGGCTGCTACCCTTTGAGCTCTCGTCCTTCCTGCTGCTGGTGGGGGTTATAACGGCCATAGCGATAGTTAAGCTTTACAAGGAGGAGAAGCGATGAGTCCGGCACTGATGTTGAGCGTTGCCCTCATACTGTTCGCCATAGGGCTGTTCGGGGTGCTCTTCAGGAGGAACTTCCTCGTCATCCTCATGAGTTTGGAGCTCATGCTCAACGCCTCCAACCTCGCCATATTGACCGCCTCCCAGATGTTCGGTAAGGACGGTCTGCAGGGGCACTTTCTGGTGCTGATGATCCTCGTCATAGCGGCCGTTGAGGTGGCCATAGGCTTGGCCATTGCCATCCACATGTACCGCACGGCGAACACCGTAGAGGTGGATGCCCTCTCCGAACTGCCCAAGTAGCCTTTGAGATTGTCCCCCGCCGCCGCCCTCTTCTTAGGATACTTTCTGCTGTCTTTGGTGGGGGGCGTTATCCTGTACCTGCCCCCGATGCACACGGGAGGCGTCTCCTTCGGCGATGCCCTCTTCACGGCCACGTCCGCCGTATGCGTCACGGGGCTTATAGTCGTTGATACGGCCACGGCTTGGACTCCCCTCGGCAAGCTCGTTCTGGCCACCCTCATCCAGATAGGAGGGTTGGGGTACATGACTCTGGGGGCTGTTCTCTTCGCCGCCGTGGGTGCCAAGGGCTCGCTGCGGGCCCGGAGGATGGTGGCCATGAGTCTGGGGGCTCCGGGGCTGGGGGGGGTTCTGGGGTTGGCCCGGAAGGTGGTGGTGGCGGCTATAGTCGTGGAGATTTTGGCCGTCTTCCCCCTCTGGCTGGTGTTCGGGAGGGATTTCGGAGTTCTGGTGGGTCTCGGGCATGCGGTCTTCCACAGCATAAGTGCCCTGAACAACGCCGGATTCTCAACCTTCTCAACGAGTTTGACCGCCTACGCCTCCGAGCCGCTCGTGAATGTGGTCATCCTCCTTCTGATAGTGGTCGGTGGTATAGGTTTTAAAGTTTGGAGGGACGTTTGGGCTTACGCCCGGGGTAGTTTGCGCAGGTTTGACCTTCACGACCGCCTGGTCTTTACGGCCACCGTTCTGCTCATAGTGGGGGGATTTCTCGCCTTCCTCCTGTTTGAGCCCGCCGTCAGGGAGGGAGGGGTCTCCGCCATGTTCTGGAAGTCCCTCTTCGCCGCTATAACGCCCCGCACGGCCGGATTCAACACGGTTGATTATTCGCAGATGTCGCCCTTCGGGAGGGTTCTGACGATGGGGTTGATGTTCGTAGGTGGGAGTCCCGGGGGTACGGCCGGGGGTATAAAGACCGTGACGGCGGCCGTCGTCTTTCTGTGGCTTCTGAATACTCTCAAGGGTCGCGAGAATGTCTTCGTCTTCAAGCGCACTCTGCCCCGTAGCGTCGTTGTCAAGGCCTTCCAGACTTTCATCCTCGCCATAGCCGTCTTCTGGATCTGGCTGCTGCTGCTATCGTTGCTGGAGGGTAGGGTGATAGAGCGAGCCGGTTTCCTCAACTTTACGTTTGAGGTGATGTCGGCCTTCGGGACGGTGGGACTGTCGGCGGGAAGCGTCAGTAAGGCGAATGTCAGTCTGGTTGCCGACTTCTCCTTCGCCGGTAGAATACTCGTGATGTTGGCCATGATCATCGGGAGGGCTGGCTACATAGTCTTCGCCGCCTCTCTCATAAGGACGGTGCGCTCCCCATTCAAATACGCCGAAGAGGAGGTATTGGTCTGATGCAGATTACGGTCATAGGTTTGGGTAGGTTCGGCTCCGCCTTGGCCGAAACTCTGATAGAGCGGGGACACGAGGTGATAGTGATAGATAAGGATGAGCGTCTGGTTCAGAAGTTCGTGGGTAAGACGGATACGGCCATAGTAGCCGATGCGACGGATGATACGGTTCTAAGGAGTATCGGGGTTCAGGATATGGATGTGGTGGTGGTCGCCATCGGCGACGATGTGGAGGCGAGCGTTCTCGTCTGTATAAGTCTGATGGAGTTGGGGGCGAAGAATATAATAGCCAAGGCGGAGGATGAGAGGCACGCCCGCATATTGGGTAGGATAGGGGTTGATAGGATCATCCAGCCGGAGAAAGAATCTGCTCTGCATCTGGCGGATCTTATCTCCTATCCGACCATATCGGACCGCTTCAACATCAGCGAGGAGCACGCTATAGTGGAGATAAAGGCTCCGAAGAGTTTCATCGGGAGGAGGATAAGGGATCTGGAGTTGAGGCGTAAGTATAACGTTCTAATAGTGGGGATAAGGAGGAAGGAGCCGGTCTTTGACGATGAGGGAAATATAGTGGACCTCAAAGAGAAGTTCATCGCTCCCCCGGATCCCGATGAGGAGATAACGGATGGCGATGTTCTAGTTCTGCTGACGCCTACGGAGATGGTTGAGGAGATCGCTCGGTGGGAGTGAGGTAGCCGAGAGGATCTATGATGACTTTAATCTCCTCTTCCGCTCTTCCCCCCGGCTCGTACGCTACACCGTCAAAGGTCAGCTTGGAGCCCGCAAACTCCTTCCACTCCCTGCGTACTAAGGGCTCAACATTGATCTCTCTTCTTTCTGTTTTCTAGTGATATAATTATTTCGCTTTTTAGCTTTTCTACCTTCTTTTCAACACGATTCAAGTAATCTTCTCCCAAATTTCTTCTAAGAATTTCCAGCTCCTTCTTGAGGGCAGCAATATCAGATGCGGAAACGTTAGGCCCCATCTCAAAGGCGCTTAATCTTCTCAAAGTATATCGTGGAAGCACTTGAAACTCCTTGATGTCCCGGAGTAGGGTCTTTATGAACTCAAGGTAGTCCTGAAATTCGTGGGCATGATACTGTAAAATGCTCCTTAGATTGTTTTCTGCTTTCCTCATCAAAGACCGCTCACTTTGAGGTATGGGAATGTGACCACGGTACTTTTTCACTGCCTCATAGGACGACCAAAAGCGAGGACTCAGAGCCAGTGCTTTAGTCCCAAATTCGCACCGTATATGCGGTAGGGCCTCATTAATTGTTAGCGCTTTAACTTCAACTTTCTCAGCTTGGGTGTCAGGAACCATGTGAATGAACATCTGTAGCCCCTTGCGGCGAAAGACAAGCAGTTCATTTCTATCAAACTCTTTAGCCGTCTTAACCCTTGCGGGGAAGTCCGAAAGCCCTTTTACTACTTCGGGATACCGCTCTTTTATAGCGAAGAACTCCCGTCGTATAGAGGTTAGAGTACTCTCCTCCTCTAATTCCTCCGGATTCCTATTGATCCTCTTGAAGAGCTCCGCCGGTGTAGGTGTTTCATCCGGGGCAAAGATCTTGGCGTCCTCACCGAGGATGTTGTGGATGAGAAACATCTTCTGGGCAGCGATCTCACGACTCTTGACGACCTCTGCTCCCTGTTCAGTGGGGAAGAAGTTATAGATGTAAAGCATGTCAAACACCTTTTGACCGATGCGGTTAATGCGACCAAGTCGCTGAATGACCCGCGTGGGATTCCAAGGGATGTCGTAGTTGATTATCGCGCCTGCCCGGTTTAGGTTCACGCCCTCTGAGAGTCTATCTGTGGCAACGAGAATATCGTAATCGTCTTTTTGCTTGCCCTTGGAGTAAGATGCATCAAAGTTGCTAAGAAGTTCTTCCATGAACTTCGTGGATAGGCTTTTTTCTGCCACCAGTACCCTTCCTTTGAAGGCATTCCTTAGAGTATCGGCTATATGGTTCAGAGTGTCCATGTACTCTGTGAATATGACGACCTTGCGCTTTGGCTCATCGTCTAACGGTGGAGTTGAGAGTATCTTTCTAACTTCTTCTATTAATCTAATGAGTTTCGGATCCTCATCTACCAGGCCAAGCTCCTTCACTCTTTTGGAGATTTCTTTAAAGAGGGCGAGGTCTGACCTTATATCACTCAGGAACCCTTCTTTATCAGCGAATTCATCAACTACATATATTTTGTCATGTTTGGGGGAGAATTTTTTCTTATTTTTAAGCTCCTCGGCGAATCGTATTAACCATTCTTCAATAATCTCTTCATCTTCATTCCATATCTTCTCAATGAGTTTGCGGTCAAGGATATATTTCCCGGTCTTTTCAATAAAATTAAGTACATTTTCATGCACTCTAATGAAGTTTTCCACGCTTTTTGCAAAGGCGCCGAAAGAACTTTCAAATCTTTTCACCAAGAGACGACGCATGAAGTCGTAGAGGTTACGCTGCTGATGATAGGTGAATTCTTCCTCAAGTTTCTCGGTCAATCCCTGTTCGTAGAGAAATGGCTGGTAAATGGCTCCCTTGAACCTCCCATCTTCGCCAAAGTATTGGTAAATCACCTCATCGTAGAAGCGGGACTGTTCGGGTGTGAGTTCGTAGAAAAGTTCTATGGGATCTGCTACCTTGGAGAGCTCTGTGACCTCACGACGGTATACTGGATCTTTCTTCAGGTCTAAGCGATTACGTCGTATTACCACGGGCTCAATCACCGCCCTTATTTCATCTGCCAACTTTTTTACCCTGCGTTGCACCCTCCCCGTATTTATAGGGGGGTCGTCCTTAAAGATTTCCGTGTAATATTTTTCAGCACGGCGCTGCTTTTTCCCTCCAGCTTTATGATAACGCAAAATGTACGAAAGCTTGCGGAATTCGTTGTTATAACGGGTAAAACGATTCACTAGTTTTTCGTCCAAAGTTAGAGTAGATTTGCCCGGTGGGATGAAAAGTTTGAGGAGGGCGAAAATATCCGAGGGGGCGTTGTTGAAGGGTGTGGCAGTTAGAAGTATGACCTCACGGTTCAGGCATATCTGACTCAGGCGTTCATAAGCCTCGGTGTCCTCGTTGCGGAAACGGTGAGCCTCATCAACGATTACGATTTTCACATCGTCTCCATATTTGGAAAGATACTCCTGCGCTTTATCTAACATTCCAATTGAAAAGACCTCCCAACCATACAGTTCAAAATCGCTCAAATATTTATACCATCCTGTAGATTTGGTTTTCGGATCCCCCATAAGGGCAGGTGGACAAATCACGATACCCCTTCCACCTCTTTCTCTTGCCAACCAACTGGCTATGACCGACTTTCCTAATCCTACCACATCGGCGAGGATCACTCCACCATATTGGTCAAGGACTGTCAGAGCCTGTTGAACCGCTTCCTCTTGGTAGCGATAGAGCCGATAGTTACGTTTTTTCATGAGTTTCTTCACCCGTGGACGTAGTTTCTTCTGCTCCATCAAGTCCAGGTAGGTTTTAAGCACCAAGGCATACGCTTCAAAGGGTGTTATATTGGCGATTTGGGTTTGGCGTTCTATAATCTTGATGATCTGTTCTTTTCTCTCGGGTATTTCACTCAACGGAATGGCGGTTTCCCACAGCTCATCAAAGTAGGCCTCGGCCTCCTCCCAACCGTAGTCTCCAATTTCCACGTTGAATTCGTGCTGGCTGATTAGTCCTGGCCGTGTGAGATTGCTGGAGCCTGTAATAAAACATCCGGGAGTTATGGATTGACCCTCTTCATCTAAACGGAAAAGGTACAGTTTGGCATGGTTGGGCTCAAGAGTTTTGCGGATTTCAAGCCTCCCGTCCTTTAGGAGATTTAAGAAGAACTTTGCCTGCTCATAGAACTCCTGTGTGTCAAGAACCCTATCGTTCAAAGCCGTCTTTAAGGAGTTGAAGAACCTACCCACTAAGTCATTTTGTGACCTATTCCCGGCCTTTGGGTCGGCTACTTCTACCACTTGATCAAGGAAAACATCGGTGTCCAGGCCCACGAGGATTTTGATCTTCAGATCATCCTTCTCTTTTAGGGCTTGGTAGAGTTCGGAAAGGCCGGAGAAGTAGAAGAAACCTACAAGGAATTTGAGCTCCCGACTGCATTTGATCAGGGTGCGGATGCGGTCGCGCAAAATTCTCTCTTTGGTGTTGGTTATGAAGTTGTTGGGCATAGCTTTGCTCCCTGTTCCTTGTCCTTTATTATGCTGGAATTTTATAGGAGACACCTCGTTAACCTCGTAGCCATCGTGTTTCATGATTTCATTCTTAAGTTCTACTTCTTCTCTCAATTTCATGCAATTTCATGGGCTATTTTATCCTTGAGTTCCTCAATTTTAGAAATTATGCTTTCTGGGAGTTCACTCGCTTTCTCCAAACGCTCTTTTAGATCCTCCAGTGATGAGGTTGGGACTTCTTGCAGAAAACCGGGAACCTTTTCAAACACCTGAAACATCCACTGAAGTTCTACTTCCAATCCTCTTTCAATGATTTCACTGAACAACCTTCTTACTATTTCATCTGCCTTTTCTTTAAGAACTCCTGAACTCATTAGACCCGTCCCAAAAACTGATAAGATTTTTGAAATATCCGAATCGGCATTTTCAATAAGAAGGTCTCTTAAGTTTTTCCAGAAGGTTTCTCTGGAACTTTTTGCCAAGGCATTGGGAAGTTTAGAAAAATCTTCTACTTGTTGTTCGGTGAGCTCGCCTTCTTTACGAATCTGGGATTTAGCCCACTCCAGAAGAGCATCTGCAAAAGAGTGTCCAAGATTTAAAGACTCACCCATTTTCAATAGATGTATAATGAGATGGAATAAGGCGTCAGAAGATCT
>JAADDJ010000004.1 GCA_013153965.1 Thermotogae bacterium
TGGGCATCCCAGTCCGAATAGTGCAATCAGTACAGCAAATATCGGTAGTCGCAGTTTCATAGGACGGATATTCTACAACATTCTGCACACTATTCGCAAGTGGTGGTATTTTCCCTATAAATCGCAGAACTTAACGGATTGCGACCCCATTCTCTCAACCCTCCTTCCCCTGGAACATCCAAATCAAAACGTTCTACTCAAATGCACGTACAGGAGGGGTAGTATTTTGTAAAGTCCCGCTGGGCTGGAAACTTCCGATATGTTAAGCCACGCCTTGAACCACAGGAACATTACGTTCCCCATGCCCCAGCTGAGATTCCAACCTTTCCACCCCTGCTCTTTTCCGAATCCGACCAATAGGGTGAATAGCCCTCTGCGGCTTGTAAATCTGTACGTGCATTCCCCTTCATCCGTGCAAACTTTTTCCCATTCGTACGATACTATACCGTCCGAAAATAGCACGCTAATCATATCCATCTGGAGGGATATGGACCACCTCATATCCCAGGGGGATGCGCCTGTGGCTTCACCAATAAACGTACTCTTCCCTAAGAAGCCCGATACCCTGAAGTTCCTCTTAGCCTTATCCAGAAAAGAGTAGTCTATACCAACGGAGAGTACTCTGGTGTCCTTGCCCAAGTTCAGCATAACGTCCGCAAAATCCCTCGCCCCCTCTACGGCCGTACTGTCGTTCCAATCGTAGAAGATGTAGGGGTCGTGTATCCGCAGGTAGCCGTTTATCTCCAAGGCGTAGTCTCCCAAAAGCATCTCGTGGCCGACGACCCCGGTGTAGGCGTAGGGGTACCTGCGAAAGTAGGATGCGGGGAACATCTCCACCACTATGTAGGGGATCCACGGGGCGTAGTTCTGATAGGATGACCCCAGAAAGACCTTGGACGCGGAGTAGTCGTTCCAGAAGTGTTTGTAGTGTAGGCAGAAGGTGGGTATGAGACCCTTAACCCCGTACTCCCATCCGCTCTCTTTCTCGTTCCACACCGTATCCTCACTCCTGTTCAGTCTGATGCCCGTATAGAGGAAGTCCTTTCCTACCTGCCAGCGCTTTCCCCAGAAGAGGGCGTAGGTGATATGGCGCACTTTAAGGGGGAAATCGGTCCTATTAAAGCTCTCCTCAAGTGTCGTGGTCAGGTCGGAGAATTCGTCCTCAAGGGATGCTTCCATGCCGAACCCGTAGAGGGAGACCCGCACTCCGGACTTTAGGCTCTTGGGCCTGTAGAGGAAACCTCCCGTTAAATCGCTTTCCTCAAGGTAGGAGTTGTCCGTTCCGGAGAGGTACATGAGGGCGTTGAAGGGCCCGTACTCGTACAGAAGAGAAGCACCGTAGCCCCTAAGGGTTATGGAGTATCTCGTAGGTATATAACGATGGTTCTCGTCGTCGTAATCCCTATAGGAGACGGAGAGCCACGACTTTGTGTATAGGGCGGTGAATCTGACGTTTCTAAACCGCTCAATCAGGGCGAAGGAGTAATCTTCGGTGTTGCCGTTGGCCCGCAGCTGTGGAAACAGGATGTAGTTGGTGTAGCTCAAGTTGGAGTACTGCCCGTATAGGCCCCTGTAAAAGATACATACCTCTCACCGCGAAGGAGAAGTTCATCACGGGCGTTATTCCGCCTATGAGCTGGTAGAAGTTGAGGCTTCTGCCAAAGTGTCCCTTACTGACTAAATCCGGATACACCAATTCGTTTATACTGAAGCGTTTGCGGAAGTTCTCCTCCTCAACCGTCGTCTCTACGGGCTTGAGGATGAGGGGCTTTTTCTTGTGCAAATACAGCGTGTCCTTCGCAAGTATGAACCACAGCATCATAGATTAAACGCCGCACGTGGGTATTATAGGGGAAATAGCCCAACCTTTGCCGCCCGACCCCGCAAACCCGGGTTATAATGATCCGATGAGCAGGCTATTACATTTTTCCATCCTAATGGGCATTTTCTCGGCGCTCATCTGGGGATGTCTTAAGAGGGACCTTAGCGACTATCCGGGCTACCTTGATCCCGAGCACGTGCGCCTATTCGCCTATCCCGGAGAGTGGTGGGAGGGCCACGACGTCGCCGAGATGCCCGATGGCCGCTATGTGGCCACGGGCGTAAGGGACTTCGCGGGCGACAGCATGAGGACCGCCATAGTGGTAGTTAGCTCATCCGGAGATTCCCTCGGCGTATTCTACATAAACGACAGGGCAAGGGGTGTTAATGTAGTTTCCCTCTCCGGCGACAGGGTGGCGGTGGAGAACACGAAGAAGACTTACATCGTATCCCCGACGGATGGCTCCATAGAGGGCAGTTTGGAGTTCAGCAATTTCAGGGTGCTTGATAGCGAAAACGACGCTTTGATTTACGACAGCAGCAGCAACTCACTGATAACCCCATGGAGGGATGACGGATTGTGCCTGCATCAGGTGTTTCTGGATGGTAGCGACGGGTGGCTGGCCTGCTCGGGCGTGGAGGCTTGGCTGGTATCCGTAAAGAGGGCGAGGGACGGGTACGTGGTTCAGGGGGCGAAACCCGGGAGAGTCCTTCTCTTCAAGGTGAATACGGAGGGTGAGGTTAAATGGGTGAGAGTGGTGGATATACCCTTCGCCGATACCACGGATGCGCAGGTGGTGGAGGTTGATGGCTTTGAGATAACGGACGATGGGAGTTTCCTGCTTCCCATGGATCAGGGGAGCCTTACCCCCGTGCTCCTAAAGATAGACACCCTCGGCAACATACTGTGGATAAAGAACTACGAGCATCCCGGCGGAGGGATAGACTGGTTGCGAGTATATACCTTCAAGGTCGTACGCATCGCCCCGGAGCGCTACTTCTTGGTGGCCACGAACGCCCAGTGTGGGCACTGCGTGAGCGTTATCAAGATAGACGGGGATGGGAACGTTCTGATGGCTAAGAACTACTTCTGGGCTTACTTCCACTGGGTGTGGAACGTCATCCGCACGAGCGACGGGAACATCCTCATAGTGGGAACGTCCGCGGAGGACTCCACCAACTCTCTCTTTCTTTTGAAGCTGGACCCCAACGGAAATCCGGTATGGTGAGTCCCCTACCTCACGAGCACCCTTCCAACGCCCCCGCGCGTCGGATGAAAAGATGCGGATGTAGGTGCGGGCCTCAAGGAAGTTCCCCCTAATTGCGAACATCTCCTCCCCGCCGTGTCCGGGGTCTCGGTGATGCCGGTCCCTACTATCAGCGTCGTGAGCGAGGCCACACGGAGCCGTGAAGAATCGTAGTATAACCCCACCCTACGATAGCCCGCTAAAACCTCCCTCGCCATCGCGAATAGATTCACCCCCACTATCTGCCTTACCGTACTTAACCTGCGGGCCCGAGACTCCTAAATTCCCCCTTTAGAATAACGCCGTGCGTAGGGTGGTATTTCACCTTCCGGATGGTAGTCGGGTGGAGAGGGAAGTTGAGAGCGGGCGGAGCGTTTTGGACGTCTTGGGCGAGGAGGGGCTGAAGGGCGGATTCGTAGCCAGAGGCGGAGGCAGGCTGTTTGACCTTTTCGTTCCCATACCGGAGGACGTCTCCGAGGTTGAAATTTTAAACT
>JAADDJ010000029.1 GCA_013153965.1 Thermotogae bacterium
CGTGGGCCGTGTGATGCTCCACGAACACCACCTCCGCCCCTATCCCCATCTCCCCGAGCATGGCCTCCAGATTCTCCCGCCTCTTTGAGGCCCTATGAACCCAGCGCACCACCGGTTCCACGTAAGAGTCCCCCTGAAGTAGCCTCTTGGGCAGGAGCCGGTAGGCCCTCTGGTAAAGGTTCCGGGGGAATCCGGGCTCGTGGAACTCCTCGGGCATCAGGGGCGGCGTCAGGGTCGCCACGGCCACCTTATCTATATCTCCGGCCGACACTCCAGCCAGAGAGAGCACCTCCTCTATCGCCCTCTTGGGAAATCCCCCCTTCTCCTTCTCGTGCCAGAGTCTCTCCTCGGACACCATGGCCAGAAGTTTCCCGTCCTCCATCAGGCACGCCGTGGCCGTATGTCCGTCGTGAATACCCAAAACCTTCATTTGAGCGGTTTATTCTAAAGGATGAGCGGAGTCGGCTACTCCCTCGCCCTCACGGACCAGCCCCCGTCTATGGCTATGGCGGAGCCGTTCATCCACCAAGACTCATCGCTGGCTAAATACACGGCCAGATACGCCACATCCTCCGGCCAACCCCTACGCAGGGTTGAAGGCTCCGTTCTGAAGTCGTCGTACGAGGAGTACATGCGTCTTGAGAGGCCGTTGGGGCATATGGCGTTCGCACGGATGTTGTACTTGGCGTAATCCCTCGCTATGGACTTTACGAGGGCCACCACGGCCGCCTTGGTGGCGTTATAGACGGCAGCGTGGGAGGCCACGCCGAAGGGCCCATAGACGGCGGCCGTATGGATGAGGACGCCTCCACCCGAGTCGGCGAAGTAGGGAAGGAGCTCGTGGGCCGTGTATATGTGCGTCAGGAGGTTTCCCTCTATCAGAGCGTTTATGTCGTCCTCCTCCATGTCCTCAAGTGGTCCTCCCGCCCAGTAGCCGGCGTTTATGAACGCCACGTCTATGCCCCCGAGCCTATCCTTGGCCTCGGCGATGAGACGCTTGACGTCCCCCCTGTTGGAGGCGTCCGCCCCGGTTGCGAAGGCCACGTGTCCCCTATCGGTGAGGAATTTGGCCGTCTCGTAAGCCTTCTCCGAGCGGGAGACGAGGAAGAGGGAGGCACCCTCCTTGGCCATCAGGTACGCGCTGGCTCTGCCCACCCCCGTCCCCGCTCCCACTATCAGGATTCGCTTCCCCTCAAGTCTCATAGCTCTTCCATATCCTTGAAGCGGCCCAGCTTGTGTATCCTTATGGGATTCTTCAGCTTCTCTATGGCGGAGATCTCCAGCTGGCGCACCCTCTCGCGGGTCAGACCCAGCTCCCTGCCGGTCTCCTCCAAGGTGCGGGGTTTCTTTCCATCCAGACCGTAGCGGAGCTCTATGACCTTCCTCTCACGGGGCGAGAGCATTGAGAGGGCCTCCTCCAGCTTCTCCCGGAGGGTCATGAGCTTTATCTCCTCCTCGGCGGGCAGCTTCCGGGTGTCGGATAGGATCTCGCCGAAGGAGGCATCCTCGTCCTTACCTATGGGCTTGTCCATGCTTATGGGCTCCTTGGCCACGCTTATGGCCCTCTCCACCTTCTCTATGGGCATCTCCAGATACTCGGCTATCTCCTCTATGGAGGGCTCGCGCCCCTTCTCCTGCAGCAGGGCCTTCTGGGCCTTGTTTATCTTGGTTATGGTCTCTATCATGTGGATGGGTATGCGGATGGTCCGGGAGTGGTCCGCCACGGCCCTCGTTATGGCCTGCCTTATCCACCACGTGGCGTAGGTGGAGAATTTGAAACCCCTCTTCCAGTCGTACTTGTCTATGGCCTTCAGAAGCCCGAGGTTCCCCTCCTGTATGAGATCCCCGAAGTCCAGACCCCTGTTCATGTACCTCTTGGCCTCGCTTATGACGAGTCGCACGTTCCCCTCGGCCAACTTCTCCCGGGCCCACTGGTACTTACGGTAGATTTTGACCAGCTTCTCGGCCGTCTTGCGCGCCGTCTCGTAAGGCTCACCCAACTCCTGCTCCGCCCTCTTTATGCGCTCCCGCAGGCTCTCCTCAAGGGCCCTGTACTCATCCACGAAGCTCATCGCCCCTATGCTCTCAAACACCTCGCGCTCGTTGCGTATCCTCTCAAGCTCCTCGTAGAGTTTGCCCAGCTTCTGGACCTTCTTGTAATAGTCCTTGTATATCTCAACGATGCGGTTGAATATGGGACCCATGGACAGGATCTTATCCACTATCTCCCGGAAGGCTATCTCGGCCTCGCGCAACTCCTTCTCGTCCAGCTTGTCCCTCTCAAGGAAGTACTTACGGGCGAGGGGCCAACGGGCCATCAGGTACTCTATGCCCCGAGACAGCCTCTTGCGCTCCCTCTGGTTCTTCACGCGGTTGGTCCAGTAGCCCGGGTCCACTTGGAATATCTCCTCCGCCTGCATCAGACCCTTCTGGGCCAGCTGAACCAGATACATGAAGCGGGATAGCCCGTAGAAGGTTGAGACCAGAGTCCGGGTCAGCTCCGTACGGGACTCGTCTATGGTCTTGGCCAACTCCAGCTCCTCCTGACGGGATAGGAGTCGCATCTCGGCCACCTGCTTCAGGTATATCCTCACGGGATCGTCCTTGTACTCGGACGAGAGTTTGTCCTCCTCCGCCTGGAGGATGCTGTCTATATCCTGCTTGCGCTTGCTCTTCTTCCGACGGGTGGAGTGCTCGGTGAGGTCCTTGTCAAACTCCACTCCCCGCTCCATGAGAGCTATGACTATCTGCTCAAGTAGGTCATCGCTCTGAACGTACTCGGCCGGAAGCTTCTTCAGGAGGTCGTCAAACGTGTAGGCCCCCTTCTTGGCCTTAGCCTCCTGGACTATCTCCTCCAGTATCTGCTGTATGTCCTTCTTGCGCTCCTTTACGCCCTTCATTCAGCCTTTACCTCCGTTTCCTTAAGGCGACTGACCCTGCGTCTGTACAGCTCCAGCAGGGCCTCTACGTCTCCCGCGTACGCGGTCTCTTTGAGCTTCAGGTCGTCAAGCTCGGCCATCATCCGGGAAAGAGCCCCCCTGACCTCCTCCACCGGGGGGATTTCCCCATGCACCACGGCCGCCTCCTGCGGTTTGAGTCTCTCGTAAAATTCTCCAAATTCCAACCCCTCCTTCAGGGCCAACCTTATCCGGTGTATAAGGTCGCTCTTCGTCGGTGTCCTCTCAACTATCCGGCGAAGCTCGTCCAGCAGGCCGTAGTAGTACGCCAGTATCAGGATACGATGCATCTCCTTTATTCCTCCCCCCCTCTTCGGCGTCAGCACACGCTCGGATACATCCACCCTGTAGCCGGCCCAGTCGCTTACCTTGCGGGCGTAGTACTCGTATATGGTCCTGTCGGAGGACCTGAAGGCCTTTAGCAGTGGCATGACCTCCCTGAGCCGATTCCGCATCTCAACCGGATCCGAGGGTCTTTCCCCTAGGATGAAATCCACCGCATCAACGGGCTCCGGGAGGCTCATCCCCTTCAGCAGATAGCTGGCCGGGTCCTCCCCCTCGGGTAGGGGCACCACCTGCGGGACTATCCCAGCCGCGGCCAGGGTCGCTGCTATCCTCCTCGCAGCCTTCGTCCCGGCCTCGTCCCCATCCGGGACTATGAAGACCTTCGGTGCGAAGCGGTAGAGGAGGCGGGCATGCTCGGGTGTGAAGGAGGTGCCGAGGGGCGCGACGGCGGTATCGTATCCGTACTGGTGCATGACGATCACGTCAAAGTACCCCTCAACCAGGTAGAAGTATCCCTTCTCCCTCGCCTGACGCTTGGCCCTGTGGAGACCGTACAGGAGGGTAGATTTCTTGAAGATCTTGGTATCCCTGCCGTTCAGATACTTGGGGGACCTGCCATCTATGGAGCGCCCACCGAATGAGACTACCCTACCCGTGGTGTCGTATATGGGGAATACCACCCTCCCGGCCATCATGTCCCTCACGTCTCCCCCTTTGGAGTACGCGACCCCGCTCTCAAGGATGTCGCGCGTGTTGAATCCCTCCTTCAACAGGAACCTGATGAGGGAGTGGCCGTCGGGTGAGTATCCGATCTCCCACTCGGCGATGCTCTCGGGGGTGAGTCCCCTCCCTCGCAGGTACTCCATGACGTCGCGGTTGCGCAGCAGGTTGGACTTGTAGAACTGTTTGGCCGTTGAGAGTATCTGGTAGAGCTTGTCCCTCCTGCCGGAGGATGGAAGTTTCACATCCTTCAGGTCTATGTTGAACATCTCGGCCAGATACCTCACAGCCTCGGCTCTGCTGATCCCCTCTATCTCGGAGATGAAGGTTATGACGTTCCCCGAGGCCCCGCACCCGAAGCAGTGATAGACCCCCTTCTCGGGGTCCACGTAGAAGCTCGGAGTCTTCTCGCGATGGAAGGGGCACAGCCCGACGTACTCCCTCCCCCTCCTCTCCAGCCGCGTGTATCGGCCGATAACCTCAATTATATCAACCCTCTCCAACAAACTAAAGAATTATGGGAAAATTTCCGATTTTGTCAACCGGGGGAGGGGGAAACCCCCTCCCCGTCCATCACGCACCTTCTCCCAGCCTCTTCTTCATGTCCATGAGGACCTCGTTGAAGGCGTCCTCAAACTTGAGTAGGTCCTCCTGAAAGACGACCACCCGCGTGCGCTTAACGGAGCCGTCCTTCAGCCTGCGCTTCTCGGATATGGCCATGTAAAGGTCCCCCTTGCGGTTCCTCTTGATATCTATGAAGTAGACCCTTTTGCCGGCCTTCACCCTCCTCGTGAAGAGGGAGTCATCCATCTGACCGTCGTCCTGATACCCGTGCTCCATCATGTTTTCCATCATCTTTCCCCTCCTTCTTCCTGCTGTTTTTCTTCCTTCTTGAGTCCGAGGACCTCCAGAACTTTACCCTCTATCTCGGCGTAGAGGTCCTCATTCTCGCGGAGCGTCTCCAGAGCGCGCTCCCTGCCCTGTCCCAGCTGGGTACCCTCGTAGGAGTACCACGAGCCGGATTTCTTGATTATCCCGTGGGAGACGGCTATATCAAACACCTCTCCCACCCTATCCACGCCCTTGCCGTAGATTAGGGGTACCAAGGCCTCCCTGTAAGGGGGGGCGACCTTGTTCTTGACCACCTTTATCTTGAGCATGTGCCCGATTATGCGGTTGTCCTTGTCCCTGATGCTCTCGCCCCTGCGCACCTCCAACCTGACGGAGGCGAAGAACTTCAGGGCTCTACCGCCGGGGGTGGTCTCGGGATTGCCGAACATCACGCCTATCTTCTCGCGTATCTGGTTGATGAATATGACCACGGCGTTGGTCTTGGACACTTCGGCGGCGAGCATGCGAAGGGCCTTTGACATGAGACGGGCTTGAAGGCCCATCTGCTGGTCCTCTATGGTACCCTCCAGCTCCGCCTTGGGGACGAGGGCAGCCACGGAGTCTATGACGACTATATCCACGGCGCCGGTCCTTATGAATTGGGAGGCTATGTCCAGAGCCTGCTCGCCGTAGTCGGGCTGGCTAACCAGGAAGTTCTCCTTGGTGTTTATGCCGAGCGCCTGAGCGTAGGGCTCGTTGAAGGCATGCTCCGCGTCTATGAAGAGGGCGGTTCCTCCGAGCTTCTGCGCCTCGGCTATGGCCATCAGCGCCAGCGTCGTCTTACCGGACGACTCGGCTCCGTATATCTCCACTATGCGCCCCCTTGGATATCCTCCCACACCTATGGCGGCGTCCAAGGCCAAAGAGCCCGTGGGGATGGCGTCTATGCGTAGGGCGGACTGCTCGTCCAACTTCATGACGGCCCCGGGGCCGTAAGCCTTCTGAACCCTCTTGAGGGTCTCTTCAAGGAGTTTCCTCTTGACGTCCTCCTCACCTCTGACTTCTTTCCGCTTGGCCATCAGCACCTCCTAAGTTTCAAGTCTGGTATTTTAAGGGGGAGAACGGAAATTTCAACCGGCGATAGAATTTCCGGGTGCGAATACTCAATCTATCCGGCAAGGTGGATACGAGCGCATGGCCCAAGGTCTATACTGTGGCAAACTATCCGGATCTCGTCGTGGTGGATGACACGGTCCCGCTGGATAACATCCGGGAGGTCTCGGCCAACTTCCCGACGGTGATGCTCACGAAGGCTAAGGGGAAATCCCCCATACCGACGGTTGATTACACCTTTGATTCGCCGGAGGACGTGCGCAGATTCCTTCAGGAGTACGCCTCAAAACCCCTTCGTGAGCGGCTCATTGACCTCTACGACGTCGCGCTTGGAACCCGCTATCCCCAGAGGGTCAAACACGTGGCATATTACGGCTACAGCCGATATCTCTACAACGTGGTCGCGAGGCTTCTTAACAGTCCTCTGAAGCCTTGGATAGGGCTCTACGGTCCCAGCGGAGCGGGGAAGATGAATCTGCTGCGGGCGGTCCTTGGCCACCGCCTGAAGGATGCCTTCCACATAACATCCCCCTCAATGGGTTTTAGGCTCAATCGGGAGGAGGTGGAGGACGTGGTCGTAGATGTTAGCATGTTCCACAGCGAAGAGGAGATAAGGGCGGTGATGTCCGAGATTCACAGGCGGCGGTATCAGGCCATATTCATCGTGGAGAGGGAGGGGGTACCCGAGATCCTCAAGACGGTTCCCTTCTTCTACGTCCCTCCCCTCTCGGAGAGACCTCCGAAGGAGCGTCTCCTCCTGCTTGAGCATATGCTGCGGAAGATTGAAGAGGAGATGGGCGGCGATGGACGGATTGAGGTTGAGGAGGCCTTCATGCAGGTCTTCTACTCCTACCCTTGGCCCAACAACCTGAGCGAGCTTGACAACGTTCTCCGGTTCGTCCTCGGTCTCAACGGCGGATCCTTGAGTGTAGATGCCCTACCTTACCATATAAAGGTATCCGCCTCCAGAGATGGCACTCCCCCCGCTTGGGAGAGGTACCAGCGTTGAGGAGGCTGCGTTTTCATCTCTTCCTAAGCCTCGTATATCTTCTGCCGGCGGCCTTTAGGATATTCAACGCCCTGCGAAAGGGGCTCCCTCTCACGGCCCCGATGGATTCCTTGGAGGCCCTCCTGCGCGTCCAGTTTCTCGCCAAATCCTCCGATACCTTCCTATACTATCTCCCTCCCGCCTACGCCTTCGTCAAGTACGGGGAGCCGATAGCCGTCGTGGGCGGGAATGTCCTACACCTGTGTTATCGGGTGATCCAGTCGTACGTTTTCGTACCCTTCATGGCGGCCTTCGGCGAGTACTTCCCCCTCTACTACATAATCGTATTCTCCCTCCTGTTCGCCAACGCTCTCGCCCTGCTCCTCTGGGAGGTGAATCCGGATAGGATGGTCGCCAACTCGCTCATCGCCCTCCTCCCCCTGCCCATAGTCTTCTATCACTTTCCCTTCCTCATGCTGGAGGCCCCCACCCTCACTTTTCTCACCTTCTACGTTTTCCTTCTGGTCAGATCCATAAGGGGAAGGGTAGGATACGCTCTCCTCTCGGCCCCCTTCCTCGCCCTCGCGGGGTTCCTGCGCCCGGAAAGCGTGGTGGGGGTCCTGCCTATGATCAGGAGGCTGAGGGGACGTCCTCTCCTCCTGCTGCCGGCCCTCTCCGCCGTCGCCGTTCCGGTCGTATCCCACGCCCTATGGACCCTGCGGTGTGGGGAGCAGTCCAACTTCTACATGTGGGCCTACGCCCAGCACTTGGAGAATCGTAGGGGGGCACCCTACGGCGAGGTGAAGGAGATGGTCGCCGACGTGGAGCCGAGGCTGCGCGCCTGTCTGCGGGGGAAGGGGGTACCGCCTCCCGACTCGGTGGGATTCTCCGACCCGACCCTGAACCTGTACTTCCAGATGTTTCAGATACACGGTCGGGAGTACTCCCAGTGCTTTAAGGAGATGCTCCTTGAGGATCTATCGGCGAGGGACATTGCGGTGGCGATGAGACGGGTGGTCGCCAACGTTCTCGCCCTGCTCATCCCAGCCTTCGCCTCCGGGCACGCTCTGGGTAGATTCGGGATGTTGGCCTGGCCCTTGCGAGTTCTGTACGCCATATACGGCCTTCTCCTCCTGCTCGCTCTGGCATGTACGTGGAGGTGTTGGCGGGAATACGGAGGGTTCATCGCCGCCTATCTGATGCTCCTGCTCGTCTATGCCATATACAATCCCTTCGGCAACTTTGACGCCGTGAGATTCAAGATGTACCTTTTGCCCTACGAATTTCTCTTCTTCGGCTTGAGCATCAGAGTATTTGCAACCGGAGGCACCTCACGGTAGGTGCTACCCGTATAATATCGGAACCATGGTATCACTTCTTTTAAGTGCCGCGATCATTGAACCGCAGTTGGCGGCCAAGCTTCAGAGTGCCGCTCCCTCGCAGAAGTTCAAGGTGATAGCCTATCTGCGGGAGCAGCCCGACTACGAGGGGTTCCTCCGTATGTACTCCTCAAAGGCGAGGAGGACGCCCCAGGTGGTCAAGTCCTTCTTCCGGAGCGTTAAGGATCTAGCCGAGCGTACCCAGCCGGCCGTCATCTCCCGTATGGAGGCTCTGGGTATAACCGAATACAGGCGTTTCTGGATCCGCAACATGATAGCCTTTGAGGCTACCCCCTCCCAGATACTCGCCATAGCCGAGGATCCGGCCATAGCCCGCATAGCCGAGGATAAGAAGATATACCTCAACCCGATGGCCCGTCCCAAGGATCCCGCCGACATCACCCCCGACGCCGTCGCTTGGGGTGTTCAGAAGATAATGGCCGATTCGGTATGGATAAACCTCGGGTACGACGGTAGCGGCGTTCTCGTAGGCTCAATGGACTCCGGTGTGATGGCGGACCACCCCGCCCTGAGCGGTAAGGTGGTCCTCTGGTACGACCCGCGCACCGGCTCCGCCACCCCCACGGACGATGCGGGCTGCTACTATCACGGTACCCACACCACCGGAACCATCTTGGGCGGCGATGGCCTCGGCTCCTTCTCCGAGGACATAGGCGTGGCCCCCGGTGCCACCATAGCCATGGTGCGCATATTCGGAACGTCAAGCTGCGACACCTACACATCCACCATCCACGACGGATTCCAGATGATAACCTCTTGGAAGGTTGATAGCGGATACGACATAGTGGCCGTCAATAACTCCTGGGGAAGCGCGAGTACCACGAATACGGAGTATTGGGACGATGTGCTCGCTTGGAGGTCGGCCGACATAATTCCGGTCTTCTCCATAGGGAACAGCGGTCCCAGCTCCGGTACCGCCGGAACTCCGGGGAACTTCCCCACCGTGATAGGCGTCGGCGCTACGGACAACTCCGATGTGGTCGCCAGCTTCTCCTCCCGGGGACCCGCTCCCAACTCCTACCCTTGGAACGACCCCTCCTACTGGCCCCGCAGCGACTGGAACTACATAAAGCCTAACATATCAGCTCCGGGCGTCAGCATCTACTCCTCCTATGGCTCCTCCTCCTACACCACGATGGACGGAACCTCCATGGCCTCACCTCACGTGACGGGCGCCATAGCCCTCCTCTTCCAGCGGAATCCCAACTTGGACTTCACGACGGTGTATAACGCCCTGCTGGACTACTCGGACCACTACGGCAGCTGTGCCACCTATCCCAACAACGACTGCGGATGGGGAAGGCTCAACGTGTGGAATACGATTCAGAACATTCCCACGACCACCGACCCCTACCTGGTCAGGGATGCCATAACGGTTGATGATGCCGCGGGGAACAACGACGGCGTGATGGACCCCGGAGAGACGGTCAATCTCATAATAACCTTGAGGAACAGCGGTGGGGCCGACGCCAACAGCACCACGGCCATACTCTCCACGACAAGCCCCTACGTGTCCATAACGGACAACTCCTCATCCTACGGGGACATAACCGTATCCTCCACGGCGGATAACTCCTCGGATCCCTTCGTGGTTGAGGTTAGCCCCACGGCCCTGGTGGGATTCAGCGTCCCCTTTGAGATGTACATAACGGCCAACGGAGGAGCCTACACCGATACCATCACCTTCACCCTGACGATAGGAACGCCCGTTGATGAGATCCTCATAGACACCGGCGATGCCGCCCTGACCTTGAACATAAGGACCGGAGGCATAGGTTGGGACTCTCCGGATCAGAACAGCGGAGTGGGCTTCGTCTATCCCGAGGGTGGAAGCAACCTCCTCTACTACGGAGGAGTGGCCTTCGGAAACTCGGCCACCTACGTTCCGGACTCATGGTACGACGGTGGGGATCTCGTTAAGTATTGGGGTGGAGTGGTGCGCTCCACGCCGCTGTACGGCGATGAGAATGGAGCCGGAGGTTTCAGCGACGCCGGCCATCCCTCACCTCTGGGCATACGCCTTGACCTTGAGGCTTACGCTTACGATGCCTACAGGCCCAACTGGGTATTCCTCCGCTACACCCTCATAAACGAGGGAAGCTCCACGGTGAATAACCTCTATCTGGGTATATTCGCCGACTTTGACGTCCTATCCTCCGACTACAACGATGACTACGTGGGTGTGGATACGACCTTGAATCTGGTGTATATCTACGACCCGGACCTCACCTACGGCGGTGGCGTCGCCATCGTGGACCCCGTACCCGTGGCCAACTTGAGCGCCATAGATAACTCCTCCTACGTGTATAGCGGCACCCCCGACAGCATAAAGTGGAAGTTCCTGAGCGGCGAGCTGAATCAGAATGGCACCTCGGCCGCCGACTGGTCCGTCGTGGCCTCCGCCGGTCCCTTCACCCTCGCCCCCGGCGATACCCAATCCGTCACCTTCGCCATAGTGGGTTATTCCGGGACCACCGACATCAGGGAGCGCCTCGCGGAGATGGTACCTCCGAAGGTGCGCGTGTCCTCAACCGCCAAGGGTGCGCTGGTTGAGATAAACGCCGCCGAGGGTACCCACCTGAAGGTTGATATCTTCGCCACCGATGGAAAGCTGGTGCGCCGACTCTACGACGGCGTATCCACCGGAACCCTCACCCTGAAGGCGAGCGACCTCACCTCCGGCGTCTATATCCTGAAGGTGAGTGCCGGAAAGCAGAACATCCTGCGGAAGTTCGTCGTCCGATAACGCTCTGAAGGGAAATTGAAGGAGGGGGGCACGCGCCCCCCTCTTTTCATATCAAACTTTCTTGAAGGCCAGAACGGCGTTGTGTCCGCCGAAGCCGAAAGAGTTGGATAGAGCCACCCGCACGTCCATCTCGCGGGCCTCGTTGGGGACGTAGTCAAGGTCGCACTCGGGGTCCGGGTACTCGTAGTTTATGGTGGGAGGAACCACCCCCGTCTCTATGGCCTTGGCCACGGCCAGAGCCTCCAAGGCGCCGGCCCCACCGAGGAGATGGCCCGTCATGGACTTGGTGGAGGATACGGCCAACCTGTACGCATGGTCCCCGAATACGGCCTTTATGGCCTTCGTCTCGGCCACGTCGTTGAGCTTGGTAGATGTACCGTGGGCGTTGATGTAATCCACCTCCTCCGGCGACACGCCCGCATCCTCCAACGCCCTCATCATGGCCTTGGCGGCTCCCTCCCCACCGGGGGATGGGGCCGTGATGTGGTGGGCATCGGCCGTGGCCCCGTATCCGACCAACTCGGCGTATATCTTGGCTCCCCGCCTCTTGGCGTGCTCGTACTCCTCCAGAACGAGGACGGCGCCTCCCTCCGCCATGACGAAGCCGTCCCGCTTGGCGTCAAACGGGCGAGATGCCTTCTCCGGCTCGTCGTTGCGGGTGGATAACGCTCGCATGGAGGAGAAGCCGGCGAGGGCCGTCTTTATCACCGGAGCCTCCGCACCGCCGACTATCATCACGTCGGCGTCCCCGTACCGTATGAGACGGAGGGCGTCGCCCAGAGCGTGGGCGGAGGATGAGCATGCCGACACCACAGTGTAGTTGGGCCCCTGAAAGCCGTACTCTATGGCCACCAGGCCGGATGCCATATCGGGGATCATCATGGGGACGAGATAGGGGCTTATGCGGTTGTACCCGCGGGTGTATCCGGTTATGACCTCTCTCTCCAAGGTCTCCACTCCCCCTATGCCGGAGGCTATTATCACCCCTACCCTATCCGGCGAAACCTTGGAGTCCAAGAGACTGCTGTCCCTCAAGGCCTCGTGGGTAGCCCAGAGGGCGTACAGGAGGAAGCGATCCATCTTCTTTATGGGGACCCCTCCCACCTTCCCGCCGGGGAACCGCTCCGCCGGATTGAACTTCTTTATCTCCGCTGCTATCTGGGTTCGGAAGCCGGAGGGGTCAAATCTCTCTATGCGGGAGACCCCACTCCTACCTGCTATGAGATTCTCCCAGAGGGTGGGAACATCCTCCCCGAGGGATGTTATAGCCCCGAGGCCCGTTATGACTACCCTTCTCACGACTTTACGTGTTCCAAGATGTAGTTTATGACGTCTCCAACCGTGCGGAGTTTCTCTATGTCCTCATCGGGTATCTTCAGGTCAAACTCCTCCTCCATCTTCATCACGAGCTCCATGACACCGATGGAGTCGGCACCCAGGTCCTCTATGAAGCGGGCATCTTCGGTGACCTTCTCGGGGGAGACCCCCAGCTCCTCTACGACTATGTCGCGGATCTTGGCGAGTATCTCGTTCCTATCCATCTTTTACCTCCTTTTGATGACGGGTATTTTAAAGGGGGAGTTGGTGGATTATGAGCGATGTTGCGACCTTAAAATATTCGTTGGATGAGGTGGTTGTTCGCGCTATTTGCTCTTCTGATCTTCGCCGGATGCGAGGTTGAGGATGGAACGGAGGAGGGAGGGAACGGCGGAACCCTCACGAACGTTGACCTGTTCCATGGATACTACGACGTGGCACCGGGATACCACTTCCGCCTTAAGTTCGCGGCCCGCGCGGGTGATACGCTGAAGTTTGAATCCCGGGTCAGGGATGGGGACGGTACCATAAGCTACGCCTTCTGGTGCGACAGTTTAAACTACATCAAGTGGTTGAACGACGACAGCACAGCCCAGCTCAACGGCTATCTTGAGGATGTGGGCTATCTGTCCTACTCACCCGCCTTGGACTCCGGCACCTACTACGTGGTTCTGGGGAACTCTTCAACCGTTGCGACGAAGAGGTTCTGGATAAGGGCTTACCTAAGGGGGTTGAGATGATTCTGCTCGTGGTATCTTTTAGGCCGGCCCTACCCTCCCCTCCCAACTGGGCGAGGGTTGAGGAGGTGCTCAACGATATACGGAGCCGTAAGGCGGCCTACCGTGCCCGTCCCTCGCTCTCACAGGACGTCTGGGATAGCTGGGATGGGGTGCATATCATCGTGCGACTGAGGGAGGGAGCCTCACCGAAGAGGGTCCTATCTTCCTACGTTTATCGGAGGGCCAAGAATTCGTCCTCTTACGTGATAACCTTGCCCTCCTCAAAGAGGAACGTCGTCGCCGCCCGCTCCATCCTTGACGAGTTGAACTCCTCTCCCGACGTTCTATTCGCGGAGCCCATGCTCATCTACAGGGCAACGTACTGGCCCAACGATCCCTTCTTAGGGACTTATCTCTGGGGTATGTGGGCGATATACGCCGATAGGGCGTGGGATATAACGCGCGGCAACTCCGCCGTGAAGGTTTGCGTGGTGGATGAGGGGATAGATTACAACCACGAGGACATAAGCGCCAATTACGTGGGCGGGTACGATATGGTTGAGCTGGATTCGGACCCCTATCCGGCGGATGCCTCGGAGATGCACGGCACCCACGTGGCCGGCACCATAGCGGGGGTGATGAACAACGGCGTGGGAGTCGTCGGGGTCGCCCAGGTGGGCATACTCTCATGCAGGGCATTGGCGGCTGGCTCCGGAACGAGCGAGGACATAGCCTCCTGTATAAGGTGGTGCGTTCAGGAGGGGGCGAGGGTGATAAACTTGAGTCTCGGCTCCTCCTCCCCGTCGACGGAGATATACGACGCCGTGGTCTATGCAACGGATAGCACACCCAACGGTACGGTCATCGTCGGAGCCTCCGGAAACGACGGGACCAACGGGGTATATTACCCCGCCGCCTACCCGGAGGTCATAGCGGTCGGTGCCATTGATACCTTGGGTGAGAGAGCCAGTTTTAGCAACTACGGCTCGGAGATTGAGCTGGTGGCCCCCGGAAGCCTCATAGCATCCACGGTACCATTTGGGAACGCCTACGCGTACGCCGACGGCACGTCCATGGCCACCCCCCACGTCGCAGGTGTGGCTGCCCTGATACTCTCCAAGAATCCCAACCTCTCGGCCGATACCGTACGGGCGATAATGGACGCCGCATCCATTGATATGGGCGAGTACGGTAGGGATTACTTCTACGGATACGGTCTCGTAAATGCCTACCTATCTCTGCTGACCACCCCGGTTCCCACCGCCTCCCTATCCCTTCCGAATGACCTGCACGTGAAGGTTGAGGGTAGGAGCGTTGAGGTTGAAGCGACTGGCGCCGACGCTTCGCTCTACTCCGCCGATGGTCGCCTCATCGCCAAGGGGAAGCGTCTGGAGATTCAACTTCCCAGAGGTGCGTACATCCTCCACTTTGAGGGGAAGTCCTACGGTTTCGTCGTGAGGTGAGATATGATGTGGTTCCTCGCGGCGGGTCTTTTGGAGGATATAAAGGGGCTGTACGATACTCTGCGCACATTCAAAGCCCGCATAACGCAGGAGGTGAAGTTCGGCAACGTTATAACCTACCACGGATGGGTCTATCTGAAGAAGCCCTCCTACTTCCGATGGGAGTTGGTTGAGCCAGAGGAGTACATCATCGTGGCACGCGGCGACAGCTCTTGGGTCAAGTACGGCGGTGAGATATACTCCCAGCCCGTTCCCTACAATCTCAAGTCCCTACTGATGGGGGATTACTCCTCCTTGAAGGTTAAGGAGGTTAAGCGGGATGGGATGAGGGTTCTGAAGGTGATAGGCGAGCATACAGGCTACGACTCTCTCCTCGTCTATCTGCGCAAGGACCTTCTGCCCAAGCGGATCGTGGCCTTTAGCAACGAGAACTACATAGACATCACCCTATCGGATATACAAACGAACGTTGAGATTCCCGACTCCCTCTTCCGCTTAAGCGTGCCTTAGGGCGGCGTGAGGATCATTCGGGTAGGTGCTTGGACAGGTCTCTGGCTATTTTGGAGATTATGCTGTCGCAGTACCTTAGCCAAGGTCTGCCGTTCTTCCCTTTTATCTTCACGGTGCCGAAGGTTATGCCGGAGTGGGCTATGAAGTTTCGGAAGTCTCTGATGTTGTCTTTGTCCCCCTCCGAGCATGCGTCCTGATATTTGCAAGCCATATTTTCCTTCTTAGCGTAGGGACACCATTTATCCTGACATTCTTTTGCTTTTGCGCGGTTTTCAATTCTGTTTCTATCGCTCCCGCTTCTATCGTCCTTATCGTTCAGGTTTTTGAAAATGAAGACTCCCGCTAGGGAATCCTTTCTCCATATCTTCTCGGCCAGCTCGGTTAAACGCTCAAGACTTATCCCCTCTTGGGGGTCGTAGCACAGCTCCGGGCCCAAGGAGTCCTTCAGCACCCTTAGGAGGAAAGCCACCTGTATCCAGTTGGTCAGGCTGGGTGTTGTGCTGTATTTTGCGGAAAACTTGCACTCACCCGCGGAATATGAGATGCTTTCCTCGTACTGTTTGAAGCAGTTTTCAACCCCCTGTTGAGCGTACTCAACGACATCCCTTTCGGAGGGGGCACATTTTCCAGTGGTACTCTCTTTCAAGGAGCGGTTGAGAAGGTCCAACAGAAGAAGGGGAAGGCCGTTTTGGACCGCCGATGAGAGGGCGTCGT
>JAADDJ010000033.1 GCA_013153965.1 Thermotogae bacterium
TCCACAGAAGGGATATTTTAAAGGCGCGACCCGCCTCGGCGAACCTCTCCGCCTTATAATACCCACCTAAGCGTATGAGAATCCGCGTAGGGGGGCGAAAAGGTCTCGACGGCGGGTGAAAGCCTGCCGGGTGCAGGCCGGGGTCGGGCAACCCCGTTATCAAGCCCGAAACCAAAATAAGTGCGAACGCTTCGTACGCTCTGGCGGCGTAATGACCGCCAGCCTCCCACGGATCGCCTCCTGCCCGGCATCCGATGGGGGGTCCTTTAGGGCAGGCCCTTCGCCTCGGTCTCCCTCCTCTCCCCGAGGTGGAGGGTAATCAAAGAGGAGGCGTCCCGACTCTCGGGAGACGCCCCGATGCCCTTGGGTCGGGACGTAAATCCAAAGAAGGGGCTAAGCCTGTAAAACACCCGGGGGCAAGTAGCCCGTTCGGACGCGGGTTCGATTCCCGCCGCCTCCACTTTAAACGCCCCAGTAGCTCAGCAGGATAGAGCGGCGGCTTCCTAAGCCGTAGGTCGGGGGTTCGAGTCCCTCCTGGGGCGTTTTTTTCTATCTCCGTCCTTAGAATTCACATGCCATGACCCAACTTGAAGCTGCGAGACAGGGGAAAATAACCCCCGAGATGGAGAGAGTTGCCGAGGACGAAGGCCTCCATCCGGAGGTCATTCGCGAGCGCGTTGCTGAGGGAACCGTAGTTATACCGGCCAACCGGGTACATCTATCGCGAAATCTCAAGCGGATAGTCGGCATAGGTAAGGGTCTCCGCACCAAGGTCAATGCCAACCTTGGGACCTCCTACGACTACGTGAATGTGGCCGAGGAGGTTGAAAAGCTCAAGGTCGCCATAGAGGCCGGAGCCGACACCGTTATGGACCTATCCACCGGGGGAAATCTCCGGGCCATCCGCCAAACCCTCATGGCCGTGGCCGAAGTTCCCCTCGGAAGCGTCCCCGTGTATGAGGCCGAATTTGAGGCTGCCCGGAGGAAGGGCTCCGTATTCAACCTTGAGCCGGAGGACTTTCTGGAGGCCATAGAGACCCACGCCAAGGATGGGGTTGATTTCATGACCATACACGCCGGTATCACCCTGGAGGGACTCCGCTTCATGAAGGAGCAGGGACGCACCACGTGGGTGGTCTCCAGAGGGGGAGGACTGCTGGCCGCGTGGATGATGTATCACAACCGCGAGAATCCCCTATATGAGCGGTACGACGACATCCTTGATATCATGAAAGCCTACGACGTGACCGTGAGCCTCGGAGATTCGCTCCGCCCGGGCAGCATAGCCGACAGCTTTGACCGTCCCCAGATACACGAGCTTTTGGTCCTCGGCGAGCTTGTTGATAGGGCCAGAAAGGCCGGGGTGCAGGTTATGGTTGAAGGTCCGGGCCACGTGCCCCTCAACGAGATAGAGGCCCAAGTGATAGCCGAAAAGAAGATATGCAAGGGGGCCCCCTTTTACGTACTCGGACCCCTGCCTACGGACGTGGGGGCCGGGTGGGACCACATCACCGGAGCCATAGGGGGAGCGTTGGCCGCCGCCGCGGGGGTTGATTTCCTGTGCTACGTGACGCCGACCGAGCACCTCGGACTCCCCGCCCCGGAGCACGTGCGCACCGGCGTGATAGCCTTCCGCATAGCCGCCCACATAGGGGACCTGGTCAAGGGGGTGAAGGGCGCTTGGGATTGGGACCTCGCCATGTCCCGTGCCCGCTACGCCTTAGATTGGGAGGCCCAGCTGCGGCTGGCCTTGGACCCGGTGAAGGCGCGGGAGCTGTACGAGGCGAGGGCATCCAAGACCGAGGCCTGCTCAATGTGCGGTCCCTTCTGCCCTATGAACTTAGTTGAGAAGTTCCTGCAGGATGCCAAGAAGGCGAGGGAGGAGGTCAGGAAGGTCCTGCAGGAGATGGAGGAGGCTAAAGCCTAAGGGCAGAGGGCCGATATATCCTTCAGGTTGGCGGCGAAACCCGATGGGGAGAAACTTCCCTTGACGGCGCATACTGCCGTTCTGCGTGGGCGACTTTTCCTTACCGAAACCCAAACGTCCGAGCCGTCGTAGAGGGACCTCACGGTCCCATCCTCCTCCACCGACACCCACCTTATCCTCCATCCACCCCGCGATAGCCTGCGGAAGATGGAGGCGGCCAGATTCTCCGTCGTCGGCTCCGGATACAGTAGCCCTTCCCAATCGTTCAGCAGGCGACCTGAGAGCTCGGCTACCAAGTCCTCCAGAGCATTCGTCGGAACATCCCCCACCACCTCAACCCTATAGATGTGCGAGTGAGGGCACGATTCAACTCCCCCCAACCCGACGTAGAAGTGGAAAGCGCGGAATAGGAGCTTATATCTCCTCAACCTCTCCCACCAACTCCTTCAGCGCATTTACATAAGCCCTGTAGCTGTCCTCGCCCCACAGCACCATCCTGACCTTCTTAACATTCTTCAGCTTGGGGAGAGTTTCAAGGATAGAGCGCAGGGCGACCTTCGCCGCCTCATCAACCGGATAGCCGAAGATGCCCGTTGATATGGATGGGAAGCCCACGCTCTCTATCCCCCTCTCGTCGGCGAGGCGCAGGGCATTCTCGTAGGTTTTGGCCAGAAAGACATCCGAAGGCTCGTCCCTCCCATAAACGGGTCCGAGACAGTGTATAACGTAGTCGTTGGGAAGGTTGTAGGCCCCCGTTATAACGCACTCCGAAACCCTTATGGGAGCGTATCTCTTGGCCTCCTCCTGCAGCTGAGGCCCGGCCGCTCTGTGGATGGCCCCCGACACCCCACCCCCCGGCGTGAGTCGGGAGTTGGCGGAATTGACGATGGCCCGAAGGTCCCGCTGTTTGGTGATATCCCCTCTCACGAGCTCAAGCACCTTCCCGTCCGGAAGCTTGTACCTGACCATGGAGGGAAATTATATCCCCGTTCCCTTCACCGGTAGAATACACCCCATGCGTCAAAGTAAGTCCTTGATACGTACCTACAGAGAGCCTCCTGCGGATGCCGAGACCAAGAGCCACAGGCTCCTCGTGAGGGGCGGATACGTGCGCCAGCTGACCAGCGGCGTATATACCTTCCTGCCCCTCGGGTGGCGGGTGATGAAGAGGATAATGGAGATAATCCGTCAGGAGATGGACGCCATAGGCGCGCAGGAGCTGTTCATGCCCTCGCTCACCTCCTCGTCCCTGTGGGAGGAGTCCGGAAGGTGGGAGAGCTTCGGAGATGATATGTTCCGCCTGCGGGACCGCAAGGGCAGGGACTACGCCTTGGCTCCCACCCACGAGGAGATAATATCCGAGATAGCCCGCAACGTCATACACTCCTACAAGGACTTGCCGCAGATATGGTACCAGCTCCAGACCAAGTTTAGGGACGAGCCGAGGCCGAGGGGAGGGCTGCTGCGGGTCAGGGAGTTCATAATGAAGGATTCGTACAGCTTGGACGCCACCTGGGAGGGTTTGGACGAATCCTACGCCAAGCACCGGAAGGCTTACGAGCGAATATTCACCCGGTGTGGCTTAAAGTTCGTGCATGTGAAGGCATCCTCCGGTCTTATGGGCGGTAAGGAGAGCGAGGAGTTCATGGTAATCTCCGACGCCGGGGAGGATAGGTTGGTCCTATGCGACAGCTGCGGATACGCCGCTAACGTGGAGGTCGCCCCCGCGATTCCGGAGGAGAGGGTTGAAGAGTCTCCATTCAAGGAGTTGAAGAAGGTACATACCCCAAACGTTCGCAGCATAGAGGAGGTATCCGAATTTCTGGGCGTTGAGCCCAAATTCTTGGTGAAGTCTCTGGTGTATATGACGGATGAGGGTCCCGTTCTGGTTCTGGTTAGGGGGGACCACGAGGTGAATGAGGAGAAGTTGGCCCGTATCCTACCCAACCCCCGTCTGGCTACGGCCGACGAGGTCCTGTCCCTCTTGGGCGTGGAGGTTGGATTCGTCGGGCCGCTGAACGTCTCCCTCCCCAAGATAGCGGATCACGCCGTCAGGTACCTTAGGGGCTTCGTCGTCGGGGCCGGTGAGGAGGATCATCACATAGTGGGGGTGAATCCGGAGGATCTGGGGGACGTGCGATGGGAGGACATCCGGTACGCCACCGAGGGGGACAGGTGCCCGGTGTGCGGCTCCCCTCTGCGTCTGGTCAATGCGATAGAGATAGGGCACATATTCAAGCTCGGAACCCGCTACAGCGAGAGCATGGGCGTCTTCTTCAGCGACCGGGACGGCCAGCGAAAGCCCGTGATAATGGGCTCGTACGGGATAGGTCCGGGTAGGATAATGGTCAGCGCCGTGGAGCTTTACGGGACCGAGAATTCCATGCTATGGCCCAAGTCCATAGCCCCCTTTGACGTTCATATTGTGGACCTGGTCGGGGAGGGGGAGGAGATATACGACCTCCTGCGCCGGGCCGGATACGACGTCCTTTGGGATGAGCGGGAGGAGAGGGCGGGGGTCAAATTCAAGGACGCGGACCTGATAGGCGTCCCCCTGAGGATCGTCATAGGGAGGGCTTGGAAGGATGGGAAGGTGGAGCTTCAGGACCTCTGGGCGCAGGAGCGGCTGGAGCTCCCCAAGGAGCGGCTCTTGGAGGTGTTGAAGGAGCGTTTGAGCCGGCCTTAAACTACGGAGTGGAAGACGAAATGGACCTTAAGGAGCGGATCCTAAGACTGCTTAAGAGTGCGAAGAAGCCCAAGCTCACTTTGAGTCAGATAGCCCGAGCCCTCAAGTTGAGCAAGAAACGCACCCGCAAGATACTCCATCGCCTGATTGAGGAGGGTCTGGTCATACGGCTCGGCAAGAGGTACGCCCACGTGGAGAGGGTGGGGAAGGTGGTGAGGGGAATAATCCAGATAAAGCGGGCCGGATTCGGATTCGTGAGGACCGACGAGGGGGAGGTATTCATTCCCGCTTGGGCCACCGGAGACGCCCTGAGCGGCGACGAGGTGGAGGTCCTCATATTCCCCGACAAGAAGGGTGAGCTCCCGGAAGGGAAGGTACTCCGGGTCGTCAAGCACGGGACGGTATTCGTGGGAGGCACGTACATCGGTAGAGGGATGGTCCTCACGGACGACCCGAAGCTCGGAACCGTACGTGTGAGGCTCAAGCGCGGCCGGAAGCTCAAGCGTGGAACGAGGGTTATCCTCAAAAGGAAGGACGGGGTGTGGGAGATTTACGAGGTGAATCCCGACGATTACCGCCTCATAGAGCTCAAGTACGCCCTCCCCTCCGAATTTCCCCGGAAGGTCCTCAGAGAGGTGGAGAAACTATCCCCCGCCGAAGACGTGCCGCGTAGGGACCTTAGGGAGGAATTCACCATCACCATAGACCCGAGGACGGCCAAGGACTACGACGATGCCATATACGTGGAGAGGTACGCGAAGGGATGGATCCTGAAGGTGCATATAGCCGACGTATCCTACTGGGTCGCCAAGGGCTCGGCCCTTGACAGGGAGGCCCTGAAGAGGGGAACGAGCGTCTATCTGATAGACAGGGTGATACCCATGCTTCCCCACAAGCTCTCCGACGACCTCGCCTCGCTCCTTCCCGGCAAGCCCAAATACACCTTCACGGTGGAGGTGAAGATAACCGAGAGTGGACGGGTGATGACCCGCACGGCCCGCTTCTACAGGAGCGTTATAAAATCTTGGGCCCGTCTGACGTACGAGGATGCCCAACGTATGCTGAACGACGAGCCTCCGCAGGATCCCCAAACCGTGATCTACCGGAGGGCTTCGGCCGGCGTCAAACGTACTCTCAAGGAGGCGAGCGCCCTGGCCGAAGTCCTACGTGCCAAGAGGGAGGAGAGGGGGAGCATAGACTTTGACCTTCCGGAGGCCGAATTCCTCATGGAGGATGGGAAGGTGGTGATGGTCTCGCCCAAGGAGAGGCTTTGGACCCACAAGATAATTGAGGAGTTGATGATCGTAGCCAACACGGTCGTGGCCACCTACATGCAGAAGAGGGAGTGGCCGGTTCTCTATCGCGTCCATGACAGGCCGGACCTCAAGAAGATACGGAAATTCATCGCCTTGGCCGAGAGGCTGCTGGGGCGCTCCTTCAGACACCGCCGCATAACCCCCAAATTCTTGGCGGATGTGGTGAGCCAATTCAGAGGCAGGCCCGAGGAGACCCTGATGAACTACCTGCTACTGCGGAGCATGGCCCGGGCCGAGTACTCTCCGATAAACGTGGGGCACTTCGGACTGGCTCTCAAGAATTACCTGCACTTCACGAGCCCCATAAGGCGATACCCTGATCTCATAGCCCACCGTCAGCTCTGGCAGCTCATAACCGGCGGGAAGTCCCTCTACACGCAGGAGGAACTCGTGGAGTTGGGTAAGCACCTGTCGGAGCGGGAGCGTCTGGCCGAGGATGCGGAGTGGGAGCTGTGGAGGCTGAAGATATACGAGTTCATGCAGGATAAGGTGGGGGAGATATACGATGGGATAATCACCGGCATATCCTCCGAAAGCCTCTTCGTGCAGATAACGGACCATCTGGCCGAGGGGTACGTACCCTTCGCCACGCTCCGGGGTAGGGTGGTCCCCATACCGGAGGAGTACTCCGTCCTGATATTCCGCAAAGGGGAGCAGAGGAAACTCACCTTGGGGGATCGGGTGAAGGTGAGAGTCCTGAACGTCAATAAGTACGCCAAGGACATGGTCTTACAGCTGGAGGGACAACCATGAGGAGATTTTCGTTTATCTTTGCATTTTTGGGGATGCTCCTTCTGGGAGTCGGGTGCATAAATGACCCCTGTGCGGATTTGTGGAATCCCTTCGTAATATCCGAGCCCGTTGAGCCGGTGTATATGGACGGTCTGACGGACGACGGTAAGGGTATCATCTTCTCTTTCTCCAAACCCTTCTGCCCCCATTACGATTCGGTTGAAGTGCTGTGTGATGACCGGACCACTGTAGCCGTAATACACTCCTCCGACACCGATACCGCCAACGCCCAATATGTCTTGGACAGCACATTCCTGCAGACCTGCGAGGACCACTCCATGGTGTTCTTCGTATTCCACGCGAGGGATGAGGGCCCGCTCCTTTGGGGTTTCAACCTGCCGGCTGTGGGAGAGGTGGGGGACAGTATCCTTCCGCTCCTGCGGTTGGACATGACTTCGGACACGGTCCATATCCTTCCGGTATCCGACGGCTATCTGGTGTATGGCGACGGGGACGTGAGATTCACCGAGTACTCTGGAGGCTTCTACGCCCCCCTACCTCCCGACGGGTACTCCGATACGCTCGTGGCCAACCGGGTGGATACTCTGGTCGTGTGGCAGAGATACGAGGATACGAACATCTACTGGGTTATGCTCTTGGACAGTGCGATGGTGGAGGCCCGAACCTTGGGCTTCGGAGACTTAGCCGGCTACAGGGGGTTGGACCTCTGCTTCGCCTGCGAGCGCTAAAATACCTCCGCCCCGAGCGGAACCTCGTCGTCCGGCGATAGGAGCACGACCCGCCCATTCTCATCGGGAACGCCGAGGACGAGCACCTCGGACACCACGCCGGCTATATTCTTGGGCGGTAGATTGACGACGCACACGACGAGCTTGCCCACCAGGTCCTCCGGGGTGTATCGCTCCGTTATCTGGGCCGAGGAGGTCTTAACGCCGTACTCCCCGAAATCTATCTTCAGCACGTACGCGGGCTTGCGGGCCCGCGGGTGCCGGTAGGCCTCAATCACCCTACCGACCCTCATCTCAACCCCCCTAATCATGGGGGGAATTTTAGGGCGGTCAGAGGAGAATCTTTACCCTATGGACCTTCTCCCCTATGCGCAGACGCAGGAAGTACTCTCCCCGGCGCAGATTCAACCGGAAGGTATATCGCCCCTCCGGAAGGTATCCGACCGATTCGGAGGCCACCCTCCTGCCGCCGAGGTCATACACGTCGTATCCCACGTATCCGGGCGACTCCAACGTGAGCACCAGAGTGCTCCCATCCACCTTGAAGGACCGGACTCCGTCCGGCATCTCCGACACCCCGAGCTCGTCATTCTGCCCTATCGCGCAGGCGTCGGGAGCTTGGAAGAGGTGGCTGACGAAGGCGTCGTAGTTGCCCGTCGTACCGAATATGGTCCGGGATATTGAGAAGTTGGAAGGGACTGCCGTCTTGCCCGTGATATAGACGTGGCAGGAGTCCTTGGCCACAACGTCCGCTCCCTCATCTTTGCCGCTGCTTGATACGACGACCGTCTTTATATGGGTGCTGAGGTCCCCGCTCAGGACGGTGAGCACGACGTTGGAATCTCCGGTGGCGCCATAGATGGTGTAGGGGGAGGGTAGGCCGCTCGTGCCATACACGGTTCCCACCACATACACTCTACCCTCGTCGTCTATATCAAGGCCCACCTGGGGGTAAGGGGGACCAAACCCATCCAACGCATCTTTCATATAACGGAGGATGGCGAGTGTGCGGGTGTAGGGGTTATAGACCCCGATACTTCCGTCGGATGAGCTGCTGCTCCCGTAGTTATATACGGTGGTGACGAAGGAATCCTTTGAGCTAAAGTAATTGAGATCCCCGTTTATTATCATCAGGGGCTGGCCGGCGCTGTTCTCGTGAATTCTCCCGGCTCCCTGGTTGTATTCCACCTCTCCGAAGGTCATGAATGAGCCGTAGGAGAGGTTGCTCGTTGGCCCTCTGTAGAGGAATATGTCCATTAGGTAGAATGGAGGGGGCATCTTCGGGATGATGAGCGTATCCCCGAGAGAGTCATCCCCAAACGCCCCGTTGGCGTAGCTACCTGAAACGTATATGGTGCTTCCATCTATGTGAATATAGCCCACCGTCTCCGCCGAGCCTCTAACTCCGGCGACGACCGTCTGAATGCTCGTGCTCAAGTTGGATGAGAACTTGCCTATGAACACATTTACGGTGTCGCTCGCGTCCCCCACCGTGTCGCTCGCGGGGAATCCCGACGTGAGACCGGCTATATAGACGTTGTCGGAGGCATCAAGCGCCAATCCCGCGACCCCGACGTTTCCGACTATGGCCGTGCTCAGATGGGTGCCGAGGTCTCCCGAGAGCTCGGTTATGAACGTGTTCGTGCCCCTGACGGTCCCGAATGTCGTACGGCTGGGCCCAAAGTCGGATGGATGGTCGGTCAATCCCGTTATATACACGTTTCCGGACAGACCCACGGCCACATCAACGCCCCTGTCGGCGCCGCTACCCCCGATGATGGTCGTCGCCTGGTGGTGGAACGTGTAGTCGTTCGTCCGGAATTTGACTACGAAGACATCCGACGAATCCATGGTACCGAAGACGTTGCGTGAGACGGAGAAGTTCGCGTAGTTATACGTCGTCCCAACTATATACACTACGCCGAAGGCGCTGCTGTCCATGGCGATGGCGCTGGAGTAGTCGTTATCCGTGCCGGCAACTATGGCCGTGGATATGGACTCCAAAATCGGGTCTATTATCAGGGTGCGGCTCGGGTCGTACTCTCCCACCCTGAATGAGAGGGTGTTATCAACGAGGACGGCCTCAACCGGCACCTCGTCCGCCCCCTGAAAGGCCCTGTAGGTGTGCAGAAGTATCTCACTACGCCTTCCCTTCAAGGTCAGCCCATCCTCCGTCTTCCGGGCTTGGGCGTCGGATATGCTCACGGATATGCGGCCCGGATCCGCACCCGGATGGACGATGAACTGAACCTCCACGTGCGAATCGTCCGTCGTGGTTAGAACCACATCCACCCCCTCGTAAGCCTCCCTGAGGATCACCTGCCTGTAGGAGGGTAGGCCGGTGAAACTCTTTCCGGCCTTCATGTAGTTTATCGTCGGCGAAGCCTTGAGCCCCGGGAGTACGTACTTGGGCTTCCCGAATCGCAGCAGCACGTCGCCCGCGAGCACCTGACCGTTCCTATACACGTGCAGGTTCTTCGGATGCAGCGTATAGAAGACGAGCTCCCTATCACTCTCCTGGCCTACGTTCTCCACGAAGACCGTGCTTAGGGAGACGGAAAGAAGGGCCTGAACCATCATAACCCTACGATTCTAAACCTTGTGAGCCACGATGGTGATTGAAAACTTGCAAATTAATGGTCGTTGCAAAAATTTTGTATTAAAATGCAAAATTGCCCGACGAATTATCATAGGGATTGGGATGGCTCCACTCCCTTGCATTCGCGGGAGCTCGGCCGAGGCCGTCCTTAGAATAGAAGCATCGTGAAAGCTCACAACCTTGAAGTTCTCAAGAGGGGGTTGGTGCTATTTCTAAGGCAGGAGATAACGAGATTCGGCTTCCGGAAGGCCATAATAGGACTATCCGGCGGTGTGGATTCGTCTCTGGCCGCCTTCCTTCTGGTGGAGGCCTTGGGAAGTGAGAACGTCGTAGGGGTTATGCTTCCCTACAGGCTATCTTCAAGGGAGTCTCTGGAGCATGCGAGGATGGTGGCCGATATCCTATCCCTCAAACCCCTTCACATAGACATCACGCCGATGGCCGACGCCTTCATAGAGAATCTGAAGATTGACGATAAGAATCGTATCGGGAACGTCCTCGCCCGCGTGCGCATGATAATCCTCTACGACCTCAGCGCCAAGTACGGGGGACTGGTGGTGGGAACCTCCAACAAGACGGAGCTTCTGCTCGGGTATGGTACCCTGTGGGGGGACCTCGCCCACGCGGTCAATCCCCTCGGGGACCTCTACAAGACTCAAGTTTGGGAGTTGGCCTCGTACGTGGGGGTTCCGGAGGAGATAGTCAGGAAGAAGCCTACGGCGGACCTATGGCCCGGCCAGACGGACGAGGCGGAACTGGGCCTCTCCTACGCGGAGGCCGACGCCATCCTGTACGAGATATTGGAGCTCCACAGGCGCCCGGAGCAGCTCTACGATAAGTATGGGGAGGGGAAGGTTAAAAGAGTCTGGACTCTGCTCAAGAGGAACCAGTTCAAACGGAAACCCCCCATCATAGCGAAGGTGGGTCAGGTGAGCATAAACTACGAGTTCATAGCCCCTCGGGATTGGGGTACCTGACATGCTTCTCCTCCTCCTTCCGGGATACCTCTACGGATTGGGCAACCTCATCCTGAGGGCGACGGGGAGGAGGGGAGGATTCGGGGAGTCAATAGCCGTATCGCTAACGCTCTGGGGGGTTTTGGGGTGGTTCGTATTCGGACACTTCAGGGAGACGGTTCTACTCCTCTCGGCCGTCGGAACCCTCTGGAGTCTGTACGTGCTCTATCGCCGGCCCCGCTTCAATCCGGCCGTACTGTACTTCCTTCTCGCCATAGCCCTGCGCTACGCCATCACCTCCCCCTTCCTCTACCCCTACCGCAAGGATTTCATAATGCACACTTACACGACGGCCACGGTGCTCTTCCACAACGGATATGGCCCCACGTACTACCCCTTCGGCGTTGAGGGTTTCGGAGCCTTCAACGTGGGATTCCACTACGCGGCGGCCGGATTGAGCATCCTCACGGGCTTGGAGCCTATAAACGCCGTACTGGTGGCCGTATATATCTTCTGGGGCCTCTTCTTCTGGGCCATGTACAGGTGGCTCGGCTCCCCATCCGTGGCCCTAATGGCCGCCCTATTCTTTCCCTATCCCACCAGCTACCTTCGGTGGGGTGGTTTTCCCACGTTGGCCTCCCTCACCTTGGGTCTTCTGGCCTTCCGCAAGGCCCCCCGTAGGGCCGCCATCTACTGGCTGGGCGCCTTCGCCTTCCACTTCATATCGGTCCTCGTCCCCTTCCTAACCTACATCATCCTTCACAGGAGACGTTGGCGGGACTTCGTCCCGTACCTGCTCCTCCTCCTGCTCCTACCCCAGTACTACCTCATCCTGAAGGGCTCCCTATTCATGTCCCAGAACGAGATGCTCATAGTTGATGGATTCGTGCAGCGGGGTTTCCTCAAGTCCGTTCTGGCGGTGTCCGTCCTACTCGCCTTCGCCGCTCTGGGCTACCGCTATCGCAGGAGATGCGGCGTTCCCGTGTGGGGGATAGCCCTCTCGGTCGTCATGGGATTCGTCTCATTCATCCTCGCCTACCTCCACGTGCCCTTCGGCCCTCCGAAGAGCATGTACATGTCCCGTATGATCCTCCTCCTGCTCCCTCCGGCGGGCTTCGGTTTCATGTACCTATGGAGGCGTTTCGGGGCCCCCATCCTGACCTTACCCCTCCTTTCCATGGTGTATATGGCCTACCTGCACTCGCAGGTCTCGCTGAATCCCCACGACTGGAAGGTCCTAAAGAGAGAGAGCCGCAGGCCCCACTGGTACCTGACGTCCTACTGGAGCGAGGGAACTTACCTGCCCGCCCTCGGAACCCCCGCGTGGATGTCTCACTATCTGGTCTCACAGGTGGATGAGTTCAAGGAGGCGGCCCGAAGGAAAGGTTTCCTATACGTGGTGTGCGACGATGCGGACCCCAACGGGCCCGTACCGTACTACAGGGAGGTGTGCGCGCTGGGGGAGGAGCATCCGGACGTTATGGAGATGGTGGGCAGGGGCGAGAGCATCCGGATCTACAGGCTGCGAAGGGTGGTGCATCCCCGCATGTAGCCGGCTTAGAATTGCCGCCATGCTGAAGAGAGCGTTAGGCGTAGGACTCCTGATTCTCCTCACCCTATCCGGATGCGGGAAGGAGCGCAAGGGGAAGGATACGGTCTATGACGTGGTGGTCCGAACCATAGACGGCAAGGTAATACGTCTCTCCGATTACGAGGGAAAGGTCATCATAGTGGATTTTTGGGCGACCTGGTGCAAGCCATGCCGCAAGTCCATACCCGACTTCAACCGCCTCCAGAGGGAGTTCGGCGACAGCCTTCTCATCCTCGGCATATCCAAGGACGACTCCCCCGAGGACGTGCGGGCATTCATGAGGGAGATACCGATAGAGTACCCCGTAGCCATGTCCTCCAAGAAGTTGGAGGAGCGCTTCGGGGGAATACTGGGGCTTCCCACGGCCTTTCTGATTGACCGCAAGGGAAGGATCGTGAAGAAGTTCCTCGGCTACAAGCCCTACAGGGTGTGGAAGGAGAACGTTGAGGCCCTACTCTCCAGGTGATCAGCTGGAGGCGCTCGTGTAGTAGCGGAGGGCGAACCTCCAAAAGGCCCTTGAGAGCATCAGAAACAGGAATGCCAATCCCACGCCGAGGAGACTGTAGAAGGTGCTCCCTCTACCCAAGAATGTTTCGGCCGGCACGGTGGTGAGGAAGGCCACCGGTACGACGTACGTCATGATCAACCTGTAGAGTGGGGGATAGGCCGTAAGCGGAAATCTGCCCCCCTCAACCAGAGCCTTCAGAACGTACGTGATGTTGTATATCTTCACGAACCATATGCTCAACGTCCCGAGCATGAACCAGAGACTGTAGAGGATTAGGAGGCCGGCGAGGAGGACCACGGCCCCGAGAAGCACGTCGGCCGGCTGGATGCTCCTGCGGGATAGACCGTAGGCTATGAGGGATATCCCCGCCAGCATGCTCGGTATTCCCCACAGCGACAGGTATCGGAGCGACAGCCAGAATTGGGAGTCTATGGGCTTGAGGAGGACGAAGTCCAGCGTCCCATCCTGCACGTGCTCAACTATGCGGTTGAGGTTCGGGTTGAGGAGACTCTGCGAGAGTCCCTCAATCAGGGTGAAGATGCCGAGGATCACCAGAGCATCGTTCCAATCCCACCCCCCGAAACCCCTCCCATCCCGATAGAAGAGGGAGAGGATGAAGAGCCCCCCTACGGTGTGCCCCACGCTGCTTAGGATGGAGACGACGAAGTTGAGCCTGTACTCCATCTCCGCCTCAACGGAGGCCCTCCAAAAGACGTAAAGGACCTTCAGATAACGCATGGGGTAGGGCGGAGGATTCTACGGTCGCCGAGATTGCACCACGACCTTAAACTTCACGCCATGAGGTTCCTGACGGCCGGCTCGCCCCTATCCACCAAGGGAAGGAGCACGGAGGACGGGCTGCGCAGGGTGGCGGAGCTGGGTTTGGATGGGATGGAGTTGGAGTTCGTGAGGGGGGTCCGGATGAAGGAGGAGAAGGCTAAGAGGGTACGGGAGACGGCCGAATCCCTCGGATTGACCTTGAGCGTCCATGCCCCCTACTGGATAAACCTCTACGCCCGGGAGAAGGAGAAGGTGGAGGCCTCCATCAAGCGCATATACGACTCCGCCCGCATAGGCTTCATCGCCGGCGCCAGGGACATCGTCTTCCATCCGGCGTACTATCTGGGGGACGACCCGAAGAAGGTCCATCGTCAGGTCAAAGGAATACTCTCTGAGATAGTTGGCCGCCTGCGGGAGGAGGGGATAGACGTTATCCTGCGTCCGGAGACCACCGGGAAACCCACCCAGTACGGCTCCCTTGACGAGGTTCTGGAGCTCTCGGCCGAGGTGGATGGGGTTCTACCCTGCATAGACTTCGCCCACATACATGCGAGGGATGGGGGGGTACTCCTCAAGCCCGAGGACGTTGAGGCCGTCCTCAAGAAGGTGAAGGATTACCTGGGCGATAGGGGGCTCAAGAATTTGCACATACATATGTCGGGAATAGCGTACGGGGACAGGGGAGAGAGGCACCACCTGAACCTTGAGGAGTCGGACCTTCTCTGGAGGGAGATCCTGCAGGTGCTCAAGGATTACGGGGCGGATGGAACGATAGTATCCGAGAGCCCCAACATAGAGAACGACGCCCTCCTGATGAAACGGTACTGGGAGAGTCTCGCATGATCCCGAAGAGCCTGAAGAAGAAGATAACCATAGAGGCCTTCCGCGCCGCCAACCGTCTCTCAAAGAATCTCGGATACGACCGCCTCTGCCGTCTTATGAACGTGATGGCCGAGCTGCAGATAAGGTTCGCCCGCAGGAGGGTTGAGGCGGTGAAGAAGAACTTCCGCATGCTCCGGGGCGATGAGACGGGATGGCAGGAGACGTTCCGCTACTTCTGGAGCAGCGTGGCCGACACCCTCATCCTGCCCCACGTATCCGGCGATTGGGTGAGGGCCAAGCTTGAGCGTATGGACGGCCTCCACCACGCCGAGCCTTTCCGGGGCAAGGGGCTGATAGTCGTATCGGCCCATCTGGGGAATCCGGAATTTTTGGCGAACGTAGCCGGCATCCTCGGTTTCAAGGGGGTGGCGGCGGCGGAGGTCCCTTCCGGCGAGTGGTTTAGGGAGTTTCTGCGCATAAGGGAGCGATTCGGACTGAAGATAGTGCCCGTTAAGGGGTCCTATCCCAAGCTCCTTGAAGCCCTTCGGCGAGGGGAGACGGTCTATCTGGTCTCGGACCGCAAGGTCTCCTCCAAGGAGGGCGGATACGTTATAAGGGTCGGAAGGGGATACCGAAGGGTTCCGACGGGGTTCGCGCGCTTGTCTCTGGAGACGGGGGCGCCGGTGGTCTTCGCCTACGGCGTTCCCTTGGAGAGGTGCGGAAAATACTACGGGGAGGTGAGTCCCCCCTTCCATCCCAAGGACCTTGACGATGCCATGGAGTGGTTCTCCCGGCACCTGACGGAGAAGTTGAGCCGATGGACCGACAGGTGGTTCGTCTTCTGGGACGAGTGGCTGGAGGACCGCTCCCTTCTACCTTAAAATCCCGTTCTTTCCATGAAGAAGAAGTACATCACCACGTCCGGAATACCCATAAAGGAGCTTTACACCCACGAGGACTTGGCCGATTTTGACCCCGAGGAGATGCTCGGCAGGCCCGGTGAGCCCCCATTCACCCGGGGCGTGTATCCCAACATGTACAGGGGCCGCCTCTGGACGATGCGGCAGTACGCCGGCTTCGGGACCGCGCGTC